>JAQGHY010000226.1 GCA_028291455.1 Rubritepida sp. | reverse complement strand
CCGCTGCCGCCGCGACGGCCGCCGCAGCGGCAGCCGCGCCGCCGGCGCCGCCCGAGCCGCAGCAGGCCATCGGCAGCGTCACCGGCCTGCCTATGCCGCGCTTCGCCGCGCTGCGCTCCAACGACGTGAACCTGAGGGTCGGTCCCGACCGGCGCTTTCCCGTCGAGTGGCGGTACCAGCGCGCCGACCTGCCCGTGCAAATCATCCGCGAGCACGACCAGTGGCGTCGCGTCCGCGATCCCGATGGCGCGGAGGGCTGGCTTGCCGCCTCCAACCTCCAGCCCGGGCGGCGGACCTTCATCGTGCGTGGCGAGGCGAGTGCCGAGGTCCAGCTCCGGCGCCGGGCCGAGGAGGGCGCGGCCCCCGTGGCGCGGCTGCGGCCAGGCGTGATCGGGCGGATTCGCGGCTGCGACGCCGGCAGCGCCTGGTGCGAGGTGCAGGTGCAGGACCGCCGGGGCTATATCAAGCGCGCCGAGATCTTCGGCGTGCTGCCGGACGAAGAGATCAAGTAGCCGATCAGGCTACCAGGTCGGCATCCGCCTTCAGCACTTCGCCGGCCAGATAGAGGCTGCCGCAGATCAGGATGCGCCCCGGCGCCTCCTCCCGCGCGATCCGCGCCAGCGCTGAGGCCACATCCGGACCCGGCCGCGCCACGCCCCCGCTGGCCGCGACGATATCCTCGACCGACATGGCCAGATGCTGCCCCGGCTCGCGGACGGCGGTGATGCTGGTGGCGAGCGGCAGCAGCGGCGCGAGAAAACCCTCCGCCGTCTTGCCCTGCTTCATGCCCACTACGAGGTGCAGCGGGCGGTCGTGCCACTCCGCCAGCGTCTCGGCCAGGGCTGCCCCGGCGCCGGCATTGTGGCCGCCGTCGAGCCAGAGTTCGGAGGGCGGCGGCGGGGCGAGGGTGCCGCGCAGGCGCTGCATCCGCGCCGGCCATTCGGCGGCGGCGACGCCCCGCGCAATCGCCTCGCCGGTCAGCCACGGCGGATTCCAGGCACGCAGGGCGGCGATGGCGATGCCGGCATTGTCCGCTTGATGCGCCCCGCGCAGCCCCAGTGGCGGCAACTCCAGGCGGCCGGCATTGTCGGTGAAGACATGGCCGGTGCCGTCGCGTTCCATGCGCCATGCGGCGTCGCGGGCCAGCAGCGGCGCGCCCAATCCAGCGGCGCAGGAGGCGATCACGGCGAGCGCGGCGGGCGCCTGGAGTCCGGTCGCGCAGGGGATGCCGCGCTTGATGATCCCGGCCTTCTCGAAGGCGATCTTCTCCAGGGTATCGCCGAGGAATTCCATGTGGTCCACGGAGACGCTGGCGATGGCGGTGGCCACCGGCGCCTCGATCACGTTGGTCGCGTCGAAGCGCCCGCCGAGGCCGACTTCCAGCACCAGGAGATCCGCCGGAACACGGCTGAACAGCAGCAGCGCGACGGCGGTGGTGATCTCGAAGACGGTGATGGGCTCGGCGCCGTTGATCCGCTCCACCTCTTCCAGCGCGTCGCTCAGCGCCGCCTCGGCGACGAGCGTGCCCGCAAGGCGGATGCGCTCATGAAAGCGGACCAGATGCGGCGAGGTATAGACATGCACGCGCTGCCCAGCGGCCTCGCCGATGGCGCGCAGGAAAGCGCAGGTGCTGCCCTTGCCGTTGGTACCGGCGACGTGGATCACCGGCGGCAGGCTGCGCTCGGGATGGCGGAGGCGCGCCAGCAGCCCCTGCAGCCGGCCGAGGCTGAGATCGATCAGCTTGGGATGCAGCGCATGCATCCGGTCGATGATGGCTTCGGAACGGGGGATGTTCTTTAAGCCGCCACGGGCGCCTGTTCCCCATCCGCGTCGCGCAGCAGCCGGATCACGCGGCCCAGCGTCTCGCGCATCTCGCCGCGCTTCACCACCATGTCGAGAATGCCATGTTCCAGCAGGTATTCCGCCCGTTGAAACCCTTCCGGCAGGACCTCGCGCACGGTCTGCTCGATGACCCTAGCGCCGGCGAAGCCGATCAGCGCGCCCGGCTCGGCGATCTGGATGTCGCCCAGCATGGCGAAGCTGGCCGTGACGCCACCCGTCGTCGGGTCGCACATCACGACGATGAAGGGCAGGCCGGCATCCTTCACCATCTGCGTCGCGATCACCGTGCGCGGCATCTGCATCAGGCTCACCGCGCCCTCCTGCATACGCGCGCCGCCGGAGCTCGCGAAGACGATCAGCGGCGCATCCTGCAGCACCGCGAGCCGCGCGGCGGTGACCACGCCCTCGCCGACGCCCGCACCCATCGAGCCCGCCATGAAGGCGAATTCGAAGGCCGCAGCCACGGCGCGCTGGCCCGCGATATGGCCGTGCCCGACCATGATGGCGTCGTCCATGCCGGATTTCGTCTGGGCGTCGCGCAGGCGTTCGGAATAACGGCGCTGGTCGCGGAAGCGCAGCGGGTCGGCCGGAGCCTTGGGCAGCTCGATCTTCTGCCAGCCTTCATCCAGCGTCGCGTTGAGCCGTTGCCGGGCCGAGAGCCGCATATGGTGGCCGCAATGCGGGCAGACGCGCAGGTTCTTCTCCAGATCGGTCTGGAAGATCATCTGCTCGCAGGCCGGGCACTTGTGCCACAGGTTCTCGGGCACCTCGCGCGACGTGCCGAAGAGCGTCTTGATCTTGGGCAGCGCCCACTCACTGATCCAGTTCATAGTATTTTTCCTCAGGCGCCGGCGCGCGCTCCGCGCGCTTGGCTTCGCGCCCCAAGCATGGCGCGCTTGGTGAAACTGTTGGTCGCGGCGCGTCGGCCGCTGTGCGGCCGAATTCTCGTCGGCCTCGCTGGTCCTGCAATGGCGATGCATTGGGCTGGGGTCAAGCGGCAGGTGGCGGATGCAAGCTGCGCTATCCGGTGCTAAGGTCCCCTCATGCCTCGAGTGGCGGCCGCCAGGCTGCGTCCCGCGGCCCCTGCCACCCGAGCCTCCCCCCGGCTCGAACGACGGCCCCCCCCGAGCGGGCCACAACCCAGCGGGCCCCCAGCCCGCGCCCAATCCACGGCCCGCCGGCGTCTCGGCGGCCGGCTCTTTCGGCTGTGCGTCATCCTGGCGATCTGGGGCGCCTTCGCGGTGGCCGCCGTGCTGCTCTGGTTCACCTACGACATGCCGCGCACGGACATCGCGCTGGAGCATGCCCGCCGCCCCAGCGTCACCCTGCAAACCAGCGAGGGCGCGTTGCTCGGCACCCAGGGCGACCTCTACGGCGAGACGCTGCGGCTGCGCGACATGCCCGCCTATATGCCCGCCGCGCTGCTCTCCATCGAGGACCGCCGCTTCCGCCAGCATTTCGGCCTGGACCCAATCGGCCTGGCCCGCGCGCTCTACCGGAACTTCCATGCCGGCGACGTGGTGCAGGGCGGTTCCACCCTGACGCAGCAGCTGGCGAAGAACATCTTCCTGAGCCCCGCCCGCAGCACCCGGCGCAAGGTGCAGGAGGCGCTGATGGCGCTGTGGCTGGAGCACCGATTCACCAAGGACCAGCTGCTAGAAATCTACCTCAACCGCGTCTATCTCGGCGGCGGCGCCTATGGCGTAGATGCGGCGGCGCGGGTGTATTTCGGCGTCTCGGCGCGGCGGCTGACGCTGTGGCAGGCGGCGATCCTCGCGGGGTTGCCGCAAGCGCCCTCGCGGCTCAATCCGCGCTCCAACCCCGACGGCGCCATGGCCCGCGCGCATGACGTGCTGGCCGCGATGGTCGATACCGGCGCCATCACCGCCGAGCAGATGTCCGCCGCCGTCGAGGAGATGCGGATCCCCCCGCGCCCCTCGCGCAACGGCGGCTGGTTCGCCGACTGGCTCTTCGAGGACATTCCCCAGGCGTTCCCAGGCAGCGCCGACCTCGTGATCCGCACCACCCTCGATCCGCGCTGGCAGAATGCGGTGGAATCGCGCCTGCGGACGCTGCTCGACGGGCCGGGGCGCGAGGCCCGGGTAGGGCAGGGCGCCGTGATCGTGCTGGACGGAAATACCGGCGCCGTGCGCGCCATGGCCGGCGGGCGCGACTTCGCCCGCTCGCCCTTCAACCGCGCCACGGATGCCCGCCGTCAGCCGGGGTCTACCTTCAAGGCGCTGGTGTACCTGGCGGCGCTGGAGCATGGCGCGACGCCGAACGATTCGGTGAGCGATCTGGCCCTGCCGGCCGGCCGCTGGTCTCCCTCCAACGGGCACTGGCGCGCGCGCGGCTCCATCACGCTGGACGAGGCGTTTTCCCATTCGGTGAACACCGCGGCCGTGCGGGTGATGCAGATGGGCGGCGGCGCCCGGGCCGTGGCGGAAGCGGCCGCGCGCCTGGGCATCCACGGTCGTTTTCCGCCGGATGGCTCCATCGCGCTCGGCACCGGCGAGGTGACGCTGATCGACCTCGCGGCCGCCTATGCCGCGCTGGCCAATGGCGGCCGCCGCGTGACGCCCTTCGGCATGCAGCGGGTCGAGGCCGGAGGCCGCCCCGTCGCCGCCCCGCGCACGGAGCCGGCGCAGGTGGTGGCGAGCTCCACGGCCGAGCAGA
>JAQGHY010000208.1 GCA_028291455.1 Rubritepida sp. | reverse complement strand
CGGGCATCGGTGAGCTCTGCGCGATCGTCCACGAGCACGGCGGTCAGGTGTACGTCGACGGTGCCAACCTCAACGCGCTCGTCGGCCTGGCCAGGCCCGGTGCGTTCGGCGCGGACGTCAGCCACCTCAACCTGCACAAGACGTTCTGCATCCCCCATGGCGGCGGTGGGCCGGGCGTCGGCCCGATCGGCGTGGCGGCGCACCTGGCACCGCACCTGCCGAACCATCCGCTGGTGGCCGAGGCCGGGCCCGCGACGGGCTTCGGCCCGGTCTCCGCCGCGCCCTTCGGCTCGGCCGCGATCCTGCCCATCAGCTACTGCTACATCCGCATGATGGGCGGCGAGGGGCTGACCCGCGCCACCCAGGTCGCCATCCTCAACGCCAACTATGTGGCGGTGCGGCTGCGCGACCATTTCCCGATCCTCTACCGGGGCGGGCAGGGGATGGTGGCGCATGAGTGCATCCTGGATTGCCGCGGCTTCCAGCAGGGCGGCGGCGTCATGGTCGAGGACATCGCCAAGCGCCTGCAGGATTACGGCTTCCACGCGCCGACCATGAGCTGGCCCGTCACCGGCACGCTGATGGTGGAGCCGACGGAGAGCGAAACCAAGGCGGAGCTCGACCGCTTCTGCGACGCCATGATCTCGATCCGCGGCGAAATCCGCGCGGTGGAGCAGGGGCGGATGGACCGGTCGGACAACCCGCTCAAGAACGCGCCCCACACTGCCGCCGAGGTGATGGCGACGGATTGGACGCATCCGTACACGCGCGAGGCGGCGGCGTTCCCGCTGCCCTATGTCAAGGCGAACAAGTACTGGCCGCCGGTGAAGCGCGTGGACAACGTCCATGGCGACCGGAACCTGGTCTGCACCTGCGCGCCGCTCGAGGCCTATGCCGACACCATGGAGCTGCAGGCGGCGGAGTAAAATCCGCCCACCAGGGGTTGCAGATCCCTGGACCCGATTGGTGAGGAAGGTGCTTGCAGAAAGCTCGTTCCTCCACGGGTGGACCCCTAACGGGTGCTCCCGATACCTTCGATCCTCGGCCGGGGATCGGACATCTAGAACGTTCCTGGAAACTGGCCGCCGTCGAGAAGCAGGTTCTGGCCCGTGATATAGCCGGCCTGCCGGCTGCAGAGGTAGGCGCAAGCATCGCCGAACTCGGCCGGATCGCCGACCCGATGCGCGGGGATGGTGCTGCGCTGGCGCTCGAACTGCTCCTCGTAAGTAATCCCGGCCGCTTTGGCGCGGGCCGTCACGCCGCCGCGGAAGCGGTCGGTTTCGAAGGCCCCGGGGAGAAGGTTGTTCACCGTCACGTTGTGCCCCGCGATCTGCCGCGCGACCCCCGCCACATAGCCGGTCAGGCCGAGCCGTGCCGCCGTCGAAAGGCTGAGGTCCGCGGTGGGGCTCTTCACGGCCGAGGAGGTGATGTTCACGATCCGCCCGAAGCGCCGCTCCATCATTCCGTCGACCAGGGCGCGGATCAACTCGATGGCGGCGACCATGTTGTCGTTGACCGCAGCCAGCCACTGCTCCGCCGTGAAGCTGCGGAAATCGCCGCGCGGCGGGCCGCCGGCATTGTTGACGAGGATATCGGCCCGGGGCGCCGCAGCCAGGATGGCGGCGCGGCCTTCCACCGTCGTGACATCGGCGGCAATTGCGGTGACTGGCACGCCATAGGCCTGGCGGATCGCCTCCGCCGTCGCTTCGATATCGGCACGCGTCCGGGCGGCAATGGTGAGGCCCACGCCCTCCCGGGCCAGCGCCTCCGCACAGGCCCGGCCGAGGCCCTTGCTGGCGGCGCAGACGATCGCGTGGCGACCCGAAATTCCTAAATCCACGTCTACACTCCTTTACTATTCAACAGTCTGCACTATTCAACAGTCTGCGGCGTGATGCCCATCGAGGACAGGAGGCGGCCGAGGCGCTGATATTCCTCGCGGAATCGCGCCTCATGCGCCTCGGGCGCCCGCTGGCTCTCGGGGAACACCGTCGTCCCCAGCTGGCTGAATCGCGCCACGACGGCGGGATCCGCCAGTGCTGCGCCGAGGGACGCATTCAGCTGCATGACGATGCTGCGCGGCGTTGCCCGCGCGACGTACATTCCATGCCACACGGCGAGATTGACCTCGGGCAGGCCGAGCTCGGCGGAGGTGGGGACATCGGGAAGGGTGGCGATGCGCGCCGGACCGGCGACCATGACGCCTTGCACCGCACCTGCCAGGATTTGCGGCACGGCATTCGTGGACTGGTCGCAAATGGCGTCCAGCGATCCGCCGATGAGGTCGTTCATGGCCATGGCGCCGCCGCGATAGGGGACGAAGGTCGGCTGGATGCCGAGCGCCCGGGCCAGCAGCATCTCGCAGAAATGGCCGCTGCTGCCGATCCCGCCGTTGCCGAGATTGGCACCATTGCCGTTCTCGCGGAGCCGGCTGATCGCCTCGGACGGCGAGGACGCTAATCCTTTGCGGGCCATGAGCACGGTGTATCCGGCATTAATCAGCCCGACCGGCGCGAAGGCCGTCTGCGTGTCGTAGCGCAGGCCGGTAAAGAGAAAAGGGGCGGAGACGAGGGGCAGCTGCGCGATGAGCACCGTCGCTCCATCTGGTGCCGAGGCCGCGGTGCGGGCCGATGCGACAGTCGCCTGCCCGCCCGACACGTTCTCCACCACCACGGTCTGGCCGAGGGTCCGGGCCATGTGCTCCGCCAGCACGCGGGCGATCACGTCCGTGCTGCCGCCAGCGGCAGCGGGGACGATGAAGGTCGTCCGCCGGTTCGCCGTCTGGGCGGCGGCGGGCGCTCCGAACATCGAGACCAGCATGGCGTAGCACGCGGCGAGGGCGATCGTTCGGCGGTGCTGCCGCGCAGGCCTTCTGACAAGCGGGATCGGCGACATGGTTCGATTTCCCCTTTGAAGTCTTTTTGTGCGGGCTCGTCATTGGTTCATCAGGACGGCAACGCGATCACCTGTCGCGGCGGAAGCCGCCAGCGCCAGGCTACCGCTGCCGCAGGGCACCACGCAGAGACGGGCACCACGCCGAGACGGGCACCACGCCGAGACGGGCCGGAACCACTTGCCCATGGTTCTCCGTCTCGACGTGGAATTTGCGCTGTCCGACATCCTCGAAGGCGTTGCTCGGATGACGGTGAAGGAAAGACCGAGAGGCGGCGCCCCTCGGGAATAGTCAGGCCGTAGGCCGCACAAACGCCTGCCGCGCGAAAAGCCGCCAGTTCGAACCTTGCTTCTTCCAAACCTGCAGGATGCCGATCCGCACCGGCGTCACCCGTCCGCCGCCGGTGGTGTTGCCGGTGAAGAAGTGGCGCACGATCGCGTCATCCCCCGTCACCGCGATGGTCTGCTCGCTGATGTTGATCTCACCGAACGGATTGCCGCGTTCGACCAGCGCGGCGATGAACTGTGCCTTGCTCTCGATCTTCCCGGCCGAGTGGCCATAGCTCAGCCCGTCATGCGCCAGCGCTTCGAGCGCGGCCCGGTCGGGGTTGAGCATGGCACGGGTGAGTGCCTCGACGCCCTGGGCGACGGCCCGGTCATCGGCGGTTTGCGCGGCGGCGGGCAGGGCTCGGACAAGGAGCGCGGCCGCGCCGGCGGCGGCCAGATTGCGACGGTTCAGATTCATGTTGTCCTCCCGGGCCGGTGTTTCCCGGCCAAGGTCAGGCTAACACGGCTTGCTCCGAGAGGAAGCGTTGTTCATTCCGGCTTGTCGTAGAGCACGCGGGCCAGCACGCCCGCGATCATCGCGCCCATGATCGGCGCCAGCCAGAACAGCCAGAGCTGGCCGATATACTCGCCCCCCGCGAAAAGCGCCGGCGCCGTGCTGCGGGCCGGGTTCACCGAGGTATGGTGATCGGGATGGAGATCAGGTGGATCAGCGTCAGCACCAGGCCGATGGGGATGCCCGCAAAGCCCGTCGCCGCACGCCGATGCTGCTGCGCGATGCAATGGGAAGGGCTCAGGCCCGCCAGGCCAAAAACGTGGCCTACACACCGCTTCCGGCTCCGATCGGCTATACCGAAGCCTGGGAAGTCACGACGCTCGGGCCGCCGATCATGCCGGGCTTCAATCTCGACCGCCGGATCTTCATTCGGAGCAACGCCGAGGGCATTCCGCTGGAATTCACGCAGTGCCAGACCCCGGAGGCCGATCCGAAATGCGGGACCACGACCACTGCAGAGGGTGAAGCGGCGATGCAGATCAGCTTTACCTATACGGTGAGGCGATGGGACGAGCATGAGGCGATCCGCGCTGCGGTTCAGCGGCTCGTCCGCTCTTGGATGTGAGAACTGTAGCCCACCCGTCATTCAGGCGATGATCAATGGTGCAAGCTGCCGTGAATGGCTGTTGCGGTTCTCCGATGCGCCCAGCCGGTCACCGCGGCCACCGTCACGGTCCGGCCAGTGCCGACGCTTCGAATTCCGCCAGGAGATGGGCCGCGTCCCGATAGATGGCGATGCAACCAGCGTCCCGCAGCCAAGTCTCCGGAAAACCTCCGCAGAGCAGGCCGATGGTCCGCAGGCCCAGCTTGCCCGCAGCCTCTGCATCATATGGCGTGTCGCCCACGACCACGGCATCGGCCGCCTGCAACGGAGCGAGCCGCTCGAGCGCCGCCCTGAAAATGTCGGGGGACGGCTTGGAATGCTCCGCATCGGCGGAGCTGGTTGTGGTGTCGATCAGATCGGCTATGCCGGTGATCTCGATGGAGCGCTCCAGCTCCTCCGGCTTTGAGGATGACGCCAGCGCGATGCGCTGCCCTGCCTCGCGAAGCCTGGCGAGGAGCGAGCGGACCGCGGGGAAAGGCTCGGCCCGCGGCATGTACTCGCGCAGGAAAAGGCTCGTGCGGAACGCCGTGATTTCCTCGCCCCGCTCCTCGATCATCTCGGCAGGCAGGAACTCCGGCATGAGCTGGTCCCCGCCCTTGCCGATATGCGGCCGTACCGCCTCGGCCGCGACCTCATGGCCGAAATGCCGGAAGGTCTCCACCCACGCCCCGACATGCAGGTCGTTGCTGTCGATGAGCGTACCGTCGACGTCGAAGATGACCGCCTTCGCCAAGAGAATCACCTTTGATATGAAGGGTTAGACGCGCGAAATCGCGATGCCTTTCCTGCGAACCATCGGCCGCTTCGGCAGTTGCATCGACTCACAGAAAGGGTTCGCGGCCATGTCCCTCCGCATCGGCTTCCACGCCTCGCATGAGCAGTTCCCGCCGTCCGAGCTCCTGGCCCTCGCACAGGCCGCCGAGGCCGCCGGCTTCGACTGCGCCATGTCGTCGGACCACTTCCGTCCCTGGGGCACCGCACAGGGCCAGTCCGGCTTCGCCTGGTCCTGGCTCGGTGCGGCCATGGCAACGACGAAGCTGGGCATGGGCGTCATCTCGGCCCCCGGCTATCGCTACCACCCGGCAGTGATCGCCCAGGGTGCTGCCACGCTCGGCGAGATGTTCCCCGGCCGCTTCTGGCTCGCCTTGGGCAGCGGCCAGCGGCTGAACGAGGACATCACCGGCCTGCCCTGGCCCGAGAAGCCGCTGCGCACGCGCCGGTTGGCCGAATGCGCCACCGTGATCCGCGCACTCCTCGCCGGCGAGACGGTGACGCATCGTGGCCTCGTGACCGTGGTGGACGCGAAGCTCTACAGCCGGCCCGCCGTGCCCCCGCCGCGCCTCGGCGCGGCCGTGACGGAGGCGACGGCCGAGACGGTCGGCGCCTGGGCGGATGGGCTGCTGACCGTGTCCGCGGAACCCGAGCAGATGCGCCGCGTGGTCGCCGCCTTCCGCCGTGGCGGCGGCGAGGGCAAGCGGATGATCGCGCAGGTGACGCTGAACTGGGCCCCAACCGAGGCGGAGGCGCTCGCCGGCGCGCATGAGCAGTGGCGGACGAACGCGCTGGGTGGGGATGTGAACTGGGAGCTCCGCACGCCCGAGGA
The DNA here is from genome assembly GCA_028291455.1 of Rubritepida sp. GTDB lineage: Bacteria > Pseudomonadota > Alphaproteobacteria > Acetobacterales > Acetobacteraceae > Roseococcus. The sequence goes on along the minus strand of JAQGHY010000208.1, from coordinate 29,902 downwards.
GTTCGACATCGCCACTCGGTTCGTTCGGCCCGAGGACATGCGGCAGTCGGTGTGGATCTCGGCCGATCCCGGCTGGCATGCCGGGCGCCTCGCCGAACTCGCCGAGATGGGTTTCGACGAGGTCCAGCTTCATCAGGTGGACCGCAATCAGCGGGCCTTCATCGAGACCTTCGCAACGCGGGTGCTGCCCGCGCTACGGTGAAGCATCAGGCGGCCCATTCATTCGCATCAAGGTGCCGGCCCTCGCGTTCGGCATGCAGGTAGCCGGGGTCGAACATGGCGATTTCGCGTAGGGCATCCAGGTTAGGGATGGTCAGGGTACGCCCTCGCAGGACGATCAGCCCGGCACTGCGGAGTTCCTGCAGAACCCGGTTCACATGCACGGCGGAGAGACCCATGGTTTCCGCGAGGTCGGCCTGCGTGAGGGGCATTTCGCAGGAACCGTGTTCGGCCAGATCCACCATCCAAAGGCGCATATGGATTTCACAAAGCAGGTGCGCCATTCGTTCGGTGGCGCCCCGCTGTCCCAGATTGACGACCCACTCCCGCTGCACGGCTGCCTGGACCTCGGATTGCCAGGCCAAGGCGGTCGAAATACGCGGGTAGTTGGCCGAAAGCTCGTCGACTGCGGACAGGCTGAGCTGGGCAAAGGTGACAGCCGTCAGGGTACCGACGGAGTGGCAAACCTGCCGGAGCACCGATGCACGATCCATGCAGAAGTCGCCCGGCAGGCACAGCGCGGTGATCTGCCGGCGCCCGTTGGGCAGCACCTTGTAGTGACAGGCCCAGCCCTCGAGGACGACGTGCAGGCCGTCCGGCAGGGCGGCGCGGGGACCGAGTTCGACCCGGGGACCGCGCACGAATCGTCGCGCCGAGACGAGGTGTTCGAGCTCGACCTCCTCGGCCTCCGAGAAGCGAACGAAATTGCGGAATTTGCGGCTAACGGGGTTCAACATCGTTGGGCCATCCCCTTCCCTGCGATATGGAGAGGCAGCCTTAACGCGCGATAACAAGCAATGATGCCGCGCGATCTTTGCCCTGTAAGGATAATCGTCGCCAGGACGCGCCGGGCCTCACCGATTGCTCCGCCCCGGCACCGGTCGCCTGCATGCCTGCGCAGGCGATGATCGGCTACTGGCGGCGAGGGCGCTTGCCCTCGCCTGGTCCGAAAGGTGGCGCCGGCTCGGGTCAGAGCGACGACATCTTCAGGATCTGCGTCACCTGCGCGCCCGAACCCGCACGCGCCGGCCCCAGGTTGGGAACCTGGCCCATCGGCTGGTTCTGCATGACGCTGAACTGACCCTTGCCATCGAGCGACGGGCCCGAGGTGAAGCGCCCCTCCGGAGGAGGCGTGCCGTCGATCCCGCTGGCCATGTAGGTGTAGCTGAACTCGCGATTCTCCATCGACTGATCGAAGCTGTCGGGGATCGGCAGGGCGGCCTTGCCCCCCAACTCCTCGATCGCTGCGAGCCATTGCTGCTGATGCATGGTGTCGCGCGCTATGAGGAAGGCCAGCATGTCCTTCATGCCGGGGTCCTTGGCGGCGTTGTAGAGGCGCACGGCGAGCGTCCGGCCTGTCGCCTCGGCGGTGACGTTCGCATACATGTCGGCCGCGAGATTGCCGCTGGCGTAGACGTGCGAGCAGTCGAAGGGAATGCCGTCCGAATTGACCGGCATCGCCGCGAGGCCGCTGGACAGCATGTGCTGCTGCAACATCCCCTCCACGACGTGCCGGGGCCGCTCGCCGCCCATGACGGCGTTGATCACCGGGTGAGCCTCGGCGGCGCTCTCCTGCAGGGTCAGCGGCGCGTCCTCGAGGTTCATCGCCACCGCGGTCGCGAGCATCTCGATATGGCCGATTTCCTCGGTGGCGGTGTGGAGGAGCATGTCCCGGTACTTGGTGTCGGGACCGCGGGCGCCCCATGCCTGGAAGAAGTACTGCAGGCAGACGCGGATCTCGCCTTCGACCCCACCGATGGCCTGCTGGAGCTGGCGCGCGAAAAGAGGGTCGGGCGTTTCGACCCGAACCGGATACTGAAGGCGCTTATCGAGAAAATACATGGAACACTCCTGGCTATGTGGCCTGGCTATGTGGCGAGGTACATGACCTCTGGCCGAGCTGAGACTGGAACGGCGAGCGGGGAGCGCGAGTTGCGAGAACTGGAATAAAAGACAACAATAACAAATGATTGGAGGTTTTATTGCTTGGCTGCTCCGGCGCCACGGCTAGGACGGGCCTTCGTCTGCCTGCCGCGATGGTCACGCACCCGCCCGCTGTTCGTCCCCTCCCGGATGCGCGGCGGATCCCGCGGCGATCGCCGTGTCGATAGCCGCGAGGACGTCGTCGGTCGCCGTCTGGTGGACCATGTGGCCGGTGTCCGCGACGGATCGCATCACGCTGCCCGGCAGCAACCGATGCAGCGCCAGGGAGTGACCTTCGGGGTCCACGACCGCATCGGCCGAACCCGCCACGATGACGACGGGGACCGTGATGTCCCCCAGACGCTTGCGCGAGGTCGCCGCGGCCTCGTTCATATTTGCGGTATCCATGGAGGTGGCAGCAAGCTGCGAAGGCCGCAACGCCAGCGCCAGCGGGAACCCCGCCTTGAAGGAGGCAGGAACCTCGTTCGGCGCAAAGAGGTGGCGCAGCGCCAGCGGCGCGAGCAGCCGGTTCAGCACCGGAAAAATCGTGTGGTTCAGGATGGGGCCGATGACCGGGAGCGCACCTACGGATCCCATCACCAGGTCAGGCCGCCATTTCGGCGTGTAGTAGCCGGAGATCAGGACGATCGCCGCCGCATCGTCCGGATATTCCTGGGCGAAGGAAATCGCCACCGACGCCCCCCAGGAATGACCGACGAGGACGGGGCGCTCGATGCCCAAGGCGCGCAGCGCGGCATGCAGCAGCGCCGCCTGTGCCGTGGCGGTCCAGCGGCGATCGCGCGGCCGCGTGCTGTGGCCGAAGCCGGGCCGGTCGAAGGCCAGCACGCGGCAGCGGGGCGCCAGGGCTGCGGGCAGGCCGCTGAGGGTGAAATCCTCGACCATGGCGCCGTTGCCGTGCAGCAGGACGATGGGCTGCCCTTGACCCTCGTCGGTGTAGTGGAGCCGGACGCCGTCGATTTCCAGGAAGCGGCCCTCCGGCGGATAGCGGCGCTCCGCGCTCCGCGCGCCGAGCACGTTCGCGACGCCGAGAGCGCCGGCGGCGCCGAGCGCGCCCGCCGCGATCATCCAGATGCGTTTTGCCATGCCACTGCCTTCGCCGACGGTCGGTCCAGAGTTTTTCGCGAGCGGGAAAAGCTCTGGGTTGTTCTTTGACGCGTAATTCACGCCTCCGGCTGATTCAGCCCGCGGCGATCACGCTCTAGCTCTTGGTTTGGGATCGTGCGTATGGTGGGAATCGCGCTCGCCGCCCCCGCCCGAGACATGGCTGCGCTCGCCGTTGGTGGGGGCGCCGGGTTTGACCTCGCCTTCGCTCCGATGCGTCTCGCCGTGGTTGCCGCCCTGATGGCTGCTACCTGGGCCGCCGGAGTGAACGCTTTTCTGGTCCTTGTTCCGCTGGGTCATGCTTATCGGTCCTGCTGATAACCGGGGTGATGGGTGTTGGGCGCGACCGCATCGGTCCCGCTGTCCCGATCCGGGCCGGGCTCGCTGGCCTTGCCGTGGTCGGAGCGAGGATCCGGCCCGCCGGGGCCACGCTTCCCCCGCTCCTGTGGCGAGCGATTGGCCGGCGGTACTGGAGGTGGATGAGCTTTGGATGACATTGCAATCTCCTTCCGATCGGAGAACGCCTGGAAGCGCCGGAGGTTTGCGCGAAAACCTGCTGCTGCGCGGTGGCCAGCACCTGCTTCAACCCGGCAGGCGAGGCCTGCGCTTCAGAGGTAGGCGGTCCCGTCCGCCGCCCGCGCCGGCCGGTCCAGGTAGACCCCTTGCGAGGGCCTCGCGAGGCTGTCGAAATCCTGGGCGAGAAGGTGCAGCGCGGCACGCATCTCGCTCCCTCGCATGGCCCGGCCATGGCCCGTCACCACCAGTTCGGGCTCGAGGGCGGCGAGGCTGCGGACGGAATCGCGCGACGCGTCCCAATCGACCGTGAAATAGGCCGGCGGGCCGTGCATCTCCGGTGCCTGGGAAATCGCCCCATAGGCGGATTCCTGCCGCGTCGTGATGAAGGCGTCGCCCGATAGCAGCGCCTTGTCCGCGTCGCGCCAGAAGGAGACGTGCCCGACGCTGTGGCCCGGCGTGGGAAGCCAGCGCCAGCCTGGCAGGAAGGGGACGGAGCCGTCCTCTTCGAGGCTGTTCAGACGCAGACCGAGGTCGATCGGGCTGCGGGGAAAGAGTGGTGAAAGCGCGCTCATCAACCCACCGCCCACCGCGGGATCGGGCGGTGGGTAGGAGGCGGTTCCGGTGAGGTAGGGATGCTCCAGCGGGTGGGCGAAGACGGGTGCATCCCATTCCTCCGCCAGACTCTCCAGCACGCCCACATGGTCGAAATGCCCATGCGTGAGCAGGATCGCCGCAGGCCTCGCCCCGGCCCCGAAGCGTGCCTCGGCGGCGCGGGTGATCATGGCCTTGGTTCCGGGGATGCCGGCATCGACGAGAACCCAGCCGCGGTCGCCCGCCCCGGAGAGGCCGAGAAAGGCCACGTTGACGATGGCAAGTCGCAGGTAGGCGATATCCGCGGCGACCTCATGCACGCCGTCGCCGCGGTCGCGGTCGGCAGAGGAATCGATGGCGATCGAAGCCTTGGATAACGGGACGGGCATCGGACTGGCTCTCCTGCCGCAGGGGGCAAGTCAAAAAGGAGAACGGCGCGAAATGGTTTCGCGGGATTTTCGATGATGGGGTTTTGTAATGTCGTGCGGCGAAACGCGCCGGGGATGAAGGAGAAGCTGAGGGGCCGGAGCCCCTCAGGTCCCGCTAGGCCGTAGGACGCACGAACGCCTGCCGCGCGAACATCCGCCAGTTGGTGCCCTGCTTCTTCCAGACCTGCAGGATGCCGATCCGCACCGGCGTCACGCGCCCGCCGCCGGTGGTGTTGCCGGTGAAGAAGTGACGCACGATCGCGTCATCCCCGACGACCGCGATGGTCTGCTCGCTGATGTGGATCTCGCCGAACGGATTGCCGCGTTCGACCAGCGCGGCGATGAACTGCGCCTTGTTCTCGATCCGACCGGCCGAGTGGCCGTAGCTCAGCGCATCATGCGTCAATGCTTCGAGCGCGGCGCGGTCGGGGTTGAGCAGGGCCCGGGTGAGTGCCTCGACGGCCTGGGCTACGGCCCGGTCGTCGGCGGTTTGCGCGGCGGCGGGCAGGGCTCCGACGAGGAGCGCGGCCGCGCCGGCGGCGGCCAGATTGCGACGGTTCAGATTCATGTTGTCCTCCCTGGCCGGTGTTTCCCGGCCAGGGTCAGGCTAACACGGCGGTTACCAAACGGAAGCGTTGTTCACTCCGGCTTCTCGTAAAGCACGCGGGCCAGCACGCCCGCGATCATTGCGCCCATGATCGGCGCCAGCCAGAACAGCCAGAGCTGCCCGAGATACTCGCCCCCCGCAAAGAGCGCCGGCGCCGTGCTGCGGGCCGGGTTTACCGAGGTATTGGTGATCGGGATCGAGATGAGATGGATCAGCGTCAGCGCTAGGCCGATGGGGATGCCCGCAAAGCCCGTCGCCGCGCCCTTCGAGGTCGTGCCGGTGATGATCACCAGGAAGACGAAGGTGAGGATCAGCTCGGCCAGGAAGCAGGCCTCCATGCTGTACTTGCCGGGGCTCAGCGCGCCGAAGCCGTTGGAGGCGAAGCCGCCCGGGATCCAGTCGGGTTTGCCGGAGGCAATCACCCAGAGCGCGCCGGCCGCCACGATCGCGCCCGCAACCTGGACGACGACATAGGGGATCACGTGCTTGTTGGCGCAACGCCCCGCGGCCCAGAGGCCGAGCGTGACGGCCGGGTTGAAGTGGCCGCCCGAGATATGGCCGACCGCATAGGCCATGGTCAGCACCGTGAGGCCGAAGGCGAAGGAGACGCCGAGGAAGCCGATGCCCAGCTGCGGAAAGGCCGCGGCGAAGACGGCAGCGCCGCAACCGCCGAAGACAAGCCAGAAGGTTCCGATGAATTCGGCGGTCAGGCGCCGCTGCATGTCGTTTGCCACGTTTTTTCCTTGCCGGTCGGTTTCAGAAGGCCAGGCGCCGAAGCGGCCGGCGCACTCCGATGAAAACCTCGGGTGAGCTTCCCATTAAGGCAAGGTTAGCCTCAATCGGTCGCTTGCCGCCACTCCCAGGAATAGCGGCTCGGCCCCCCGGCAAAATCGCGGCGGCTGTCGAGCATCTTGACCTCGGCGGCACTCCAGCGCCTATGCCCTGCATGCGCTACGTCTCCACCCGCGGAGAGGCCGCCCCGCGCGGCTTCGAGGATGTCCTTCTCGCCGGCCTCGCCGAGGATGGCGGGCTCTTCATGCCGGAATCCTGGCCGGTGCTCTCGCCTGACGAGTGGCGGGCCCTGCGCGGCCTGCCCTATGCGGAACTCTCCGCCCGGCTGATCCACCGCTTCACCGGCGATGCCCTCACCTTCGACGAGCTGCACGGCTTCACCACCGAGGCCTATGCCAGCTTCCGCCACCCCGCCGTGGTCCCGCTGGTCCAGCTCGGCCCGCGCGACTTCGCGCTGGAGCTGTTTCATGGCCCGACGCTGGCCTTCAAGGACGTGGCGCTCCAGCTCCTCGCCCGCCTCTTCGACCATGTGCTGACCAAGCGCGGCGAGCGCATCACCATCGTCGGCGCCACCAGCGGCGACACCGGCAGCGCCGCCATCGAGGCCTGCCGCGACCGCCCGAGCCTCGACCTCGTAATCCTGCATCCGCAGGGCCGCACCAGTGAGGTGCAGCGCCGCCAGATGACGACGGTGCTTTCGCCCAACGTCGCCAATATCGCGATCCAGGGCAGCTTCGACGATTGCCAGGACCTGGTGAAGGCGATGTTCGTGGACGCGCCTTTCCGGACGGAAATGCGGCTCGCCGCGGTGAACTCCATCAACTGGGCGCGCATCGCCGCGCAGATCCCCTACTACGCCGCCGCCGCGCTGAGTCTCGGCGCGCCGGACCGCGAGGTCGCGGTCTCCGTTCCCACCGGCAATTTCGGCAATGTGCTGGCGGCCTGGGCGGCCAAGCAGATGGGGCTGCCGATCAAGCACTTCATCATCGGCTCCAACCGCAACGATATCCTGTCCCGCTTCCTCGCCAGCAACGACATGAGCGCGCGCGGCGTCGAGCCCTCGCTCTCGCCCTCGATGGACATCCAGGTCAGCAGCAACTTCGAGCGGCTGCTCTTCGAGCTGCTCGGCCGCGATCCCGTCGCCACCGCGCAGCAGATGTCGGCCTTCCGCGCCACCGGCCGCATGCCGGTTCCCGACGCGACATGGCGAGAGGCGACGAAGCTCTTCTCCGGCTTCACACTGGACGATCCCGGCACCCTGGCCGAGATCGCGCATCTGCACCGCGACGCCGGCTACCTCGCCGATCCCCATACCGCCATCGCCACAGCCGCCGCCCGCGCCCTGGCGCCGAGCGACTTGCATATGCCGGTGATCATCGCCGCCACGGCGCATCCGGCGAAGTTCCCCGATGCGGTGCAGCGCGCCACCGGCATCCACCCGCGTTTGCCGCTGGCGCTGGCTGACCTTTACGAGCGGGAGGAGCGGTTTACCGTGCTGCCGAACGAGTTGCGCGAAGTGGAGGCGCAGGTCCGCGCCCATGCCCGGCGGAACACCGTCGAAGCCTGAGGCTTACTTCGCCGGTGGCGCCGGTCCGACGGTGTGAAGGTTGAAGACACGGGACCGGCACCAGATATGAGGATGCTCGCCCCCGTCCAGCTCCACCCCTAGGTTTCGGCCCAAGGTTTCGGCCCGGCCCGAAGCGGGCTAGGAATGGTCCCATTCCCGACCAGCCCAGAAAGTCCCCCAAAGACATGTCCGATTCCGTCCGCGTCACGCGCTTGCCCAGTGGTCTCCTCGTCGCCAGCGAGACCATGCCGCGCGTCGAGACCGTCTCCATCGGCGCCTATGTCCATGCCGGCACTCGCAACGAAACCGCGACCGAGAACGGCGCCTCGCACTTCCTCGAGCACATGGCCTTCAAGGGCACCGCGCGGCGCGATGCGGCGGCGATCGCCCGTGAGATCGAGAATGTCGGCGGCCAGATCAATGCCTACACGGCGCGCGAGCAGACGGCCTACTACTGCAAGGTCCTCAAGGAGGACACGGCGCTGGCGGCCGATATCATCGGCGACATCCTCTGCCACTCCACGCTGATCCCCGAGGAGCTGGAGCGTGAGCGCGGCGTGATCCTGCAGGAGATCGGCCAGGCGAACGACACGCCCGACGACATCATCTTCGACCATTTTCAGCACGCCTGCTTTCCCAACCAGGCGATGGGCCGCCCCACCTTGGGCACCGAGGAGATCATCGCCGGCATGCAGCGCGACGTGCTGTCCGGCTACATGACGCGCCATTACGGCCCCTCCCGCATGGTCGTCGCCGCCGCCGGCGCGCTGGAGCACGAGGACCTGCTCGCCATGGTCGAGAAGCACTTCGCCGACCTGCCCGCCGTCACCCCGCACGAGCCGGAGACCGCCCTCTATGCCGGCGGCGAGTACCGCGAGGAGCGCGACCTGGACCAGGTGCATCTCGTCCTCGGCTTCCCCTCGGCAACCTATACCGATCCCGATCACTACCCGGTGCAGCTGCTCTCCATCCTGCTCGGCGGCGGCATGTCGTCGCGGCTGTTCCAGGAAATCCGCGAGCGGCGCGGGCTGGTCTATTCGATCTATTCCTTCGCCAGCCCCTACGACGATACCGGCGTCTTCGCGATCTACGCCGGCACCGGCGAGGAGCAGGTGGCCGAGCTCGTCCCCGTCGCCATTGACGAGCTGCGCCGCGTCCAGCTCGACGTGACCGTGGAGGAGCTGAACCGCGCCAAGGCGCAGTTACGCGCCTCGCTGCTGATGTCGCTGGAATCCACCGGCAGCCGTTGCGAGCAGATCGCCCGGCAGTTGCAGGTGCATGGCCGCATCATCCCCATCGAGGAGACCAAGGCGCGTATCGCCGCGGTCACCGTCGAGGAAATCCAGCTCGCCGCCGCCCGCCTCTTCCGGGGCAAGCCGACGCTGGCGACGCTGGGGCCGATCGGCAAGGTGCTGAGCCTGGGCGACATCGCCGGAAAGCTCGCGGCATGAAGGACGCCTCGGTCCTCGAAGCCCTGCTGACCGCCGCCCGCGCCGCCGGGGCGGATCAGGCCGATGCGCTGCTGGTGCATTCGGCCTCGCTCTCCGTGCAGCGGCGCCTGGGTGCCATCGAGCAGCTTGAGCGCTCGGAGAGCATCGATATCGGCCTGCGCGTCTTCCTCGGCGACCGCATGGCGATCGTCAGCGGGACCGATGCCTCGGTCTCCGGCTTCGCCGCGCTGGCGGAGCGCGCCGTCGCCATGGCGCGGGTGGTGCCGGCGGATGGCTATGCCACGCTGCTCGAAGCGCTGCCGCCGATGGATGCCGGCCCGCTCGACCTCACCGACGATGCCGAGCCCGATGCCGATGCGCTGCTCGCCACCGCCGCCATCGCGGAGGAGGCGGCGATGGCCGTCCACGGCGTCACCAACAGCGAGGGCGCCTCGGCCGGCTGGTCGCGCGGACGGCGCGCGCTGGCCACCACGCGCGGCTTCTTCGGCACCTATGCGCGCTCCTCGCACTCGCTCTCCGCCACGGCGCTGGCCGGCGAGGGGACGGGCATGCAGCGCGACTACGACTATTCCAGCGCGACCTATCTCTCCGACCTGGAGGCAGCCGCCGAGATCGGCCGCAGCGCCGGCGAACGCGCCGTGGCCCGCCTCAACCCGATCCGGCCGAAGAGCACGCGGCTCTCGGTGGTCTACGATCCCCGCGTGGCCTCCTCGCTGATCGGGCATCTCGTCAGCGCCATCAACGGCGCCTCCATCGCGCGCGGCACCTCGTTCCTGAAGGACGCGCTGGGCAAGCGCATCCTGCCGGTGGGCGCCATGGTCTGGGACGACCCGCTGCGCCCGCGCGGCCCCCGCTCGCGCCCCTTCGACGGCGAGGGCCAGCCCGGCATCCGCCGCGCGCTGATCGAGGACGGCGTGCTCACCACCTGGCTGCTCGACGGGCGCAGCGGCAAGCAGCTCGGCATGGCAAGCACCGGCCATGCGGGACGCGGCACGGGCGGCCCGCCCTCGCCCTCGCCGACCAACCTGTGGCTCGCGGCGGGCAGCCTGACGCCGGCGGCGCTGATGGCCGATATCCGCGAGGGCCTCTACGTCACCGAGCTCATCGGCATGGGCGTGAACGGCATCACCGGCGACTACTCGCGCGGCGCGGCCGGCTTCATGATCCGCGACGGGCAACTGGCCGAGGCAGTGGGCGAGATCACCATCGCCGGCAAGCTGCCCGAGATGTTCCTAGCCATGACCGCGGCCAACGACCTCGTCTTCAAGCGCGGCACGGACGTGCCGACCTTGCGGATCGACGGGATGACGCTCGCGGGCGCCTGAGCTTCAGGCGGGCGCCAAGCCCGTCAGCAGCGGGCGCCACCGCAGGCGCTCGGACTCCACGAAGGCATCGAAGCTCGCGGCGTCGCCCGCCATGGCGGAGGTGCCCTGCCGCGCCAGCCGCTCGCGCACGCTCGGCAATTCCAGCGCCTGGGCGATGGCTTCCGCCAGCCGGGCGCGGATCGCCTCCGGCACGCCGCGCGGCACGGCGATGCCGGCGTTGGAGCCGTTGGTGAGACCGGGCACGCCGGCCTCGCCCGTGGTCGGCACTTCCGGCAGCAAGGCGAGACGCTCGGTCGAGCAGGCCGCCAACCCCCGCAACGTGCCGGCGCGGATGTGCTCGACCACCACGGCCGTCGCCTCGGACGTCACCTGCACCTCACCGGTCAGCACCGCCTGCACGCCAAGCGCGCCGGAGCGGTAATGCACCGGCGTGAAGCGCGCCTGGCCGAGCGACTGGGCCAGCAGCATGGTCTGGTGCGGCGAGCTGCCGACGCCGGCCGTGCTCCAGTTGATGTCGCCCCCGGCGCGCGCGCGTGCCAGTAAATGCGGCAGGTCGGTCGCGAAATCCGGCTTGACCACCAGCACATGCGGCGTCATCGCCAGGGGCGCCACGGTCACGAGATCGCGCGTGGCGTCGAAGCTGGCGCTCGGCATCAGCACCGGATTCACCGCGAGCCCCGCGACATTGGCGATGACGAGCGTGTAGCCGTCGGGCGTGGCGCGCGCCGCCGTCTCGAAGGCGATGTTGCCGCCGGCGCCGGTGCGGTTCTCGATGACGATGGACTGGCCCAGCACCTGGCTCATCCCTTCCGCCGCGATGCGGGCGACGAGATCGCCGATACCCCCCGCGCCGAAGCCGACGAGGAGGCGGAGCGGGCGGGATGGATAGCTGGAAGTTTGCGCGAGCGCAGGTGCCGCGAGCGGCAGGGCGGCGAGCCCCAGCAGGGCGCGGCGGGTCGCGGAGATGGCGTGCTGCGTCATATGTCGGGCCCTGCGATGCTGCAATGCACAAGCAATAATCGCGCCGCGTCGCGCTGGACCCTTCGCGTGGCAGGGTGCGAGAAGGAGCGACGCGGCAGGGAGCTGGTCTCAATGGACAACAGGCGGGTCACGCTGGTCGTGGGAGCGACGGGAGCGGCGGCGAGCCGCGTCCTGGAGCAGGGCAGGGCCATGCCTGGCCAGACCGTGATCGGGCTGTCGCGCAACAAGCCCGCGGGCGACGACCTCTGGCTCACCGCCGACCTCGATGACCCCCAGCGCCTGACGCAGGCGCTCTCCGCGCATCCCGATATCAGCCACGTCGTCTATGCCTCGCGCGCGCCGCATGACGAGACGGGCGTGGAGGACGTGCCCGGCAACCTGCGCATGCTGCGCAACCTGGTGGATGCCGCCGAGGCCAGCCTGCCGCGCCTGGCGCATATCCATCTCATCCACGGCGCCAAGTGGTACGGCATGCATCTGGGCGCTTACCGCACGCCCTCGCGCGAGGACGATCCGCGCCATCCGTCGGCGAATTTCTACTACGAGCAGCAGGATTTCATCGCCGGACGGCAGCGCGGCAAGGCGTGGGTCTGGTCCACCAGCCGCCCGAATTTCGTGCTGGACGTCGCGCCCGGCCGGGCCCGCAACATGGTCTCGACGCTGGGCGCCTATGCCGCGATCTGCCGCGAGCTGGACGAGCCCTTCGACTTCCCGGGCACGCCCGGCACCTGGGACGCGCTGCATGAGGTGACGGACGCCAAGCTGCTCGCCGACGGCGTGCTCTGGATGCTGGGCGAGAACAGCTGCGCGAACCGCGCGTTCAACATGACCAACGGCGACGCCTTCCGCTGGTGCGACCTCTGGCCCTTCCTGGCGGAACAATTCGGCTGCCGTCCGGGCGGTGTCGCCAGCCGCTACATGACCTTCTGGAGCGACGGCAAGGAGGCCGTGTGGGAGCGGATCCGCGCGCGCCACGGCCTTGCCCTGCCGCTGGGACAGGTCGCGAACTGGGGCTTCTTCGACTTCTTCATGGGCATGGATTACGACGTGCTCTGCTCGATGACAGCGGCGCGCCAGGCCGGGTTCCAGGGCTTCGTGAACTCCTGGACCATGTTTTCCGAGCAGATCGCCGGCTATCGCGCCGCCCGCATCCTCCCGCCGCTCTGAATCCCTTGCACGGCGGCTGCCGATGGGGATGATCGCTGCCAGAACATCGGCTCCATAGAGGGCCGGACGGGAGAACGACCATGATCGCCGACAACGCCGCGATGGCTGCGAGCCGCCGCATGCTGATGCTGGGCGGCAGCGCCCTTGCCGCCGCCGCCATCTGGCCCGCCGGGCGGGCGCTGGCCCAGGCCTCGGACAACACGGTCAAGATCGGCGTGCTCGACGACATGTCCGGCGTCTTCGCGGACCAGCAGGGCATGGGCGACGTCGTTTCCGCGCGCATGGCCATCGAGGATTTCGGCGGCCGCGTGCTGGGTGCCCCCATTGAGATCGTCTACGGCGACCTGCAGAACCGGGCGGATATCGGCATGGGCATCGCGCGCCGCTGGTACGACCAGGAGCGCGTGGACGCCATCTTCGGCATCGGCAATTCCGCCGTGGCGCTGGCCGTGCAGCAGCTCACGCGGGAGAAGAACCGCATCAACGTCTCGGTCGCCGCCGGGACGACCGAGCTGACCGGCGCCGCCTGCACGCCCAACGGCCTGCACTGGACCTACGACAACTATGCCCTGGCGCGCGGCACCGTCTCCGCCATGATGGCTGAGGGTAAGCGGAAATGGTTCTTCCTCACGTCGGACTACGCCTTCGGGCATTCGCTGGAGGCCAATGGCACGGCGGTCGTCCGGGCCCTCGGCGGCGAGGTGGTGGGCGCGAGCCGGGCGCCGCTCAACGAGACGGATTTCTCGGCGCATCTGCTGCGCGCGGCGCAATCGGGCGCGCAGGTGATCGGCCTCGCCGTCGCCGGCACCGACCTCATCAACGCGGTGAAGCAGATGGGCGAGTTCGGCCTGCTCCGGCGTGGCATCCAGCCGGCGGCGCTGCTGTGCCTGCTCACCAATGTGAAGGCGATCGGGCTTGAGACGGCGCAGGGGCTGGTCTTCACCGAGGCCTATTACTGGGACCAGAACGACCAGACCCGCGCCTTCTCCACCCGCTTCGCCCGCATCCACGGCCGCCCGCCGACCATGTTCCAGGCGAGCATGTGGGGCGCCGTCACCCACTACCTGAAGGCGGTGCAGGCCGCGGGAACCGACGCCGCCGCGCCGGTGATGGCCAAGATGCGGGAGACACCGATCAACGACTTCATGACCACCAACGGCCGCATCCGCGAGGATGGCCGCATCATCCGTGACATGTACCTGATGCGCGCCAAGAAGCCTTCGGAATCCCGCGGCGAGTGGGATCTGCTGGAGGTGGCGCAGACCATCCCGGGCGACCAGGCCTTCCGCCCCGCGGCCGAAAGCGAGTGCCCGGCGCTACGCCGGGGGTAGGCCCGGTTGGCAACCGGGGCGGCGCATGGCCACATGAACTAGAGCCAACACCCGGAGTTCGACGATGAGCAACGCGCCCGAATACACCCCGCCCGAGGTCTGGACCTGGAACAAGGCCAATGGCGGGCGCTTCGCCAGTATCAACCGTCCCGTCGCCGGGCCGACGCATGACAAGGAGCTGCCGGTCGGCCGCCATCCGCTCCAGCTCTATTCGCTGGGAACACCGAACGGCGTGAAGGTGACGGTGATGCTGGAGGAGCTTCTGGCCCTGGGCCATGAGGGCGCGGAATACGACGCCTGGCTGATCAAGATCAGCGATGGCGACCAGTTCGGCAGCGGCTTCGTCGGTGTGAACCCGAACTCCAAGATTCCGGCCTTGCTGGACCGCAGCAATGCCAAGCCGATTCGCGTCTTCGAATCCGGCGCGATCCTGATGTACCTCGCCGATAAGTTCGGCGCCTTCCTGCCGACGGAGCCCGCAGGCCGCGCCGAGTGTCTGTCCTGGCTGTTCTGGCAGATGGGCAGCGCGCCCTATCTCGGCGGTGGCTTCGGCCACTTCTACGCCTATGCGCCGACCAAGTGGGAATACCCGATCGACCGGTTCGCCATGGAGGTGAAGCGCCAGCTCGACGTGCTGGACCGCCGTCTGGCCGAAAGCGAGTTCATCGCCGGGCCGGACTACACCATCGCGGACATGGCCATCTGGCCCTGGTACGGCGGGCTGGTGAAGGGCTGGAGCTATGGCGAGGCGGCGAAGTTCCTGGACGCGCAATCCTACAAGAACGTGAACCGCTGGGCGGACATGATCCATGCCCGGCCGGCGGTGCTGCGCGGGCGTATGGTTAACCGTCTCCAGGGCGACCCGGCGGGCCAGCTGCACGAGCGGCACGAGGCGAGCGACTTCGAGACGAAGACGCAGGACAAGCTGGCGCCGGCTACTTAACGCGCCGGCCAACCCCGGATGATCGCCTGGGCCGCCGGGCCCAGCGCATCCGTCTGCAGCGCCAGGGGATCACCGAGGATGGCGCCCGCGAGCTGCTTGTCCAGCATCACCGAGGCGAGCAGCATGAAGGCGTCGGTCGGCAGGTCCGGCCCGTCGATCGGTGCTGGGACGGTCAGGCTTTCGGCGAAGACCACGCGGTCCTCGCGGCGCGGCTCGTCGCGCAGCATCCAGTCGAAGAACTGCCGCTGCCAGGCAAGCGTGCGGGGCTGGTGCGTGCCGATCACGATCGCAACGGCGTGGTCCCAGTCCAGCGTAGGGTATTGCTGCCGCCAGCGCTCGAACTGGGCGCGGAACTGATCGAGTTGCGAGGCGGCGGCGTGGTGCAGCCCGGTCTCGGTGGCGGCGCGGACGGTGGCGCCCAGGGCAACCAGCGTGGCCTCGTCCACCTCGCCGCGCTGGTGGATGCGCTCGGCGACGCGCCGCACCTCGGCCAGCATGGCTAGCTGCACAGGTTTGAGGTCGCCCGGCAGGTCGGTGCGTGCGGCGACCTCGTCCTCCGCCGCGCGGATCAGGCCCTGGAAGGTGGCCAGCCATTCCAGCCGCTCGGCATCCAGCCGCCCGAACCCGGAAGGCAGCAGCCGCAGGTAGAGTGTGGCCGCGCTATGGGCGACGGCCCGCGTTTCCAGGAACAGGCCGCCATCCGTCTCGAAGATCTCCGGCCGCTCGACGCCGGGGCGATAGAGCGCGATCTGGCTGAAGCGGTTCACGAGCACCGGGACGGTCGCGCGCAGGTTGGCCAGCGTGTGAGTCTGCGCGAGGCGGTAGGATTGCCGGAAGGCGCCGTTCAGGTCGTCGAGCGGAGTGGCGCCCACCTCGATGGGAAGGAGCAGGCCGAGCCCTGCGACGGCAACCCTGACGATGCTCCCGAACATGCCGACCCTACTCCGCCGCCGCCAGAGCTACCCGCTGCCCGCGCCGCAGTTCTTGCCAAAGCGACATCGCCACCGCCGCGCCCATTAGCCCCGCCGCGATCACGAAGATCGCATGCGGCTGCCCATGGTCGAGCAGCCAGCCGAAGCCGACCGGGCCGGCGATGCCGCCGATGCTAAAGCCCGTGCTCACCAGCCCGAACACCGCGCCCGCCTGGCCCGGCGGGGCCGCCGCGCGCACCAGCATGTCGCGCGAGGGCATGATCATCCCCGACAGAAAGCCGGACAGCGCCATCACCAGCGTCAGCATGACGGGCTGAAGGTCGGCCAGGCCGGCAAAGAGGATCAGGCACGCCGCCGCCCCCAGCCCGCCCGCCGCGACGAGGCCGTGGCGCTTCGTGCGGTCTGCGACATAGCCCCCCGCCAGCACGCCCACGGCACTCAGCGCGAGCCAGGAGGTGAGCGCGACATTGGCTGCCGTGAGCGAGATGCCGCTGCTGGCCTGCCAAGCCGAGACCGCGAAGCTCTGCAGGCCATTGCCGGAAAGCGCGATGAGCGTGAAGAAGACGATCAGCACCAGGATCGCCCCGCTGAGCAGGTTCGGGCGCCTCCCGCCGGCCTGCGCGTGCCGCATCGCCATCTTCTCGCCGATCGCGTCGCGGACCAGCGGCAGCGCGGCCAGCGGACCCAGCAACCCCACGAAGATCAGTGCCGCTCCGAAACCGCCCAGGCTCGCCACGCCCAGCATCAGGAAGGGCGCGACGGCGCTGCCCGCATATCCCGCAAAGGTGTGCAGCGAAAAGGCGCGGCCGACATGCGCGTCGTCGATGCTGCTGCCGAGGATTGCGTAGTCGGCCGGGTGGTAGACGCTGTTCGCCAACCCCGCGAGGCAGGCGCCCACCAGCAGCCAGTTGTAGCTGCCGCCCAGCCCCGCCAGCACGAAGGCCAGCCCGCCCAGCATCAGCCCGCAGACCAGCGCGCGGCGGGCACCGAAGCGGTCCACCAGGAAGCCCATCGGCGCCTGTGTGAAGAAGGAGATGACGTTGAACAGCGTCAGTGCGAAGCCGAGTTCGAGGAAGGAGACGCCCATGCCGTCGCGCAGCAGAGGGAAGAGCGGCGGCAGCGCCAGGATGTGCACGTGGCTGATGAAATGGGCGCCGGAGACCGACAGCAGGATCCGTCGCTCCTCGGAGGAAAACGCGGCGGCCATGCTCAGTGCGCCTCGGCCCAGGAGGTGCCGTGGCCGACCTCGACCAGGAGGGGAACGCGCAACTCCGCCACGCCCTCCATCACGCGCTTGAGCACGCCGCCGGCGGCCTCGATCTCCCCGTCCGGCACTTCCAGCACGAGTTCGTCATGCACCTGGAGCAGCATGCGCGAGGCCAGCCCGGCATCGCGCAGCGCCATCGGCACGCGGACCATGGCGCGCTTGATGATTTCGGCTGCACCGCCCTGGAAGGGGGCGTTGATCGCCTGCCGCTCGGCCCCGGCGCGGCGCACCGGGTCCTTGGAGCCGATATCCTGGATCCACAGCCGGCGCCCGAAGGGCGAGAGGACGTAGCCCTTCTGCCGCGCCTCCTCCTTCAGCCGGTCCATCTCGGCGCGGATGCCGGGGTACTGCGCGAAATAAGCATCGATGATGCCGCGAGCCTCGCTGGGCGAAATGCTCAGCCGCGAGCCGAGGCCGAAGGCGCTCATGCCATAGATGATGCCGAAGTTGATCATCTTCGCGCGGCGGCGGGATTCGCGGTCCACATTCGCAGGGTCGAGGCGGAAGATGTCGGCCGCCGTGCGGCTATGGATGTCCTCGCCCTTCTCGAAAGCCTCGCGCAGGCTCGGCACCTCGGCGAGATGGGCGAGCAGCCGCAGCTCGATCTGCGAGTAATCCGCGCTCATCAGCACATGCCCAGCCTCGGCGACGAAGGCGCGGCGGATCTTCATGCCCTCCTCGTTGCGGATCGGAATGTTCTGCAAATTCGGCTCGGTCGAAGCCAGCCGTCCCGTGCTGGTGCTGGCCAGCGAATAGTCGGTGTGGACGCGCCCGTCGCCCGCGATCTGCGCCGTCAGCCCGTCGACATAGGTTGATTTGAGCTTGGCGAGCTGGCGGTGCTGCATCACCACGCGCGGCAATTCCGCGCCCTGGGAGGCGAGGTCCTCCAGCACGCTCGCATCGGTGGAATAGGCGCCGGCCTTGCCCTTCTTGCCGCCCTTCAACCCCATCTCGTCGAAGAGGATTTCGCCGAGCTGCTTGGGGCTGCCAACGTTGAAGGCGCGGCCGGCGATGCGGTGGCACTCCGCCTCCAGCACGATCAGCCGCTCGCCGAAATCCTCGCCGATACGCTTGAGCTCGGCGCCGTCCACCTTGATGCCGGCGGTCTCCATGCCCGCGAGGACGGGGATCATCCGCCGCTCCACCTGCTCGTAGAGAGCGAGCGCGTGAACCTCGCGCAGGCGGGGCTTGAGCGTGTGCCAGAGGCGCAGCGTCACATCCGCATCCTCGGCGGCATAGCAGGTCGCGCGGTCGAGCGGGACGTGGAGGAAGGGGATGCGCGCGCGGCCGATGCCGGTCACGGAATCATAGGTCTGCGGCTTGTGCTGCAGGTGCATCTGCGACAGCTCGTCCATGCCGTGACCATGCGCCCCGGCCTCCAGCGCGTAGGAGATCATCATGGTGTCGTCGACCGGCGAGATAACGATGCCGCCATTAGCGGTGTTGGCGAGGACCTCCATGTCGTACTTGGCGTTGTGCAGCACCTTCAGCACCGAAGGGTCTTCGAGCAGCGGCTTCAGCGCGGCCAGGGTCTCATCGAAGTCGAGCTGCTTGGGCGTCTCCACCAGCATGTCGGCGCCGACATGGCGCAGCGGGATATAGCAGGCGCGGCCGGGCGCCACGGCCATGCAAACGCCCCCGAGCCTAGCGGCCAGCGCGTCCAGGCTGTCGGTCTCGGTATCGAGCGCGATGATGCCGGCCGCGCGCCCCTCGGCAATCCAGGCGGTGAGGTCGGCGGCATCGGTGATGCAGTGGTAGGGGCCGAAGGCCAGCGCCAGCGGGTCCGCCGGTTCGCCGACCGGGGCGATGACGGGCCGGGGCCGGTTCGGCGGACCGCCGTCGCCGATACCGACGCCCAGCCGTGCGGCCAGGCTGCGGAAGTTGTTCTCGGCGAGGAAGGCGCCGAGGCGCACCGGCTCGGGCGAGCGGGCGACGAGCGTCTCGATCGGCAGCGGCAGCGGGCAGCCGCAATCCAGCGTCACCAGCCGCAGCGAGATGCGCGCCTGGTCCGCATAGGTCAGCAGCAGCTCCCGCCGCTTGGGCTGCTTGATCTCGCCGGCACGGGCCAGCAGCGTCTCGAGGTCGCCGTATTCGGTGAGCAGCGCGGCCGCGGTCTTCACGCCGATGCCGGGCACACCGGGGACGTTGTCCGTCGCATCGCCGGCCAGGGCCTGCACTTGCGCCACCATGTTCGGCGCCACGCCGAATTTCTCGAACACCTCGGGCTCGCGGATCGGCTTCTGCTTAATGGGGTCGAGCATGATGACCCGCTCGCGCACCAGCTGCATCAGGTCCTTGTCGGAGGAGACGATGGTGACGCGCCCGCCCGTGGCCTCGAAGGCCTTGGCGTAGCAGGCGATCAGGTCGTCCGCCTCGTAGCCGGGAAGTTCCACCTGGGCGACGCCGAAGGCCTCGGTCGCCTCCCGGATCAGCGCGAATTGCGGGATCAGCTCGTCCGGCGGCTCGGGACGGTGGGCCTTGTATTCGGGATAGATGTCGTTGCGGAAGGTCTGCCGCGCGCTGTCGAACACGACGGCGATGTGGGACGAGCTGTTCTGGTTCAGGAAGCGCTCGAGGATCTGCGAGAAGCCGAAGACGGCGTTGACCGGCGTGCCGTCCGGCCGCGTCATCGGCGGCAGCGCGTGGTAGGCGCGGAAGATATAGCCGCTGCCGTCGATCAGGATGAGGTGCGGGTCGCCTGGGGGCGCCGGGCGCGGATCGCCCGACGGGATGACGGATTCTTCAGTGATGTCCGTCATCGCCCGCACCTTCCTTCAGGCGGTAGGTGCGCGAGCAATAGGGGCAGGTCACCTGGCCGAGCTCCATGCGGAGGTAGATCCTGGGGTGGCCGAGCGTTCCGCCGCCGCCGTCGCAGGCGGGCGCGCGGGTTTCGACCATGATCACGTCGTCGGGCGTGACGCCGGGGGTCTGGTTGGGGGTGTACCCGGTCATCTGCGGATCGCGCATCTTGAGCCTACTTTCCTGCCGCGTGTCGGCGGGAACATAAACCCCCGCCGAAGGATGGACCAGACGCCGGGCGCGCCATATGCCGGACGGATGAAGCTGCTCGCCGCCATGCTGCTGGCCACTCTTTCGCTCGGGGCCTGCGGGCCGGTGGTGATCCCGGCGGGGCCGGTGATCCGCGAGGCCGGGATCGAGCCTTTCGTGGCGCTGCCGCTGCCGTGGTACCCCCGTCCCACCTATGCTTTGGCGCCCTCCCCACCGGACCCGCAGCCCTCGGGGCCACGGCCGGAATCGGTGCTGGTGATGCCCGATGGAGCGCGGCTGGCGCTGCGCGTCTGGCGCCCGGAGGGCCCGCCGCGCTTCGTGGTGCTGGCGCTGCACGGGCTGACCGACCATGGCGGGAACTTCCTCCAGGAGGGCGGGCCGCTGCTGACCGCGGGCGGGGCGCTGGTCTACGCCTACGACCAGCGCGGCTTTGGCTGGAACGCCCAGCGCGGCTACTGGGCGGGCGCCGACACCATGATCGCCGATGCCCGGCAGGCGCTGCGGCTGATCCATGCGGCAAACCCCGGCCTGCCGTTGTTCCTGCTGGGCGAGAGCATGGGCGGGGCGGTGGCGCTCGCGGCAGGGCCGACCGATATCGCCGGGGTGATCGTCTCGTCTCCGGCCATCTGGGGACGGGCCTATATCCCCGCGATCCTGCAGAACCTGCTCTGGGCCGTCTCGCACACGCTGGCGCCCCTGGCGGTGCCGGCCTCGGCCGGCGGGATCGCGGCCAGCGACAACCGCGAGGCGCTGCTGCGCTTCGCGCGCGATCCGCTGATCCTGCGCGAGGTCCGCTTCGACGTGGTGGAGGGGCTGGTCGACCTGATGGACCGGGCCGTGACCACGCTGCCGCATTGCTGCGGCGACGTGCCGGTCCTGGTGATGGTCGGCGGCAACGACCAGGTGGTGCCGACCCGCATCGCCCGGCGAGCGCTGCGCGATGCCCATGCCCAGCGCGTGGCCCTCTACCCCAATGGCTGGCACCTACTGCTGCGCGACGCGATCCGCGCGGATGTGGCGCGGGATATCCTGGCCTTCATGAATGCGCCGGCCACGCCCGTCCCGGCAGAGGCGGTGGGGCGGGCCTGGCTGGAAGCGGCGCCGCCCTAGCTCGAAACGCCATGCGGGCAGGGAATGGCAGCGGTCCGGTGGGGGCCGGGGCAGCCCGGACGGCCCTTGGCGATAGCCATGAACATTCAATGACATGCATCCCCGGCCAGAAATCGCTGGCAGCGCAATTTCTGGGATTCCTCATTTGTAGAGGCAGTATCGCAAAATTAGATTGCCTGGTCATGCATACTTTTGCGCTAGCAAGCCGTTCAAGTGGCGAGGGACCTAAACCTCCCGCGTCACACACGAAGGCAAGCCGATGAGTAGATTAGTCCTTTTGGCGTCGTTGTTATCCGCCCTCAGCCTCGGAAGCGGTGCGGCGAACGCCCAGCGCCTTCGCGATCAGGGCGCACCGGCCTTGGCGGGCCGCCCCTCCGGCCAGGATTTGAACCGCCTCGGCACGACCATGCCGCCGCTGAACCACCCCGCCCAAGGATTCATGGCCGAGCGCCTGGCCCGCGCGCAGCGGCAGGCGCAGTTCAACCGCAACTACACCGGCACGCCGCTCCGGCCTTTGGCCGAGCGCCCCCGCTCGCCTGCGGAGGGCCGCGGCGATGGCACGCTGTAACGGATTGGGCTCCCAGCAGCAGGTCGCCAAAGCGGAGAAAGGCGGGAGCGATGGCTGGGCCATGCTGGGCTCGCTGCTGCTGCTGATCAGCGGCATGCTCATCGTAGGCTACCTGGTCATTTTCTGACTCCATCGACGCCAGCGGCGCGCGCGCCGGGGCATCCATGCTTTCCCGCAGACCCGTCTGGCGTTAGAAGCGGCCACCCCCTGTAGCTTCGAGGCCCTGCGCCATGCCCGCATACCAATACGTCTACGTCATGAAGGACCTCACCAAGTCCTATCCGGGTGGCCGCGAGGTCTTCAAGGGCATCACGCTGTCCTTCCTGCCCGACGTGAAGATCGGTGTGCTCGGCCCCAACGGCGCCGGCAAATCCACGCTGATGAAGATCATGGCCGGGCTCGACAGGGAGTACGGCGGCGAGGCCTGGGTCGCCGAGGGGGCGCGCGTCGGTTACCTGGCGCAGGAACCGCAACTCGATGCGACCAAGACCGTCGGCGAGAACGTCCGCGCCGCCTTCGCCACGCTGGAGGCGCAGCTGAAGCGCTTCAACGACATCAGCGAACGCTTCATGGAAGAGATGACGGAGGAGGAGATGAACACCCTCCTCGCCGAACAGGGCGAACTGCAGGAAGCGATCGACGCCGCCGACGGCTGGGAGCTGGACCGCCGGGTGGATATCGCACTCGACGCGCTGCGCTGCCCGCCGGCGGATTCCGGCGTGGAGAACCTCTCGGGTGGCGAG
The DNA here is from genome assembly GCA_028291455.1 of Rubritepida sp. GTDB lineage: Bacteria > Pseudomonadota > Alphaproteobacteria > Acetobacterales > Acetobacteraceae > Roseococcus. The sequence continues at coordinate 7,310 of JAQGHY010000208.1, read as the reverse complement.
CGGCGCCGCGTGGCGCTGTGCCGCCTGCTGCTCGAAAAGCCGGAACTGCTGCTGCTCGACGAACCGACGAACCACCTGGATGCCGAGAGCGTTTCCTGGCTCGAACACACGCTGCGCGACTATCCGGGCGCCGTGCTGGTCGTCACCCATGACCGCTACTTCCTCGACAACGTGACCAACTGGATCCTCGAGGTCGATCGCGGCCGGGGCTTCCCCTACCAGGGCAATTACTCGGCCTATCTCGAGCAGAAGCGGAAGCGGCTGGAGCAGGAAAACCGCGAGGACACGGCACGCATCCGCACGCTCGCGGCCGAGCAGGAGTGGATCGGGCGCAGCCCTTCCGCCCGCCAGGCGAAGAGCAAGGCGCGTATCTCGCGCTACGAGGAGATGCTGGAGAAGAGCCAGGATCGTGGGTTGGGCGACGTCGAGATCCTGATCTCGCCGCCGCCGCGGCTGGGCAACACGGTCATCGAGGCGGAGGACCTCCGCAAGGCCTACGGCAACCGCCTGCTGATCGACGACCTCACCTTCAAGCTGCCCCCGGGCGGCATCGTCGGCGTCATCGGGCCGAACGGTGCGGGCAAGACCACGCTGTTCCGCATGATCACCGGCAACGAGACCCCGGACGCGGGCACGCTAAAGGTCGGCGAGACCGTCAACCTCGGTTACGTCGACCAGTCGCGCGACAGCCTGGACGACAAGAAGTCCGTCTGGCAGGAAATCTCCAACGGCGACGACATGATCAATATCGGCAAGCGGGCCATCGCCTCGCGCGCCTATACCGCCGCCTTCAACTTCAAGGGCGCGGACCAGCAGAAGCGCGTGGGCGTCCTTTCCGGCGGCGAGCGCAACCGGGTGCATCTGGCGAAGATGCTGGCGGTTCCCCACAACGTCCTGCTGCTCGATGAGCCGACCAACGATCTCGACGTGGATACGTTGCGCGCGCTCGAAGAGGCGCTGATGGAATTCGCCGGCTGCGTCGTGGTCATCAGCCATGATCGCTGGTTCCTCGACCGTCTGGCGACGCATATCCTGGCCTTCGAAGGCGACAGCCACGTCGAGTGGTTCGAGGGCAATTTCCAGGCTTACGAGGCCGACAAGAAGCGACGTCTCGGCAACTCGGCGGACCAGCCGCACCGGATCAAGTACCGCCCTCTCGTCAGGTGATGCCATGCACCAGCTTCTGAGTTCGCCGCGGATCATCACGACGGCGCGGCTCTCGCTGCTGCCGCCGGGTCCGGAGCATCTGCCGGACCTGATCCGCCTGAAATCCGACGAATCCGTCTTCGGCCATATGCTCCACGGCACGCGCCCTCCCGAACGCACGCGGGAGGAGCTCGAGGACGACATGGATTTCTGGCGGGTGCGCGGCTACGGCACCTGGAGCGTCTTCCTCCGCGAAACTGGGGAATTCCTTGGTATCGCCGGGCTGATGGAACGCCCGGACGGCCGCGGCGTGGCTGTGCGTTTCGCGCTCTGGCCGGCCTGCCGCGGCAAGGGCTATGCGCGGGAGGCGGCGCGGGCCGCGCTGGAGTTCGGGCATGCCGCGGGGCTCGCCCGCATCATCGGCGTCGCGCGCGAAACCAACCTGGCCTCGCGGGCCGTACTCAGCGATTGCGGCATGCGGCAAGCCGGCGAGTTCGAGCATCGCGGCAACCGGATGGTGCTGTTCGAGAGCTTGGCCGCCAAGCCGGGCTGAGGTTCACCGCGCCATCGGCAGCGCGGCCACGGGTGCGAGGACTTCATGCACAAGCGCGTCTGGCGCTTCGGACGGCGCTGTCATCTGGCGCCTCTGGCCGTCGAACTCGGACAGCAGGATCATGGTGTTGGACCGCGCGCGCCGGATGCAGGCGCCCCAGCTGGAGAGCCAGCTTGCCGGCTGCTCAGGCTCGAAGGCGACGAAACCGTCGAGATCGGTGTGAAGCGCCCGCATCGCCACCGCGGCGGAACTGCCCGAGGCATAGCCGTGCAGCCGCAGGCGAAGGCGCAGCGCCTGCGCGCGAAAGAGCAACGGCGGCCCCTCGCGGCGGAGCAGGCCGACGACATGCACCACCGTCTCCTGCGTGGTTGCCAGGAGTTCGGCATGGGCGTCGGTCTCGGGCGTCAGCGCCTCGATCCGGGTAAAGACACTGTCCAGCGCTTCCAGGCTCGTGGCCATGGCGTGCAGGGCCTGGCAGGTCCGCTGCACCAGGAGCCGGAGGGTCACGGAATCGGGATCCGTCGCGGCCGGGCGAATTGCCTCAGGCGGCAGGATGAGTGGCTGGTGATTGTACGACATGGGCTTTTCCCGATTTCGCTTGGCGCCGGTCTCAATGCGCGGGAATCGGTTAACGCTTCGTGAGCGCCGTGACTCGACTAACGAAGGTTGAGCGAAAGCCGTTCCGGTTCCGCTTCCGCAGCCTCGACCGGCAGTTCGCCGGCACCGCAGCGGATCAGAAAATCCGCCACCGCATCGAAGGCCGCCCTTGGGCGGGAAGGATCGTGGAAAATCTCCGCCGGGTCGCTTCCGCGTGGAATCCAGATCACCGTTTCGTAGCGGGACCGGGTCAGCAGCACGCGGTATTTGTTGAGGAAGAAGCCGCGCGCCTCGGGCTTGTGGACCGTGTTCCAGCGCGTACCGCTGAAGCGCTGCGAGACCCAGCCCTGCGCGCCCCGCAGCAGATCGCCACCCCAGCAAAGCCCGACTACATCGAGCTCGAGCCTCTGGCAGTCGTACTCGGTCGCCGTGGTTTCGAGCGCGTCCGAGGCACGGACATCCGGCCAGCGATCGAGGAACCAGTTCTCGACGGCCGGAAGCTGCACCCCGAGCCCCTCCGCGCGTAGCCGCCTGGCGCCGGAGGAGGCCACCAGACCCGCGCGGCGCTCACCACGCGCGAGCCGTCGAAGGGCTGCGCGCATTGCCGCCAGATCGCGCGTCAAAAGGAAGGGAACGCCGCCGGCCTCGCGCGCGATTCGCGCGGCCTGCACGACGTCGCCGCGCAGCACCGCATCCACCCAGGGCGCGCCCTGCGGATGCCGGACCGAGCGCATGGGGACCGTGAGATCCAACGCCTCATCCAGCGCCAGCCATGGACCACCGACGAGGTGGCCAGGTGCCGCCACAGCCCGCCACTCCGGCCGTTCGGCGATGACCCGGCCCCATTCGGCGAGCCCGGCCTCGCCCGTGTTGATCTCCTGACCCTGGCCGATCAGCGCGACGACCGCGCACCAGCCGTCATGCCGCGCCATGATGTCGAGCGTATGCGCGGGCTCGCTGAGGGTAAGGCGGCTGACGCGGCGCTGCGTGTCGCGCGAGGCCTGGTTCTGGTCCCAGGCACGCTGCGCCTCGTCGAAGACGATGACCCGCGCCTCCGGAACTTCCTCCGGCCGGAGGACATGATGTTCCAGGAAGCGGTGCACGTTCTGCAGGGCGGTGCGCGCATGGTCCCGCTTGGTGCGGCCACGCCGGCGGAGATCCTCGCGCAGCACGGCGACCAGCGGCACGTTGCCGGTGAGGAAGGCCGCACCGGAATCGCGCAGCGCGCCGAAGACGATGTTGAGGCCGCACAGCGTCTTCCCCGCACCGGGAATGCCGGTGACGAAGATGACCACCCGCCGCTGCTCCTCACGTGCCTGGTCGATGGCGCGCGTGATCGCATCGGTTGTGCGGGTCAGGTTGGCGGCATCCGCCCGCGCCTCGACCATCTCCGCGCTGCGATGCCGGTCGAAGAGCATGGATGCGGCTTCGAGCACGCTCGGCACCGGGCGATAAGGCGCGGCCAGCCAGCCCTGGGCATGCATGGGTTCAGCGGGCGTGCCGATAGCATCCATCATCTCCAGCAGCCGGCCGCCGAGTTGACGCCGATTGGTGGCGATCGGCGGCGGCACGCCATGCCAGATCAGGGGCGCCTCGAAGCGCGTCTCCGGTGCCTCGCTTGCCACGAGGATCGGCACCACCGGATGCGCCCGGCAGCCGGCGTGGAAATCCAGCAGGTCGAGCGCGTAATCCTCCACCTGACGCAGATCGGCTGGAAGGAAGCGCGTCGCGCGGTCCTTCCATTCCAGAACCAGCGTCGCCCGATCCGTCAGCAGGATGGCATCGATGCGTTTCTCCAGCCGCAGCAGGTCGTATTCGAGAAGCACCGTCCAACCCGCCGCCTCCGGCATCGCCAGGGCCCCGCGCAGCGCCTCGGCCATCGCGACCCAGGCGTTGCGCTGCGTAAGTTCGAGCGCGGCATGACGCGCCGCCTGGGCATAGGCGAGACGCGCGGCGACATCCTCCGCGCTCAGCGCCATCAGTTCCGGGACCGTGAGGGTCAGCCATGCCCTCATCGGGCGCGCCGGGGCCAGGTGGCGAGCATCACGCTCGTCATCATCAGCGCGAAGCCGGCCAGGTGAATGGCGCCGAAGCTTTCGCCGAGGAAGAGCACGGCTGTCACCGCAGCGCTCGCCGGCAGGAAGGCGGTGAAGACGCCCGCGATGCCCGCCGGAACCCGCCGCAGCCCCGCATACCAAAGCAGCAGGCAAAGCACGCTCGCCGTCAGCGAGTGGAAGAGCAGCAGTGCGGCCAGCGACGGCTCCACGAGTGCCGCGACGGCGCCGAAGTCAGGTGCCGCAAAGGGCAGCAGCACGAGCGCGGAGAACAGCTGCATCCACAGCGAGGCCGTGATCACCGGCACCGCGCCCGCGATGCGCTTTGCCAGCAGCACATAGATCGCCTCGCCGCAGACGCCGGCAAAGACGAGCAGGTTGCCCATCGCCGAACCGCCACTGCCAGTACCCAGTCGCGCGAGCGTGATCGCCGCCATGCCGAGGCCGGCCAGCCCCGCCGCCATCCATTGCCGCGCCGTGAGCCGTTCGCGCAGCCAGAGAAAGCTGCCAAGCGCCACCACGGCCGGCAGGGTCGCCAGCACCATTCCGCCCTCCAGCGCCGAAGTCAGCCGCAGCCCGGCCAGCAACCCCGCATTGTAGAGCGCGGTTCCGAACAAAGCCTGAAGGAACAGGTTGCGCTTCACCAAGGCCGAGACACGTACGCGGCCTTCCAGCCCCCGGGCCAGCGGCCACAGCACCAGCACCGCCAGCGCGCAACGGAGGAAGGCGATGAGCGCGATCGGCAGCGCCTCGGCCAGCACCTTGGCCACGCCGACATTGGCGCCCACCAGGATCATGGCGAGTGCGAGCTGCCCGTAGGCGAGCCTCATCAACCCTCGCCGTCGCGCCGGTAGGGCGAGAGCTCCGCCAGCTCCTCCATGCGCTCCAGCATTGCCGGGCGCTCGGCATCGAGGAATTCGCCGACGGCGCGGGACAGCCCGCGATGCGCGATCAGATGCGCGGAATAGGTCAGCGCCGGCAGATAGCCGCGCTGGATCTTGTGCTCGCCCTGCGCCCCGGCCTCGACGCGGCTGATGCCGTGCTCGATCGCGAAGTCGATGGCGCGGAGGTAGCAGAGCTCGAAATGCAGGAAGGGCACATCCTCGTCGCTGCCCCAGTTGCGGCCGTAAAGCGCCTCCGATCCCAGCAGGTTCAGCGCGCCGGCGACCGGCTTGCCCTCGCGCTCCGCCCACATTAGCACGACGCGGTCGCCGAGCCGGTCGCTCAGCATCGGCCAGAAGGACTTGGTGAGGTAGGCGCCGCCCCAGCGGCTATCGACGGTGTTGTGGTAGAAGCGGTCGAAGGCCTTCCAATGCGCGCGGGTAATCTCGCTGCCGCGCAGCGTATGCAAGGTCAGCCCGCTTTCGGCGACGGAGCGACGCTCCCGCTTCAGCACCTTGCGCTTGCGGCTGCTGAGCGCGGCCAGGAAATCGTCGAAGGTGGAATAGCCCTGGTTCTGCCAATGGAACTGGACGCCCAGGCGCTGCAGCCATCCGGCCTCGCCGAGTCCCTGCCACTCTTCCTCGGTGCAGAAGGTGATATGCACGGAGGAGCAGGAGAGCGCCGTCATCGCCTGCACCAGACCCTCGGCCAATGCCGCCACTGGGACACCCGGCCGCCGCAGCAGGCGCGGACCCGGCGCCGGGCTGAACGGCACAGCGACCTGGAGCTTCGGATAGTACCGGCCGCCGGCCTGCTCATAGGCATTCGCCCAGCCGTGGTCGAAGACGTATTCGCCGTAGGAATGCGACTTCGCATAGGCCGGCGCGCAAGCGACCAACTCGCCGCCCCCGTCGCGCAACGCGATATGCTGCGGCAGCCAGCCGGTCTTGGCCGAAGCGCTGCCGCTATCCTCCAGCGCCGAAAGGAAGGCGTGGGAGACGAAGGGATTGTCCCCCGCGCAGGCATCCCACTCGGCCGCCGGGATTTCGGCGATGGCGCGGTGCAGGGAGAGGGTCAGCTCGGGAGAGTCCATCGCCCCCAGTATGGGGAGGTTCTCCGGAAAAATCAGGCTAGACGAGCTCCAAAATCGCCTCGACCTCGACGGCGGCCCCGCCCGGGAGTGCGGCAACGCCAACGGCGCTGCGGGCATGGCGCCCGGCCTCACCGAAGACCGCGACGGCACAATCGGACGCGCCGTTGATGACCGCCGGCTGCTCGCCGAAGCCGGTTGCGGAATTCACGTAGCCGGTGAGGCGCAGCACCCGGGCAATCTTGTCCAGATCGCCGCCCGCCGCGGCTTTGGCATGCGCGATGATCGAGAGGAAGCAGAGCTGCGCGGCCGCCTGGCCCTCCTCGACCGACACGCCGGCACCGAGCTGCCCCACCGGCCAGATCGCCCCGGCCTTGTTCCGCGGCACCTGGCCGGAGATGTAGACGACCTTCCCCGTAATGGTGAACGGCACGTAGTTCGCGATCGGCGCGGAGGCCGGCGGCAGCGTCAGGCCGAGTTCGGCAAGGCGGGCTTCGATCTTGGACATGCGGTATTCCTTAACTCGGTCTAGGCGACGATGCGGAGCTTGCCGCGCCGTTCCGGCATTGCGGGAAGGTCGAGCGGCAAAAGCGGGGATTGCTCCGCCGCGCGGCTCAGGCTGTCGGGTGTCACATCCTCGGCGGCCGGCTGGGGCAGGGCGCCGCCGAGGTAATCCATCGCGAGGCGGCGGAAGGCCCAGTCCAGCACGGAGGTCGCGCGCGGAATCTCGGGATCGCCCTCGACCAATCCGGCCGGGCCGAAGCGCGTATAGGCGAAGGCGTCCACATATTCCGCGAGCGGCACGCCGCGCGCGAGGCCGGTGGAAACCGCCTGGGCGAAGGCATCCATCAGGCTGCGATAGGCCGCGCCCTCCTTGGCGAGGTTGAAGGAGATCTCGCGCAGGGCGCCGTTTTCCTCGGAGGTGCGGAGCGCCACGCGATGGCCGCCGACCGAGACATGCAGCGTCTGCCCGGCCTGCCGGCGCAGG
>JAQGHY010000147.1 GCA_028291455.1 Rubritepida sp. | reverse complement strand
TCTGCTGCGAGGGCGGGACGGCCGGCTGCGACGGCACGGGCGGTGCGTCGGGCGGCGGCGGCGGCTCGGCCATGGGGGGCGGCTGGGGTGGGCTGGGCTCGGTTTCGACGCCCTCGGGCGGTTCCGGGGCGGCGCTGTCGGGCTGGCTGCCCTGAAAGACGATGTCGAAGGTCGGCGGCGGTAGCTGGTCCGGTGGCGACGGGCGCGGGTCGGGCCAGAAATACAGCATCGCCGCGATGAGCACGTGCACCGCCAGCGAGGCGATCAGCCAGACGGGGAAGTTCAGTGCGGGCGGTACGGGCTGCGGCGTGCGCCAGCGCGGCCGGGCGGCGGCGGGGCGCCAGGCGGGGGGCAGCGGCTCGCGGCGCGTGGCCAAACGCCGGCGCGCACCGAAACGATGGCGAGGCCGGAGGCGCGGAGGTATCTGATTCGCGCGCGTCACGCGGAGTTGCCGGACATTGGCATCGCATATCGCAGTTTTGCCGCACTGCGAAACGGCGGGACGTGACGAATTGTTCCTATGTCATTCTCCGCCCATACAAGGATCGTTCATGCCTATCGCCCGTCGTGTCCTCCTCGCCGGCCTGGCCACCCCCTCGATCGCGCGGGCGCAGGTGGAGGATATTCAGCGCGCCCGGCGTGGCGCCTTTCGGGTCCGGACCTTCGCCGAAGGGCTGGAGCACCCCTGGGGCGGCGGCTTCCTGCCGGACGGACAGCTCCTGGTCAGCGAACGTCCCGGCCGGGCGCGGCTCATCACCTCGGATGGCCGCATCTCCGCGCCGTTGCCCGGCCTTCCCGGTGTGGAGGCAGCAGGACAGGGCGGCCTGCTGGACATGCAGCCCGCGCCGGATTTCGCTGTGAGCAACGAGGTCTTCTTCTCCGCCGCCGTGCTGGTCGAAGGCGGCGCGCTCACCCGGCTGCACCGCGCCCGGCTGACCAGTCGCGGCTTCACCGACGTGCGGCCCGTCCTGGATTGCGGGGTGCCTCAGGCGCGCGGAAGAAACCACTTTGGGGGACGCATCGCCTTCAGCCCGGACGGCGCGTACCTCTTCCTCACGAGCGGCGAGCGCGACCAGAGGCGCGAGCGCGCGCAGGATCTCGGCGATCTCGGCGGCAAGATGATCCGCCTCACCCGCCAGGGCGAGATCCCGCGGGACAACCCCTTCTTCGGGCGACCCGGGCAGCGCGGCGAGATCTGGACCTACGGCCACCGCAACCCGCAGGGCATCGCATTCAACCCCGCGACCGGCAGCCTGATGACGGCGGAATTCGGCCCGCTCGGTGGCGACGAGCTGAACCTGATCCTGCCGGGGCGGAACTTCGGCTGGCCGGAGGCCTCCTTCGGGCGGGAATATTCCGGACGGCAGATCGCCGGCGGGCGCACCGGCGGTCCCGGCATCAGCGAGCCGGTGCGGTTCTGGGTGCCCTCGGTCAGCCCGTCGGGCATCGCCTTCGCACCGGAACATGCTCATCCGATGTGGCGCGGATGCCTGTTCATGGCCTGCCTGAGCGCGCCGGGGTTGGTCGTCATGGAGATGGAGGGCGACCGCGTGGTCGCGGAGGAGCGGCTGCTCTGGGGCAAGGCGCGGCTGCGCCAGGTGATCTTCGCGCCCGACGGCGCGCTACTCCTCCTGACGGACGAGACGCGCGGTCGGGTGCTTCGGCTGGAGGGTGTTTAGAACTGGAGCGTGCTTAGACTGGCGGCTCGACAGCGCCGGCCTGCGCATCCGCCAGGGCGAGCTGCAGCTGGAGTTCCTTCGTTTCGTCGAAGGAGCTCTGGATCACGGAGCCGCCGGTGCCGCGCAGCTCGTTCATCACCTTGTCCGTCGTCATCTTGCGGATGAGCAGGAACAGCGCCGCGTTGCCGGAATGCAGCGCCTTGGCCGCATCCTTCATGAAGACGTCGTTGATGCCGAGATCGGTGAGCTTGCCGCCCAGCGCGCCGCCGGCCGCACCCAGCGCGGCGCCGAGCAGCGGGGACAGAAACAGCAGCCCGATCAGCGAACCCCAGATCGCACCGGAAGCGGCGCCGGCCGCGACGGGCTGGAAGAGCTGGTTTAGCTTGACGGTGCCGTCCGCCTGCTTAACCGCGACAACGGCATCGCCGAGCTCGATGAGGTATTCTGTCTGCATTCCCAGCAGCTTGGTGCGGATCGCATCTGCTTCCGCTTCGGTGGGATATTCGATGACGAGAAGATCGGCCATGTGACACCTGTTGGGTTGCGGGGCGACCGTAGCACGGGGCGGGAAGGGTGCCGCCCGGAACGTCAATCTGTCATCGCGCCGTGGCGGCCAGCCAGCCGCCGCCGGCCACCAGCGCGAGCGCCGCGGCCACATTCCAGCTCAGGCTGCCCGCGCCCGCCGCGATCAGCAGCAGCGTCGAGGCCACCGGCACCGCATAGGCCAGCGTGCCCAGCAGCCGTGGGTCGCCGCGCTTCATCCCGAGGTCCCAGAGGAAGAAGGCGGCGCCTACGGGCCCCAGCCCAAGCAGCACCGCCGCCAGCCATTGCCGCGCATCCGGCAGCACGCTCGGCTCGAAGGCGAGATGCGCGGCCAGCGCCAGTATCGCGGAGACCGCGCAGAAGCCGGCCACCGCCTCGGTCGGCACGGCGGAGAGCCGCTTGGCGATCACCGAATAGAGCGACCAGACCAGGGCGCAGCCGACGGCGCAGAGAAACCCAAAATAGGCCTCCGCCGGAAACCGCGCGCCGCCGCCCAGCAGCAGCGCGCAGCCGGCAAACCCCAGCGCCACCCCCGCCAGCCGCCGCGGTCCCAGCCGCAATCCCAGGATCGGTGCGGAGAACAGCACGATCAGCAGCGGCCATAGGTAGTTCAGCAGATTGGCCTCGACCGCCGGCGCATAGGCCAGCGCCGTGAAATACAGCGCGTGGTAGCCGAACAGCCCGCCGACCCCATGCGCCCAGACCAAAGGCGGCTGCCGCAACGCCCCCAGCCGCCCCCGCGCGGCGACGATGGCGAGCCCCAGCGTCCCGGCCACGGAAAAGCTCATTGCCGTGACCTGCAGCGGCGGCAACCCGGTCGCCAGCTTCGACAGCAACGCGAGAGTGGCCCAAAGCAGCAGGGCCCCGATGCCGCAGAGCGTCGCGTTCAACGCCAGGCCGCGTGATCCGCGCGCACCGCATCCGCGAGCCGACGCGCGCCGTCATGCAGCCAGCCATCCGGCAGGACCTGCTTTTGCTCGAGGAGGGCCGCACCATCCCCCTGCGCATGGATATTGGCGAGCTCGCCGCCCATGGCCAGCAGCAGGTCGGTCAGCCGGACTGCGCCGCCCGCCTCGATCTTGCGTGAATCCGGTGCGAGGCGGCGCAGCACCAGCCCGGGCGTCGCGCGGAACCAGGGATCCGGTGCGCGCGCCGGCGAGGCGGCCAGCGCCACCGGGTCGAGCGCCGCCGCCCCCGCCATGCGCGCGTAGATATAGGCGGAGGGCAGCCGCGCCTTGGCCTCCCGCGCGACCGGACCGCCGCGCCATTCGGCCATCGCCACGAAGCGCGGCCGGCCGAGGCTGCCCAGCCCGGCGACGCGCGGCGCGAAGGTAATCGTGCGCGAACTCTCGGGCAGGGATTTGCGCAGCTCGGCCGCCATGTCCCGCGGTGGTTCTGCCGGCTCCAGGGCGTGCAGCTTTTCCCAGAACCGGACGCGCTCCTTGGGCGTGGGATTCGCGGCCTCGCGCAGCAGAGCGTTCTCGGCATCGAGCACGAAGGGACGCGGGGCGGCGAGGCGGACCGCATGGCCTTGCAAAAGCGCCTCGGCCACATCGCGGGCTCGCGGCGGTGTTTCGGTCAGCAGGGCGCTGGCCGCGAGGCGCAGCAGGTCCACCGGCCAGGGCAGCAGCGCGGCCTCGTCCAGGTCGTTCACGCCCCAGATCAGGCGCCCTTCATTGTCGCGCCAGGTGCCGAAGTTCTCCAGATGGGCGTCGCCGACTGAAGGGACGGCGGTGGCGCGCAGCAGTTCCGGCACCAGGGCGGGCAGCGTCTCGGCGAAGCGGAAGCAGGTCGCGCGGAGAAAGGCGAAGGGGCTCTTCGCCATGGCCGCATGCTTGGCCGCGAGATCGGGCTCGACCACATGCAGCAGCCCGCGCATCCAGGCCTCGTTCGCCGCGACGGATTGCTGCAGGGTTGCGGTCATTCCGGGCGCGGCAACGGCTTGTAGGGCAGCGCCGCGAAGCGGGTGGTGAAGAACTGCATCTTCTGCCACACCCCGCCGGTGACATAGGGGTCCTCGGCCCAGAAGGCGCGCGCCTCCTCCTCGGTCGGGTGCTTCGTGATGGCGATGGAGCCCAGCATCTCTCCCTTGAGCCCGAGCAGCGCGCCGCCGCAGGCCAAGGTGCCATCGGCCGCCAGGCCGCCGACACGCTCGATATGCGCCCCGCGCACCGCCGCTCGCCGGCTCGGCGCTTCGGCGTCCGTACCGTCCTCGGCGATGACGACGCTGTGCGTCATCTGGCTCGGCATGGGGCCGAAGGGGAGGGGCTGGTAATCCAGTGGGGCGATGCGGTACGGCCGCATCTGGTAGCTGAGCCAGACGCCCTCACGCGCGAAGGGCTCCTCCAGCAGGTACTCGCGGGTACCGACCTCGTCCTCGCCGTCGAAGATCATGATGGAGCCGGCCACGCTGCCGTCGGCGCGGAATAGCGGTACGGCGAGGTTCAGCCGGCCGGCTTCCGCCCAGCGCGTGATGACCTCGAGGTGCTTGCTCCGCACGGCGGCGCGGCGACCGGCGGCCTGCTCATCCTCGCCATCCCAACCCAGAACCACATAGCCCATGTTTTTTGCCCTCAGACGCCGGGCGCCGCCTCCGGCGGCTTGGCTTTCGCGCCTCAGGCGTGTCCCGCTGGTGATACGGTCGGTCTTTGCGCGCCGGCCGCTTTGCGGCCGGATCCTCTGAGGATCGCGGCGGGCCCGCAAGGGCCTTCGCTACTTCCTCAATTCCATCTGGATCGGCCCTTCGCGCTCGCCGCGTGCGAACTGGTCCACCATCTCGTTGCCGGTATCCCCGAGCGTCTGGGCGGAGCCGGCCCAGATGATCCGGCCCTTGTGGATCATCGCTGCGTCGTCGCCGATGCGCCGCGCGCTCGCCATGTCATGCGTGATGGAAAAGGCCGTAGCCCCCAGGCGCTGCACGCAATCCACGATCAACCCGTCGATGACAGCGCCCATGATGGGGTCCAGCCCCGTGGTGGGCTCGTCGAAGAAGATGATGTCGGGCTGCGCCGCCACTGCGCGGGCCAGGGCCACGCGCTTCTGCATACCGCCGGAAAGCTCCGCCGGCGAGAGGTCGCCCACGCTAGCCGCCAGGCCAACCTGCGCCAGCGCCTCGGCCGCCTTGTCGCGCGCCTGGGCGCGGGTGATGCGCTTCTGCGCCAGCAGCTTGAAGCAGACGTTCTCCCAGACCGGCAGGCTGTCGAAGAGCGCGCCGTTCTGGAACAGCATCCCGGTGCGGTCGAGGATCGCCTCGCGCTCCCGATGGGACATCTTGCCGACGTCCCGTCCGTCGATCTCGATCAGGCCCGAGTCCGGGGTGATAAGCCCGAGGATGCACTTGATCGTCACCGACTTGCCGGAGCCCGAGCCGCCCAGGATGACCATCGAGTGGCCCGCGCGCACGTCGAGGTCGACGCCGTCGAGCACGACCTTGTCGCCGAAGGCCTTGCGCAGCCCGCGCAGCCGGATCTTCGGGGTGGAGCTCTCCGCTCCGCGATCTGAGACAGCGCTCATCGGCTGAAGAACGCTTCGGTGATGACGTAGTCCAGCGCGAGGATCAGGATGGAGGAGGCCACCACCGCCCGCGTCGTCGCCTGGCCCACCCCTTGGGCGCCGCCCTTGCTGTTGTAGCCGCACCAGGCGCCCATCAGGGCGATGATGAAGCCGAAGACCGCGGCCTTCACCAGCCCGCTCACCACATCCATGGTCTGCAGAACGTTCCAGCTGTTGCTGAGATAGGTCTCGCTGACGAAGCCCAGCTTCACCGTGCCGATCAGGTAGCCGCCGAGCACGCCCAGGATATCGGCGACCAGCACCAGCAGCGGCATGGCCAGCGTCGCCGCCAGCAGTCGCGGGGCCACGAGATACTTCATCGGATCGGTGCTGAGCGTGGTCAGCGCGTCGATCTGGTCGGTCACGCGCATGGTGCCGAGCTCGGCCGCGACCGCCGCGCCGATCCGCCCGGCGACCATCAACCCGGCCAGCACCGGCCCCAGCTCCCGCGTGACCGAGAGCACGACCACCGAGGCGATCGCGCTTTCGGCGTTGAAGCGGGAGAAGCCGGTGAAGCTCTGCAGGGCCAGCACCATGCCGGTGAAGAGCGCGGTGAGCGCCACGACCGGCAGCGAGAAATAGGCGATCTCGATGAAGTGCCGCCAGAACTGCCGGAACTGGAAGGGTGGCCGCACCAGGTGCGACACGCCGACGAGGGCGAAAAGCGCCACGTTGCCCAGGGTGCTGCAGGCCGAAATCAGCGCGCGGCCCAGCAAAGCCACGAAATTCAGGGTCTGGGTCATGCGGGAAGATACTTCCGCCGGTAGCGATTGCCCAGCGAGGTCAGCACCTCATAGCCGATGGTGCCCGCCAGGCGGGCCAGGGCATCGGCATCCTGCGAGGGTCCGATCAATTCGATCAGGTCGCCCTCGTCCGCTTCGGGCACTTCCGTCACGTCGAAAGTCATCAGATCCATCGAAACCCGCCCCACCATCGGCACCCACCGCCCGCGCAGCATCCCGCGCAGCTTGCCGACACCCAACGCGCGGGGCAGCCCGTCGGCGTAGCCGGCCGCGACGGTGGCGATCCGCGTCGGCCGTGCCGACATCCAGGAGCCGCCATAGCCCACGGTCTGCCCGGCCGCGATCTCGCGCAGCTGGAGCACCGGCAAATCAAGGCGCACCACCGGCTCCATGGGATTGGGCTTTCCCGGCGTCGGATTGATGCCGTAGAGCGCGCAGCCCGGCCGGGCGAGGTCGCTCGCGTAGCGCCCGCCGAGGAAGATGCCGGAGGAATTGGCAAAGCTGCGCCGGGCGCGCGGCAGCTTCAGGCAGATCTCCGCAAAGCGGTCGGCCTGCACGGCGTTCATGGGATGGTCCGCCTCATCCGCCGAGGCCAAGTGGGTCATGATATAAAGCAGCTCCACCCCCTCCAGCGGCGAGGGGTCCGCCGCCAGGGACGCCAGCTCGCTCGAGTCCAGGCCGAGGCGGGACATGCCGGTATCCACCTGCAGGATCGCCGGGCCGCTGCAGGCCCGCAGGTCGCCGAGGGTGTTCAGCACGGGGGTCAGGTCGAATTCAGCAGCGCGTCGGAAGCCGCCGAGGACGGCGATCATCGGCCCCGGCCCCAGGAGCTTGCGGAGGCTGATCCCCTCGCGCGGCTGGGCCACGAAGAAATGCCGGCAGCCCGCGGCCAGCAGCGCCTGCCCGATGGGCCCGGCGCCGAGCCCGTAGGCATTGGCCTTCAGCACCGCCGCCACGGCGCCGGTCGAATGGATTTCGCACAGGCGGCGCCAATTCCGCACCACAGCGCCGACATCAATCGTCAGAAGACCCTGCGTCATCAGGAAGCGTGCGCCATTCAGTCGCCATAGCTTTGCTCATGCGTGGTGTCGAGGTCGCCGAACCGGGTGAATTCTGCCTCGAAGAAGAGGGGAATGGTGCCCGTGGGGCCATGGCGCTGCTTGGCAATGATCAGGTCGGCCTTGCTGTGCGCGCGCTCCATATCCTGCTGCCAGCGGGTCATGGCGTCCTGGAACTTGCTGTCGTCGGGGAAGCTGGTGATCTTCGGCTCGCGCTGCTTCAGGTAATACTCGTCGCGGTAGATGAAGCTCACGCTATCGGCGTCCTGCTCGATCGAGCCGGATTCACGCAGATCGCTCAGCTGCGGCCGCTTATCCTCGCGCTGCTCGACGGCGCGCGACAGCTGGGACAGCGCCATCACCGGGATGGACAGCTCCTTGGCGATCGCCTTCAGCCCCTGGGTGATCATGCTGATCTCCAGCACGCGGGATTCGGGCCGGGTGCCGGCAGCGGGCCGCATGAGCTGGAGGTAATCCACCACCAGGAAGCGCAGCCCCTTGGTGCGCTGGATGCGGCGGCAGCGCGTGCGTAGCGCCGAGAGGGTGATGGCCGGCGTGTCGTCGATCAGGATCGGAAGCTGCGACAACTCCCGGCTGACGCCGACGAAATGATCGAATTCGCGCTGGGTGATCTCGCCGCGGCGGATGCGGTCGCCCTGGATGCGGCTGGCTTCCGAGAGAAGGCGGTTGGCGAGCTGGTCCGCGCTCATTTCCAGCGAGAAGATCGCGACCTGGCCGGGCCTGGCCCCGGTGCGCTCGGCCTCGGCCAGCAGGGCCTTGGCGGCACCGAAGGCGATCTTGGTCGCCAGCGCGGTCTTACCCATGCCGGGGCGGCCGGCCAGGATCATGAGATCCGAATTGTGCAGCCCGCCCATCTTGCCGTCGAGGTCGCGCAGCCCGGTCGCGAGGCCGGAGACGCCGCCGCCGTTCTCCTTGGCCTTGGCCGCGACCTCGACGGCGCGGATCAGCGCGCGCTCGAAGGAGATAGCGCCGCCCTCGCTGGCCTTTTCGGTCGCGAGGTCGAAGAGCTGCTGCTCGGCCGCCTCGATCTGGTGCTTGCCCTCCAGCTCCGGATCGGCGCCGAAGGCCCGGTTCACCACCGTCTCGCCGAGGTCGATCAGCTGGCGGCGGATGTAGCAGTCATGGATGAGCTTGCCGTATTCGCCGGCATTGACGATGCCGACCATGGCGGCGAGCAGCTGCGCCAGATAGGCGGGGCCGCCGACCTCGGCCAGCTCTCCGGTGTGCTCGAATTCGTGCCGCAGGGTGACCGCATCCGCGAGCTGCCCGTTTTCCACCCGGCGGCGGATGGCGGTGTAGATGCGGCCGTGAATGGCATCGGCGAAGTGCTCCGCCTCCAGAAACTCGCTGACGCGCTCATAGGCTTTGTTGTTGGCGAGCAGCGCGCCGAGCAGCGCCTGTTCGCCCGCAAGGCTGGCCGGGGGCAGGCGCGTGCCGAGGCCGAAGAGGCCGCGGTCGTCGTTCTGGGGAGGGATGCTGTTCATGAGCGGCGCACCTTACGCGGTCGCGCCCCCCGCCCGCCATGCCCCCAGCCTGTGGATAACGGGCGTAACCCATCCGCCGGCCCCGCCCGGAACGGACTCAGGCCCGCCGCACCCCAGTAAAAGTAGAAAGCCCCACCGGAATATCCACGAGGTTCCGCTGATGCGCGATCACCCGGAAGTACTCGCCGAGCGGCAGATAGGGCACATCCTGCCAGAACTGCGTCTGAATTTGCCGCGCCAGGGCCTGCTGCGCCGGGAAATCGGGCGCGGCCATCCAGTCCTGCCGGAGTTGCTCGAGCGGGGCGCTGGTTGGCCAGCCGAACCAGGCGCCGGCGCCGTTGGCGCGCAGGCCGAGATTGGCCACGGGGTCCAGCAGCCCCGCCGCGCCGAGGCCGGTGACGAAGACGCTCCAGCCGCCGCGCTCCACCGGGTCGCGCAGGCCGCGCCGCTGCACGATGGTGCCCCAGTCGGCCGAGAAGGCCTCGGCGTTCATGCCTGCGCGGCGGAACATGTCCACGGCCACGTCGGCCATCGCCTTGAGGAAGGAGAGGTCCATGGGCTGGAGGACAATCACCTTCTCGCCGTTGTAGCCGGCGGCGGCGAGGTCGCGCTTCACCTTGTCCATGTCGCGCGGGCCGCGCAGCGCCTCGATCCCGGCATCGTTCGCCATGGCGGTATTGGGCAGGAAGACGCCGACATCGGTGCGCCAGAGGTTGTGATCCCCGCTGAAGCCGGCGGTCATATAGGCCGACTGGTCCAGCGCGCCGATCATGGCGCGGCGGATGGCGGGATTGTCGAAGGGCGGCGTGAGGTGGTTGAAGCGGAGGATGCTGACGCTGCTGTCGTCGGTCACCTTCACCGTCACGTTGCGGGCACGGCGCAGGATCGGCAGCAGGTCGTTGGGCGCATATTCCAGCCAGTCGACCTCACCTTGCTGGAGCGCGGCGGCGGCGGTCGCGGGGTCCGGCAGGATATGCCACTCGACGCGGTCCATGTTGGCCATCTTCGGTCCGGCGGTGCGGCTGGCGACGCCGGAGCGCGGCACGTAGTCCTCGAAACGGCGGTACACCACGCGCGAGCCGGAGACGCGCTCGCCGGGCACGAAGCGGAAGGGCCCGCTGCCGATCATCTCGGTCACGGCGCGGGAGGGATCGGTATTGGCCAGCCGCTCCGGCATGATGGCGGGCATGGCGGAGGTTACCTTTCCGAGCGCCCGGGCCAGTAGCGGGAAGGGGCGCTTGAGGCGGAAGCGGATGGTGCGGTCGGTCGGGGCGGTGAGCTCGTCGATGGCGGCGATCAGCTCCACGCCGAACATGTCGCGCGCGCCCCAGCGGCGGATGCTGGCGACGACGTCCCGCCCGCGCACCGGCTCGCCGTCATGGAAGCGCAGGCCCTCGCGGAGGGTGAGAGTCCAGACCCGGCCCTCATCCTCGATGACGTGGCCCTCGACCATCTGCGGATGGAGGCTGTAGTCGGCATCCAGGCCATAGAGCGTGTCGAAGACCATGAAGCCGTGGGTCAGCGTAACGGTGGCGGTGTTGAAAACGGGGTCCACCACGGTCAGGTCTGCCTGGGGCACGAAGCGCAGCGTGCGCGAGGCTGCATTCTGCGCGCCGGCAAAGCGAGGCGCAGCGAGGACGGCGCCGGTGGTGCCGAGGATCTGGCGGCGGGTGGGCATCGGCATGTCTCCGTCCGGGCTGCAGATCGCAGGATGCAGCAAGCGGTCCGATGGGGGGAGGGGTTTCGTTGGCCTCCGCGACGACGCATCCTGCCGGCCCCACGCCAGAAGGACCGCCCGATGACCTTGCGCTGCGACCTCATCATCCGGGATGCCACGCTGATCGACGGCACGGGCGGCCCGCGCCGGCGCGGCGACATCGGCGTAAAGGGCGACCGCATCGCGGCCATCGGCGATCTTTCGGGAATGAGCGCCGATCGCGAGGTGATGGCGCAGGGCCGTGTCGTCTCGCCGGGCTTCATCGACGCACATACGCATGACGACCAGGCGGTGCTCTGCGGCCCCGCCTGCATGCTGTGCAAGACCTCGCAGGGCGTCACCACTGTGGTGGTCGGCAATTGCGGGATCAGCCTCTCGCCGGTGGTCATGGCGGAGCGCCCGCCCGCCCCGCTGGACGGCGTCTGCGCGCCGGAATGGTGGATCTTCGACAGCTTCGGCGCTTATGCCGAGCGGCTGCGGACCACGCCCTCCGCCGTGAACACGCTGGCGCTGATCGGGCATATGTCGCTGCGCGTGGGCGCGCTGGGCAAGGACCTCGACCGCCCGGCGACGGATAAGGAGGCCGAGCGCATGCGAAAGCAGCTGGCACAGGCGCTTTCCGAAGGCGCGGCCGGGCTTTCGACGGGGTTGTTCTACCCGCCCAGCAAGCATGCGCCGACCGACGAGGTGATCGCCGTGGCCGAGGCGCTGCGCGGGACGGGCGGGCTCTACGTCACGCATATGCGCGACGAGGCGAACCATGTGCTCGACAGCATCGAGGAGACGCTGAAGATCGGCGCCGCCGTGGGCGCGCCAGTGGTCATCAGCCACCACAAATGCGCGCAGCCGGAGAACCACGGCCGCTCGGTGGAGACGCTGCCGCTGATCGAGAAATACGCGGCGGATTACCCGGTGGCCTTCGACGTATACCCCTACACCGCCTCCTCCACCTCGCTCGGCGCCCGCAAGCCGCGGCCGGACGTGGCGGTGACGGTCACCACCTCGCTGCCGCATCCGGAGATGGCGGGACGGTCGCTGAAGGACATCGCGGCCGAATGGGGCGTGGACCTGGAGGCGGCGGCGCAGCGGCTGATGCCCGGCGGCGGCGTCTTCCACAACATGGCGGAGGAGGATGTGCGGCGGATCATGTCGCACCGCCTTTCCATGATCGGCAGCGATGGCGGGCCGCTGGCCAAGCACCCGCATCCCCGCCTCTGGGGAACCTTTCCCCGCGTGCTCGGCGTCTATTGCCGGGAGCTCGGCCTCTTCGAGCTGGAGACGGCGGTGCACAAGATGACGGGCCGCACGGCGAAGGTCTTCGGCATCGCCGATCGGGGCGAGCTGCGCGAGGGCGCCTTCGCCGATCTCGTGCTCTTCGACGCCGCGACGGTGAAGGACCGCTCCACCTTCACCGAGCCGAGGCAGGTGGCGGACGGGATCGTGGAGACCTGGGTTAACGGACGCTCGGTCTATACGCATGCGGATGGCGCAAGCGACACGCCGGCGGGGCGCCTGCTGCAGCGCGTCGCCGCCTGAGCCTCAGTCGGGAATGCGCAGGGCCAGGATGAAGCCGATCGCGCAGAGCAGGGCCATGGCGAAGAACGCGGTGCCGCCGGTCCAGGCATAGAGCGCGCCGCTGGTCCACATCAGGGCGCCCATGGAGGCGCCCACACCCGAGGCGACGAGCGTCTGCGCCCGGGCGGAAAGCCCGTGCGGGAGCCCCAGCAGCGCGCGCATGGTGGCCAGGTGCATCGCGCCGAAGGTGGCGCCGTGCAGGAGCTGGATCGCCACCAGCACCGCGGGATCGGAGGTCGCGGCGGTCACGCTCCAGCGCAGCACGCCCGCCGCGGCGGCCAGCAGGGCCAAGCCGCGCACGCCCATCCGGTCCGCGAAGTGCCGGCCATAGAGAAACAGCAGAACTTCGGAGACCACGCCGAGGCCCCAGAGAACCCCGATCAGCCCCGTGCTCAGTCCCGCGGCCCGCCAATGCAGGGTCGAGAAGGCATAATAGACGGCGTGGCTGCCTTGGATCAGCGCCGCGATGGGCAGGATTCGGCGGAAGGCAGGCTCGCGCAGCGGGGCCCAGAGGCTGCCCGTCGCCGCGTGCTTTGCCTCGTGTGGGGTGGCCGGCAGCTGCAGCGCGGCGAACGCCGTCACGACCATCGCCGCCGAGAGAATCCAGGCGGCCATGCGCGGCCCGCCCCATCCAACGGCCTGCCCAGCCAGCACGGCCCCGAAGATATAGGTGATGGAGCCCGCCGCGCGGACCCGCGCATAGTCGAAATTCCCCGCTCGCACCGCGCCGACCGCCAGTGCATCCGAGAGCGGAACGACGGGCGCGACGGCGATGCTGTGCAGGACCTGCACCGCCAGCAGCAGCGCCAGCCCCGCCGCCAACCCGTATCCCGCCGCGCAGGCCGCCGCTATCAGGCTTGCGGCCGCCAGGACCCGCCTTACATCCCCTGCACGGTCAGCCAGCCTGCCCCCCAGTGGCGCCGCGATCAGACGCACCAGGGAGCCCGCGGCCATGACGGCGCCGACCTGCCCCGAGGTCAGCCCGCCATCGGCCAGGATGGCCGGCAGGAACGGCATCATCGCGCCGAAGCCGAGGAACTGGGCGCCGAAGATCAGGGCAAAGCTGCGAGGGGGAGACACCGGGGCCAATCTCGCCGGGACCCGCGCAAGTTGCAATCATCGACGCTTGGTCCATAACGCTCCCCGCCTGTTCGGAATCCTGCATGTTTGACGCTCGCGTAAAAGCCATTCTCGGCCCGACGAATACGGGAAAAACCCATCTCGCCATGGAACGGATGCTCGCGCATTCCTCCGGGATCATCGGGTTTCCGCTGCGTTTGCTGGCGCGTGAGAACTACGACCGCATGGTGGCGCAGAAGGGCGAGAAATACGTCGCCCTCATCACCGGCGAGGAGAAGATCATCCCGCCCGAGGCCAAGTGGTTCGCCTGCACGGTCGAGGCCATGCCGCTGGATCGCAAGGTCGAATTCCTGGCGGTCGACGAAATCCAGCTCTGCGCCGACCCCGATCGCGGGCACATCTTCACCGACCGGCTGCTGCATGCGCGCGGCATGGTCGAGACGATGTTCATGGGCGCGGAGACCATCCGCCCGCTGCTCCAGCGCCTGGTGCCGCAGGTCGAGATCGATACGCGTCCGCGCCTGTCTAAGCTCGAATATGCCGGCCCGGTGAAGCTGACGCGCCTGCCTCCGCGCAGCGCCGTCGTCGCCTTCTCCGCCTCCGAGGTCTATGCCATCGCCGAGGCGATCCGCCGCCGCCGTGGCGGCTGCGCCGTGGTGATGGGCCGCCTTTCCCCCCGCACCCGCAATGCCCAGGTGAAGATGTACCAGGACCGCGAGGTGGATTTCCTCGTGGCGACGGACGCCATCGGCATGGGGCTGAACATGGATGTGGACCATGTCGCCTTCGCCAGTCTCAACAAGTTCGACGGTCATTCGCCCCGCCTGCTGAACGCGCAGGAGGCCGCGCAGATCGCCGGCCGCGCTGGCCGCGGAATGCGCGACGGCACCTTCGGCGTCACCGCCGAATGCCCGCCACTGCCCGAGGACATGGTCCAGAAGATCGAGGGCCATCATTTCGAGCCGCTGCAGGCGCTGGTCTGGCGCAACAGCAACCTCGACTTCTCCAATGTGGAGGCGCTGCTCGACAGTCTGGGCGCGCCCACGCCACAGGTGGGCCTAACCAAGGGCAACGACGCGACCGACCACATCACGCTGAGCCTGCTGGCCCGCGAAGAGGCCATCCGCAAGCTCGCCTCCTCCCGCGGCCGCGTCGCCGAGCTGTGGGAAGCCTGCCAGATCCCCGACTTCCGCAAGCTCGCCGACGATACCCATACCCGCCTCGTAGCGCGGATCTTCACGCATCTGTGCGAGGACGGCGTGCTGCCGTCCGATTGGATCGCCTCGCAGATCGCCTCCTGCACCAGCACCGAGGGCGACCTCGACACGCTGATGACGCGCCTCTCCTCCATCCGCGTCTGGGCCTATATCGCCGCCCGTGCCGACTGGGTGAAGGACGCCGCGACCCAGCAGGACGCCGCCCGCGCGGCCGAGGACGCGGTCAGCGATGCCCTGCATGAGCGGCTGACCGCGCGCTTCGTCGACCGCCGCGCCGCGCATCTCATCCGCAGCCTGGACAGCACCGGGGAGGACCTCCTCTCCGCCGTCACCCGCCAGGGCGACGTGGTGGTCGAGGGCCATAAGGTCGGCCGCGTCGTCGGTTTCGAGTTCCACCCGGAGCTGGGCGAGGGCGGCGAGGACGAGAAGAAGCTGGTCCTCCGCGCCGCGCGCCGTGCGCTGGTCCAGGAAATTCCCCGCCGGCTTGCCGCGCTCGACCTCGCCAAGATCGAGAGCTTCTCGCTGACCTCCGAGCACCGCATCACCTGGGACGGCGCCGAGATCGCCCGGCTCAAGATGGGCAGCGAGCCCGGCAAGCCGCTGATCGAGGTCAATGCCTCGGAATTTCTGGACGGCCCGCAGCGCGAGCGTATCCGCACCCGCGTCGCCGCCTGGATCGAGAGCGTACTCACGAAGGACCTGGCGGCCATCGCCGCCATCGAGGCCAAGGCCGCCGAGGACAACACCCTGCGCGGCCCGGCCTTCCAGCTGCGCGAGACGCTGGGCCTCAAACCCGGCGACACCCGCAACAACACCGGCCATGAGCTGCGGGCCAAGCTGAAGGCGATCGGCATCCGCGCCGGCCGCTTCGCGCTCTATGTGCCCGAGGCGCTGAAGCCGCGCCCGATGGCGCTGCGCGCCCAGCTCTGGGCGCTCAGCTACGACCTGCCGACGCCGCCGCTGCCGGCGCCCGGCCTGGTCTCGATCCCGGTGGACGGCGTCCTTGCCCTCTCGTGGCCTCCCGGCTTCGCGCCGATCATGGGCTGGGTGCCGGCCGGCCCCGTGCTGCTGCGCCTGGACGTGGCGGAGCGGGTGGCGGCCGAACTGGGCTATATCACCCGCCGCGCCCCGGCCGAGCTGCCGCCGGAAATCCTCGGCCGCTTTGGCATCAAGGGCGACATGCTGGCGCCGGTCCTGGCCGAACTCGGCTTCCGCCTCATCCCGACCGAGCCGCTGCCGGAGGATGTGCAGGGCCCTGTTCTGCCGACGATGGTGAGCTGGGCGCGTCCCGCTCAGCCGCCACGCCGCGACAAGCAGCCGCCCCGTGGCGACCGCGGCCCGCGCCGCCAGCCTGCGGCTCCGGCCGTCGAAGGTCAGGCTCCGGTCGAGGGTGCCGAAGCGGTAGTCGCCGCCCCTCGCGGCCCGCGCCGTGAGCGCAGCACCTATCAGGGCAAGGGTGGACCGCGCCCCCAGAACGGCGCGCCG
>JAQGHY010000263.1 GCA_028291455.1 Rubritepida sp. | reverse complement strand
GCGGCTGCGGATGAACTCCGGCCCGTCCATGACGAGGCTGATCATCGAGGTCAGGAAACGGTTCTTGTTGTTCACCACCCCGAGCTTGCGCACCTTGTCGCTGTAGCTCGCCGGGAAGTGGTTGGAGGTGAGTTTTCCGAGCTCGCCGCTCATCTGGATGGCCGCCATCATGCGGAAGGCGGTCATCAGCCGGTCGAGGTCGCGGCGGTCGGAGAGGAGGTTGAACTCCACCACCGGCTCGGCTCGCCAGTCCTTGGAGGCGAGGTACACCTGGCCCGTCTCGGAATAGGTCTTGTTCACCCAGATCAGGAAGGAGGCGACCTGCTTGCCCACCGCGTGCCAGGCCGACTTGCTGACTGCGGCCGCGAACATGTCGCCGCCCGGAATGCCCTCCATCCCAGAGGAATAACGCAGCCCGACCTGGATGTGGCGGCGCGTGTGCACGTTGTCCATCCGGGCGCTGCGGCGGAGGTGGGAGGAGAGCGAGATGGCCGGATGGTCCATCAGCCCCTGGCCGACGCCGGGCAGGTTGTGCCGGACCTCGATGCCCATCTCGCGCAGATGCGCGACGGGGCCGATGCCGGCCCGCAGCAGATGCGCCGGCGAGTGGATAGCGCCCGAGGAGAGGATGACTTCGTTGCCGCGGAATTCCTGCTCCTGCCCACGCACCAGCGCCTTCACGCCGACGCAGCGCAGCCCTTCGAAGATGAGCTCGGTGACCTGCGTCTCGGTCGAGATCGTCAGGTTAGCGCGCTTGCGGGTCTCGATGTCGAGATAGCCCATGGCCGCGGAGGCGCGCCGTTCGTTCTGGTTCGAGATGGCGATCGAGAAGTAGCCATCCTCGAAGACGCCGTTCTGGTCCGGCAGATGCTTGAAGCCGGCGGCCTCGAAGGCTTCACAGGCGGCCTTGGCATGCGGCCCCAGATGCTCGTCCTTGAGGCGGCGGACCGGGATCAGGCCCTGCTTGCCGTGCAGCGGGCCGTCGAAGTCCAGGTCACGCTCGACCTTCTTGAAATAGGGCAGGACCGAATCCCAGTCCCAGCCGGCGGCGCCGCGATCCGCCCATTCGGCGTAGTCGCTGGGCGCGCCGCGATTGGCCATCTGGCCGTTGATCGAGGAGCCGCCGCCCAGCACCCGCGCCTGCTCGTATTTGCGCAGCGGCGGGCGCTCCTCCGGCCGGTTGTGTGGAACGACCTGGGTGTGGACCTTGAGCTCCGTCCAATGGAAGCGCGGGTCGAAGTAGGCGGTGCCGGGGTAACTGTCCTTGATCGCCTCGGGCTCCTCGCCCGGGGGCGTGTCGGGGCCGGCTTCGCAGACCAGCACATGGTGATGGCTGCGCGCGGAGAGCCGGTGCGCCAGCACTGAGCCGGCGGAGCCGCCGCCGACGATGATCGTGTCGTAGATCATGCCGGCTCCTGGTCCCGCGTCGCCATCATCTGCTTGAAGGCGGGACGCGCGTGGCACGCATCGATCCAGGCTTTCACCTTCGGCGCGGTCTCGAAGAGCTCCTTCGCGGGCATGGCATAGCGAACCACCTCCGCGACGTTGATGTCCGCGACGGTAAAGCGCCCGTCGACGAGGAAGCCGGTCTTGGCCAGCGCCTGGTTCAGCACGGCGAAGGGCGCGCGGAGCGCCTCGATGGAGCGCTGCGCGAGCGCCGCGTCGCGCTGCTCCGGCGGCTTGCCGACGAGGTTGTAGAGGACCTGGATGGAATGCGGCTCGACCTCGGTCGCGGCCCAGAGCGTCCAGGACATCATCGCGCCCTCCTCCCGCAGGTCGGTGGGACCGACCGGGCCACCGCGCTTGCGCGCGAGATAGAGGTTGATGGCGAGGGATTCGTGGAGGATCACCCCGTCATCGTCGATGGTCGGGATGTGGCCGTTCGGGTTCACCTTCAGGAACTCCGCCGTGCGCGTGTGGAACGGCGCGTCCGGCGCGCTGGGATCGGCGAGCCGGTCGGCCTGTATCACCGAGACCTGACGGAAGGGCAGGCCCATCTCCAGCGCCAGCCAGAAGTTGCGTGAGGCACGTGAGCGGTAGCAGCCATAGATCGTCAGCATGTGTCGTTCCTTCGGAACAGTCTCGGGAGGAGCGCGGATGCGTCGGCACGCTTGGACGACCGGCACCGCGCCGGGGGAAGCGCGCATGGCGCTGCATCGAAGCCGAACACGGCCGTCCTCCCTGGTTTATTCTTGTGGCCACATGTTCCGTCGCGTCGAACGGCGCTGTCAACCAAGCTCTTCCCCCGCGAGCGCGGCCGAGCTTATGTATGGTCATTATGACAAATCCCCTCCGCCTCGCCGTCGCCATGTTCAAGCATGAGACCAACACCTTCTCGCCGATGCCCACGCGCTGGGAGGATTTCACTATCCATTACGGCGAGGAGGCGCGGGGGTTCTACCGCCATTCCGGCTACGCCATGGCCGGGCTGCTGGAAGAGGCGGAGAAGATGGACGCCATCGTCACCGTTCCCATCGCAGCGCGCGCTCTGCCGAGCGCGGCCGTCGCGCGCGATGCCTTCGAGCGGCTGAGCGAGATCCTCTGCGCCGCCGCGCGCGACTGCGACGCCATGCTGCTGGACCTGCACGGCGCCATGGTTGCGGAGGATTACGAGGACGGGGAGGGCGAGATGCTGGCCCGCATCCGTGCCGTGCGGCCTGGCTTGCCGATCGGCGCCGCGCTCGACAGCCACGGCAACATCACCGAGCGCTTCGTCGAGAACTGCACGGTAATGCCGGGCTACCGCACCTATCCCCACACGGACATGCCTCAGACGGGCCGCATGGCCGGCCGCATGCTGCGCGACGTGCTCGAAGGCCGGCTCGATCCGGTGACGGTGGTGCATCGAGTGCCCATGCTGCCGGACATGGTGCGCGGCATTTCCAGCCAGCCGCCCATGTCGGTGCTGATCGCGGCCGCGGCCGCGGAGGAGGCGGCGGGCCTGGCTTGCTGCACCGTCTTCACCGGCTTCCCGCTCGCCGATACCGCGGATACCGCGCTCAGCGTCGTCGCCACCGCGCATAAGGATCGCGCGGCGGCCGTGGCGGCGGCGGCGCGGGTGGGGGACCTGGCCTGGTCCATGCGCGACGATTTCACCCAGATCCTGGAGCCGCTGGACAGCGCCATGGCCCGCGCGGCCGAGATCGGGGACGGCGCCGTCATCCTCGCGGACATGTCGGACAACTGTCATTCCGGCGGCACGATGGACAGCATGGCCGTGATCGAATCGGCGCTGCATCACGGGCTGGAAGGCATCCTTGCCGGCCCGATCCGCGACCCCCAAGCGGTGGCGCAGATGATCGCGGCCGGCATCGGCGCGACCGTCACGATCGACATCGGCGGCAAGATGCATTCGCCGGCCCTGCGCGAGCAACTGCGCCCGCTGCGCCTGACCGGCACGGTGCGCACCATCTCCATCGGCCGCTTCAAGGTGGAGGGGCCGATCTTCACCGGCATGCCAGTCGACCTCGGCCGCTGCGCCGTGCTGGAAACGCCGCGCATGACGCTGCTGGTCAGCGAAGGCCGCGTGGAGGCGCTGGACCCCTTACAGTACCGCATCTTCGGGTTGGAGCCGACGCGCTTCCGCTATGTCATCCTCAAGGCCAAGACCAACCATCGCCCGGCCTTCCTGCCGCTCGCCGCCGCCAATATCGAATGCCATGGGCCGGGCGTGGCGAGCCTCGATCTCCAGGGTTTCACCTGGAAGAACGTGCGCCGCCCGATCTTCCCCCTCGACAGGAGCAATGCATGATCCGCCTTCTCGCCGCGCTGGCGTTTCTGCTCGCGCCCATGCTCGCCTCCGCCCAGACCGTTCGCTGGGGGAACAACGGCGAGATCTCGACCATGGATCCGCACGGCGCCTTCAGCACGGCCAATGCGGCGCTGCTGGGGAACATCTACGAGAGCCTGGTCCGGCACGACCGTAACCTGCATTTCGAGCCCGCGCTCGCCACGAGCTGGGAGGTGCTGGCCCCGGATCAGTACCGCTTCACCATCCGACAGGGCGTGCGCTTCCACGATGGCAGTCCGATGACGCCGGCCGACGTCGTCGCCTCGCTGAAGCGGGCCAGCGTGCCCAACTCGCCCTATGCCGCCGTCACGCGCATGATCCGCGAGGTGGTGCAGAGCGGGCCATGGACTGTGGATGTTCTGTTGCGCGGCCCTTATCCCGTGCTGATCAACGACATCGCAGGCATCTCCATCCTCTCCGAGGCGTGGATGACGCGGAACGACGCGCTGCTGCCGGCCGATCCCGCGCGCGGCCGCACCGCCTATACCAGCCAGAACACCAACGGCACGGGGCCTTTCCGCCTCGTCTCTCGCACGCCGGATGCCGAGACGGTGCTCGAGCGCTTTCCGGAATGGTGGGACCAGCCCACGCACAACATCCAGCGCGTGGTCTTCACGCCCGTGGCCAATGACGCCACGCGCGTGGCCGGCCTGCTGGGCGGCCAGCTCGACGTCATCACGCCGACGCCGCTGCAGGACCTCGACCGCTTTCGTTCGACCGGAACCATCCGCGTGATCGAAGCGCAGGATCTGCGCGTGCAGTTCCTCGGCTTCAACGTCGCGCCCGGCCATGCGGTCGAAGGCCAGCCACGCAACCCGCTGGCCGATGTCCGCGTGCGTGAGGCCTTGACGCGGGCCGTGGATGTGGCGGCCTTGACCGGCAGCGTGATGCGCGGCCTGACCCAGCCAATCCACACGCTGATCGCCGCGGAGATCGGCGGCTACGACGCCTCGCTCGCCAACCCGCGCGTGCCCTTCGACCCCGCGGGCGCGCGGCGCCTGCTGGCGGAGGCAGGTTATCCCGACGGTTTTGCCATCGGTTTCGACTGCCCCAGCGACCGCTTCGTGAACGGCGAGCGCATCTGCCGCGCGGTGGCCTCGATGTGGGCAAGGGTGGGCGTGCGGGCCAATCTCGGCATGATGCGCTACCCCGCCTATATGTCGCGGTTCCTCAACCAGAACAGCGACATCTTCTTCCTAGGATGGGCGAATACGCCGCAGCTGGACGGCTTTTCCATTCTTGCGAACGTCCTGCACACGAAGGACCAGCGTAGCGGCAGCTGGAATGCCGGCGGCGTCTCGGACGCCGCCTTCGACGCGTTGGTCGACCGGACGGCAGTGGAAATGGATCCCATCCGCCGCACCGCCTTGCTGACCGAGGCCTTCACCATGGAGCGCCATAACTTCTGGACGATCCCGCTGTATCGCGAGCCGATGGTGGTGGCGATGCGCCGCCAGCTCGATATGCCCGCTTCGGCCGACGGGCGGATGCGGTTCTGGATGGCGCGCTGGACGGAGTGAGCCGCCCTCAGGCCGCCCGCATATTCCCCAGGAACGCATCCACCTGGCCGCGTAGCCCTTCGGCCCGTAGCGCCAACTCTCCCGCGGCGCTGCGCACCTGGCTCGCCGCCGCGCCGGTCTGGGTGGCCACCTCGGTCAGGCCGCCGGCATTCTCGCTGACCTCGCGCGTGCCCGCGGCCGCCTCCGCCACCGCGCGCCCGATCTCCTGGGTCGCCGCTGCCTGCTGCTCGGCTGCCGAGGCGACGCCGGCGGCGATGCCGTTCAGCGTATCGATCGTGCGCCCGATGCCCTTGATCGCCTCCACCGCGCGCGCGGTCTCGGACTGCATATGCGCGATCTGCTGGCCGATCTCGTCCGTGGCCTTGGCAGTCTGGCCGG
The DNA here is from genome assembly GCA_028291455.1 of Rubritepida sp. Lineage (GTDB taxonomy): Bacteria > Pseudomonadota > Alphaproteobacteria > Acetobacterales > Acetobacteraceae > Roseococcus. Next base: position 17,810 of record JAQGHY010000263.1, on the reverse strand, counting down.
CTAGCGCCTTCACCTCGCTGGCCACCACGGCAAAGCCCTTGCCGTGCTCGCCAGCCCGTGCGGCCTCGATCGTGGCATTGAGCGCGAGGAGGTTGGTCTGGCTGGCGATGTCGCCGATCAGCCGCACAACGTCGCCGATCCGCCCGGCTGCCTCGGCCAGCGCGCCGACGGCCTTGTCGGTCGCCTGCGCATCCTCGGCCGCCTGCCGCGCAGCCGTGGCGCTTTCCGCGACCTGGCGCGCCACTTCGGAGATCGAGGCGGCAAGCTCCTCGGCCGAGGCCGCCACCGTCTGCACGTTCGCGCTGGCCTGCTCCGATCCGGCGGCAAGCGTGTTGGCGCGATCGATTCCGCTCTGGGCCGTGCTGGCCATCTCGCCGGCGATGGCGTCCAGCTCCGTGGAAGCGGAGGCGACCACCCGTAGCGCCTCTGCCGCCTCGGCCTCGAAGCTCTTCACGAGAGCATCGACCCGCTCGGTCCGGGCCACCTTGGCCTTCGCCTCGGTCGCGGCGTTCACATCGGCGGTGCGCTTGGCGATCAGCGCGGCGCGGAAGGAGCGCAGGGTCGTGGCGATGGTGCCGAACTCGGTCTGCTCCGGCAGCGCGGGAACCTCGACGGAGAGATCGCCGCCTTCCATGGCCCGCATGCAGCCGAGGAGCGCGGTGATGTCCCGGCTGATGCCGCGGATGATCATCCAGGCGACGACCGCGCCGAGCAGAACGGCGACCGCCAAGAAGCCGAGCACCAGGACGAGCGCCATGTCGTAGGCGTCCTTGCCGACGCGGCCGGCCTCGGTGCTCCCGTCCACGTTCAGCTGCGTCAGGCGGTTGAGCGTCGCCCGCACCTCCAGAAATGCGCGAATGGCCTGCTGCTCCAGTCTCTGGCGGGCCTCGCTCGTCGCGTGCCGCCGCGAGAGCGCCAGCACCGCCTCGACTTCCCGTCCATAGGCCTCGAAGCGCCGCGCGAATTCTCCGGCCAGCTGCCGCTCCTCCGGAGTGGCAATCAACGGTTCGTAGGTCGCCCTGGATTCCGCGATGCGCCCGGAGATCTGTGCCATGCGCTCCTCGATGCGGCGCAGCTCGACTTCTTCGGTGTTGAGGACATGCAGTGCCAGGTAGAAGCGATGATCCGCAACGCCGGCGTTCAGCGTGCCCAGGACACGGACGCTTGGCAGCCAGACGGTCTCGATGTCTGCGGCGACGGCCCGCACCGCGCCGACCCGGTTGAGCGCGAAGGCGCCGAGCCCGATGGTCAGGGTGATGAGGGCCGCGAAGGCCGCGATCAGCTTGGTGCGAACGGACATCCGGGCGAAGAAGCCGTGCGTGGAGGCTTCTTTGGTCGTTTCGAGGGAGGGCATGGCGGGGCCTTTGCGAGGGGTACTCCGCAGGATGAATGGCGACGCGCTAAGACTTCGTGAATGTGCTTGAACTACGCCCCCTTAGAAGCCACGGAGCTCTTCGGCGCGGCTTGTCCGGTGATCAGATGGATCAACAAAGAAGCGATATCTTTCAGCGGTACGACATACTCCGGGTGGTCACCTTTCAAGGCGCTGCGCGGCATGCTGGGATTCAGGGCGTCCTCGGGCTCCTGGACGATTCTGTGGCCGCCTGCCTGCTCGATCGCCCGCATCCCGTCCGCGCCATCGCCATCGCCGCCCGTCAGTATGACACCGATGACGCGCGGCCCGTAGACCTGCGCGGCAGAACGAAAAAGGACATCTGCCGCAGGCCTTGAAAAGCTCACCCTAGGCCCGGGATCGAGATGCAGAACTCCTGGCGGCAGCACCATGAGATGCTGAGAGGGTTGCGCGACGTAGACGTGCCCGGGTTCCACGGCAACGCCCTCCTCTCCGTAAGCAACGGGTAAGGGCGTACATTTTCCCAGAAGATGCGCGAGCAGTCTTGGACCTTCAGCGGTGTGCAGGACGATCAGTACAGCCGCGGGAAAATTCGCCGGCAAGCCAGTGAGAATTTCAGACAGCGCGGCCAGGCCACCCTGGGATGCACCCATTACGACGACATTCGGTGGACTGTTCATGCCGTGCCATCCACCGGTTTTTTCGTCGGAACTAGCAACGCGAGATCATAATGTGGGTTGCCCCGGGCGGGGCGCTAAAGCTTCTCCATCCTGATGCGCGGCAAGGCAGCCCAGGCGCGCGATCTTCAGAGGGAAGTTGCCGTTGAGGGCGGAGCTTTGGCACGCGCGAGGGTGGAAACACTGGTGCCGACTCGGGGAATTGAACCCCGGACCTACTGATTACGAAACTGTATAATATCCTGTGCTTTCAACGCCATTTCCAACTGACATTTGCGCGGTGGCCTTCTACCTACGCTCCTCGATCGACATCTCCGGCGCGTACTCGTTACATCGCAGGCACACCATCCGCAGCTGCATGTCGCGCAGCCTGATCTTGTCACTGAGGCGATGCCACACGACCCAGGCATGCACAGTCCCGCTCGCCTTGTTGGAGCATCGCAAGCACCGCACTGAGAGCGTGTCGTGCAGCCGCCAATACAGCGGATCAGCGGGCTTCGGCTCCCGCATGTTGGCGGCCATGGCTCACCGCGGCGGCCGAGCGATGAAGCTCGGTGCCAGCACCGCCGCCACGGCCTCATTGATCATCGTCGCCGGGAGGGCTGGATGGTGCCCCCACGCGACCTCCCAGGCTTCTGCCGCCCCGTCTCGCCCGCGCGCCCTGGCATGCTGCTCGGCGTTCCGCATAGCGGCCACGGTGCTCGGTTGCAGCCAGTCCGGGACCGCTAAAAATCCCAACGAAGGTTTGTTTCCGCCATCCATGAACGAGAACATAAGTGGAACACGGCGGACGAGTCTAGTGGAAGTTCGCCTATAGCAGGCTTGCCTGGTCGGGAGCCGGCGGCGGTGCGGCCGCCTCCGGAGGATCTTGCCGGCCGCCGCGCTGGACAACCGTCAGCACCCCATCGGGCAGAGGTCGCTGCATGTGCTTTGCCTCCTCCCACGGCGCCGTCATCCAGAACTCCAACTGCTCGGCCGTGGTGAGGATGACCGGCATGGCCTTGGGGTGGATGGCGCCGACCTCAGCGTTGGGCTCCGACGTCAGGAAGGCGAAGTGGTCGGCCGTGACCTCGCCCTCCTTCACCTTGCGGACGGAGGTCCAGCCGCCGACCCAGATGCCGGCGAAGAAGGCCAAGGGCCGATCCTCGGCGAAGGCGAACCACCAGGGCTCCGTCTTGCCACTGGCGGCAGGTCCAGGCTCGGAGAAGCTGCTGAACGGCACCAGGCATCGGTGCTCGACGCCCAGCCAGCGGCGCCAGTGCGGGCTAGTCGTGGTGCGGACGTTGGTGACACCTGGATCGCGTCCGCTGGCCGGCAGGAGGTTCCGCGGCGATGGCATGCCCCAGCGCGCCATGGCCGCCTCACGCACGCCGTCGGCGCCGGTGCGGACGATCGGCGCGGCGTAGTCGGGGTAGATGCCAGGCTGCGGGACCAGGTTGCCCAGGCCGTCGCGCATGACGCGAGCGGCTGAGCGAAGCTCGGCTTGGCTGCGCATGTGGGAATATAGGTTGCACATGCGACGGAGATAGGTCGCCGATCACGCGCCGCAACGCCCTTCCTGTCGCAGCGTTGAATCGTCCCGGCCCATGCCGGTTCCACGGAGGCCCGCCATGAAAGAGACATACAAATGCCCGGACGGCCGAACAGCGCTGCTCGGTTTCGACGAAGACACTTTAGGAGTGGCCGTGACCGCACCGAATGGCAGCTTTATTGGCCGGTTCGTTTTTGAATTGATCGATGTGCACGGGGAGCCCATTAGCCTGCTAGAGGACGGCGGCCAGTCGGCATTGCTGCGGCTGGCAACGGCGGCGCTGGACGAGGCGTGGTCCGGGCAAGGTATCGCCGAGAGGGTGACGCAGCTGCTGAGCGATGCGACGCACCTGCCCGCAGCTGGCGACGCCAAGCGCAACCAGTAATCCCCCGTCCAGCGAGGAGACCCCGATGAGCGACGATCTGCAAAAACGGTTCGCGGATGAGATCGAGCGCCAGATGGAGGCGCGCTGGCACGATTCATCTCTCGGCGCATGGATGGCTGACCACCACGATGAAGTGGCGGCGCTGTTGCGCACGGGCGCCATGAACTGGGCCAGCGCGGCGGCGGCTTTTGGATGGAAGGGTTTGCGGGCGGCAGGCGGCAAGATCCCCGACGCGAAGGCGGCCGAGGAGACGTGGAAGCGAGTCAACGCGCTGCGGCAGAACCGAGCTGTTGCCTTGAAAGGAAAGCCGCAATCACGCCCAAAAACTTGATTCACCTCCGCCGGCTCAACTGACGCCGCATCATGTTGAGACCGGAGTGCCGGCGGGTCCGCATAGTCCAAGCCCAGAGACATGCGCTTTTAGTGAACAAGATCCAATTCATACTTTTTACATTCTGAATTGCGCATTCAACACCACCCGCCTAGTTTGGTCGCAGGGAAAATTTACGGTGGCGCTGAATGTCTAGGGGTAAATGGGTCACATTAAAGCTGCATCAGCTTCGCCTAGACCAAGAGAACTATCGGCTTGGACCACAGCCTACACAGCGCGACGCAATCAGAACGATGATCAACGACCAAGGCACTAAACTCGTGCGGTTAGCCAACGACATCTTGAGGATGGAGGGGGTCAGCCCCGGTGAACCGATTTGGGTGGTGCCGGCTAAAGCTCGCGGTCAGTACATTGTCGAAGAGGGCAATCGCCGCGTGACAGCACTGAAACTGCTAGAGACACCCGCGCTGGCTGACGGAACTGGCGTGTCGAAGCAGTTTCGTAGGCTGGCTAAGAGCTATGCAGAGAACCCCATCCGAGACCTAGACGCGCGGCTGTTTGCTACCCGAGCAGATGCCCTGCCGTGGAAGCGGCGTCGCCACATGACTGCCGGCTCAGGGGTGGGACTGGCTCCATGGAAGACGCTGGCCAAGGGGAGGGCGAACCGAGATCTTGGCGAGGATGCTCCCGGTTCGCTTGCCGTTGTGGAGTTCTTCGCCGACGATAAAAGCGAGTCGTGGGCCGAGATCTTGGAAGCGCTGGACGGTCGTTGGTCAACGGTCGATCGTGTTTTGAATGCGCAATCGTTCAAAGCCACATTAGGGGTCGCCATTGACCTCAACACCGGCGCGGTCACCTTTGAGAATGGGGACGTTAAGGGTGGTAGCGATCTCTTGAAGAGAATTTTGGGAGCGATGGCGAGCCCGGACTTCGAGTTTGCCGACGTTGAGAATAGAGATGACCGTAAGCGCTTCATCAGTAGGTTCGGCGACTACAGCTTAAAGCTTAAGGCTGGAGAGAGCGCCCCAACCGGCCCTCCCGCCACGCCGCCAGGGTCTTCCCCCGGAGCGGGCGAACTCAACTCGATGGTTGAACCTACGCCGAACCTTGGGACTAGCGGGGGCGCCGCACCGCTTTCAGGTACTCCTTCCCCTTTTGCTTCAACGAAGCCTGAGACCCTCGTCTCTACGACTCCTAGCCGCAGGGCCGTAGCGGACGCGAATCGAACGACGTTGGCGCCGGCAAGCGGACCGAGGATACTTCCCGTTGAGGGAATTAGGCTGCTACCTCTCTATAACGAGTGCAGAAAAATTAAGGTGAAGGGAAACGAGAATGCGGCAGCCTTCCTGGTGAGAGTATTCATCGAACTAAGCAGCGAGAATTACCTGCAAGAAAAAAATGTTCAGATACCTCGGAGTTTACGGGACAAGAGCATCACTACTTGGGAAGACTATAAGGTAAAGCTCTCCGATAAAATTAATGCTGTAACATTGCATATAGATCCTTCGAAAAGGGCGCCAATCTTCGCTCAGGCCCGTGAGGCTATTCAAAAGGATGCTGTTGGGTCATTTTCGATCAACACACTTCATAGTTACTTTCACAACAGGCACGTCCTGCCTCAGGAAGACACGATCAGAGCAAGTTGGGATGGATGGGAGGCTTATCTTCAGGCTGTCTTCGATGCGCTTAAAACACCTTGATCGTGTCGATGGCCATCACCTTCACGGCGCGTTATGATTTGTGATGAACCAGTTTAACACACCCCTGCGCTACCCCGGCGGAAAGGGTCGGCTGACGCAATTTGTCGCAGACCTGATTGAGTCCAATGGTCTCACAGGCTGCCATTACGTCGAGCCCTACGCGGGGGGCGCCGGCATCGCCGTAACGCTGCTCTATCTCGAGTACGCCAGCCATATTCACTTGAACGATCTGAACCGCTCTGTGCATGCGTTTTGGCACTCGGTACTGAATGAGCCAGACGAATTATGTCGACTGATCCACGATACAGTTCCGACAATGGACGAGTGGCACCAACAAAAGCTCATTCAAACAGACGCCGACGCCAGCCCTCTGGCTCTTGGCTTTTCAACATTCTTTCTCAACCGAACCAACCGATCTGGCATCATCAAGGGCGGCGTAATTGGCGGCCAAAATCAGTCGGGCGAATGGAAGCTGGATGCTCGCTTGAATAGGAAGGATTTGGTACGTCGGGTCGAGAAAATCGCCGGCTATAGTTCGCGGATCAGCCTCTACAATCTCGACGCATCAGAGCTGATCAAGAAGGTGCTCCCCGAACTGCCTCAATCAACGTTGGTCTACTTAGACCCACCCTACTACGTAAAGGGCAAGGGCCTGTACGAAGATCACTACCGACATGAGGATCATGCCGCCATTGCCAGCCTTGTCCGCACATCGATTCAGCAGCCATGGATCGTCTCTTACGACAACGTCGAGCCCATCCGAGAACTCTACAGCGGCCTTCGCCAAACCATGTTCGGGATATGGTACACGGCTGGGACAAGATACTCAGGCAAAGAGGTCATGGTGTTCTGCGACGACCTAAGGATACCTTCGGTCATTGAACCCTCGCGTGGCATCGCAGCCTGATCGGCACTCGAAGTGACGCGTCGGCATTGATGCACAAAGTCTGCCGCACTTCATGGAACGCAAAAGCCGGGCGCGGATTGCTCCGGGCGGCGTCTATCGGCCGCTCAGTCCTTGCGGGGATGTCTCGGCAAGATACCTTAAGCTGAGGCGTGAGCGATGTTGGAGGCAGATATGCTTATGCCAACAGCCTGTAAGCGGGAAGCTAGCTTCGGAACTGCTTCTTTCACATGTTCATTGAATGGGATGTAGATTATCCCATTAACGTCGGATGGGTGCTCTACGAAGCCTTTTTGCAAAATGGCAACGCGATTACGCGTGAGGGAAGCAAGCAGCATTCCCATCTCGAGAATGACGTTTTGACGCGCGCGCGGCTTCGCCTCCGTGTCCCCGTCACGTTTAGCAAAGCCCACATCATCGGGAGTGAGCAGCACGATTCCGAAAGAACTCTCTCCATTCTTGCCGATCATCTTTTCGAGGCTCTCGATGATCGTTAAGCCGCCGCCGTCGTTGTTCTGCAGGACAAAAGGTTGCAGGCCGAGCTTATGGAGAACGAGCTCAAGCTGCTCGCGCGAAACGCTGTCGTGGCCGTGCACGACAAAAATATGCTGAGGGGTGGCGGGCGTCACGGGCCGCGCTGGCGCTTCACCGCCCATCGCCTTTTCGACCATAACCATCAACTGTCCCTTCATAGGCTCGGGCCCATCAAACCAAAGCGTACCCTTGGTCTCTGACCAATTTGCGCTGGATCGATCACGGCACTTGAGCCGCCAGCAGTTGTTGGGCTTAGGCTCCCACTCCCCCTCCACACCGGCCTGGGACATCGCCTCGCTAAGTTGCTGAAAGGTTCCATTGAATGTCGTCATCGCGAGACTATGCGGTCGCGTAACCTGACCAGCAAGGACAGCAGCTATCAAGGCGGCCGCAGATCCCGCCACCAGGATCTGTACCCCTGCGCCGAGGGGTGGATTCCATCGCCCCCGATCGGCGAGCACCGCGCCGGCCGACCTCGATGCCGGCCCAGCGATCCCGTGGGCTCCACTGCCGCGTCCAGCCAGGCACTGGCCCGCTCCATCGCCGGCCGTGCCGGGAAGCACGCAGGCGTGGCCCAGATGGACCGCTCCGGCCGCCACCAGGTCACCACCTCCGCAACGCGCGCCGGATAGGCCTGCGCCCACGCCCGCGACATGCCCGGCAGATCGTTGGTGCCGATCATCACCACCAGGATCCCGACGCAGCGGGGCGCCTGAGCGCGCAGCCAGGACAGCCCGGCGCCCTGCCGCGCGATGACCTGGAAGCCGTCCGCGCGGGCATAGGCCGCCATGCCGACGGCCAGGCTGTCGCCGATCAGCAGGTTCGGGCAGGCGCTCGCCTGGACCGGCGCCAGCAGCGCCAGCAGGATCACGAGGCGCTTCATGCCCGGAACATCGCGGCTTCGTCGGCGCGGCGGCTGACCAGGCCGGGGAGCGTCCTGCCGCCAGCCTTCACCCACTTCCCGAACTCGGCCGCGGCGCCGGTCCGATCGCTGGCGTTCAGCTTCTCAAGCAGCGTCGAATCCCGCAGCGCGTCGGCGCCGAGGTTGTACGCGAAGCTGGTCAGGGCGCCGAGCTCGTTGGCGGAGAGCGGCACCTTCACCATGCCGAGCACGTCTGCTGCGAACTTGCTGGCCATCTTCCGCAGCAGCGCGGCCGCGTCAGCCTCGCTGATTGGCTTGTCGGCCAGAGTGACCTTGCGGCCGTCGAGATAGAAGGTCGCGCCGTAGCCGATCGTCGGGATGCCGGCCGGGCAGAGGTAGGGCGCCGCGCAGAAGCCCTCCCACTTCTTGACAAGGGCTATGGCGGCCTCGGAGAGCGAAGGAAGGTCGCCGATAGCTGAGACCGGGATGAGGGCCGGTGCCGGCAGCGTAGCCGCCCCCAGCACGTCCGAGGCCGGATCGGGGGCAGCCTGAGCCACGCGCCCGAAGATCCACTCCCACAGGCTCATGCCGCGGGCACGCCCACCAGGTGCGGCCGCAGCACATCCAGCACCTTCTCGGCCACCTGGTCTGCCAAACCCGGCGCGGTCGCCGCCTCGAGCGTGGTGGCGATGCCCTGAATTACCGGCGCGGACTCTGGCGGCAGGAGCTTGCCGAGCTCGCCCTGGATCATCTGGCCGACGGCATCAGGAGACACGCCAAGCTTAGCGACAGTCTCCTTCAGCATCGCCTGCACATTCACCTGCTCGGCCGCGAGCTGCGCCGAGATGATGGCGCCGATCGGCACGCCGGGCTGCGCGGCCCGGGCCTGTGCGACCTGTAGGGCGATGCGGCCGGCCGCGCGCGCGGCGCCGCCGGCGATCAGCGCCACATCCTTGTTGTGGATGTTCGCATCGATGAGGGTGAGCACGCGCGGCAGCACGATCGGGATCACCGCCGTGACGACAGCAGCCATCGCCCAGCCGGCGAGTTGGGTCCAGTCCATGATGTTCTCCATTGGTGGGGGTGCCGCGCTACCCGGCGGCGGGGGAATTCAGCCGGCGCAGTGCTGCCGGAGCTCGCGGTTCACGCGGCGGATCTCGCGAAGCGTGTCGGGCGAGAAAAAATCACGGCTGTTCACCGTGACAGGGCGGATGCGGCAGGCCTGGGGCGTCTCGACCGCCGGAGGTGCGGCTGGTGAAGCCGCGCACCCGGCGACGGCCAGCACCAGCAGTACCGCCTTCAAGGCACCATCCGCCTCGATGGCGTCATCATGGCATCCAGGCGCGCGTTTATTCGGGCGTTGCCCGCGCGCTGTTCGTCGCGCAGTTCATCGACACGGCTGCCAAGCTGAATATCTCCCTCACGCTGAGCCCGAAGGGTCGCGAGGCTCCCCGTGTGCACCGTCAAATCCGCGCGCATTCCAAAAGCCGCAGCCTCTAGTGTCGCGATCTGCGCCTTGGCGACACGCAGATCCGACCGCACGTCGCGCACGTCATCGCGGAGCGTCACGTAGGAAGCGCCCAGCGTCCAGAAGGCCGTCAGCAGGAATGGAACCATAGCCAGCGTGACGGCTTTCTGGGCGAGCCCAAGCCAGACGTTGTTATTCGCCTGCTCTGCGAGGGAGCGGGCTCGCGTCATGCCGGCCACACCATCGCTGGCAAGGACGTGATCAGCGCATCGATGCTGGGTGGCGCGCCCCCGGCCTGCACCGCAGCCAAGGCACCGAAGACGGCAACATAGACCGCGTCTCTCCAGGCCACGAATGCCGCCGCCTCGGCGCGCCAGGCGGGTTCTGTGCTGGTCACGTAGCTCGCGCAGGTCGCCGCGCCATTGTAGCTGCGCGCCCGCGCCGTAGCCTGCACATGCGCGTCGACCGCCAGCTGATAATCGGTGACGGTCAGTGCAGGATCCTCGCCCAGCACCGGCATGCCCTCCGGAGTGGTGGCGCGCAGCGACTCCCAGTCGGCCGGTGGCGAAGCATCGCGGATGGCGAGAGACACCCACCAACCCGCGATCGCCACGGGAGGCGGCAGCTCGCCCTCGGAGGCCGGTGCGGAGGGCTCATAGACCGTGCCAGCCACCAGCAGGTCCACACCTGGCGGGGCACCTTCCTGCCAGCCCTGGACGGCCTGCGCCGCGCGCCAGGCGGCCGCGTCAGGCCAGCGATAGGTGCGATAGGTCCACATGGCGGGCTCCATTAGGTCAGGGCCGCGAGAGCGGCATCGAAGAGCGCGGCCGGCCGGATCTCGACGCCGGAGATCGTGCCGAACAGCGGATGCGAGGTGCCGAAGCGGCCGGGCATGATCCAGCCGGGCACGGGCAAGGCCGTGAGCGCGACCTGCGCACCTGCCGCACCGCGCGCCGCGACCTGGAGTTTGCCGGCATCGAGATCCCAAGCCACGGCCGCCCGGGTGATCACGCTCGCCGCCGGTGCCGTCAGGGCGCGTGAGGCGGCTGCCTGCACGACACCGCCCGCCGTGATCCGCGCCTCGACGCTGGTGTGGGCCGGGTTGATCAGCAGGCCGAGGCGTTCGTTGGCCGTCTTGTCGCCCCAGGAGCACAGTCCGAACCAGTCGGCGTCGACCGCTGAGGTGAAGGGGCCGGGCTGGCTCGCCCAGTCCACGATGATGATGCCCTGCCGGCGATTCCAGCGCGTGCCGAGCTGCGCGACGGCAATATCCACCGTCCCCTGGGCTCGCGTCGTCGCGGCAGGCACGCCCGTCTGCGCTGGCTTGGGTGCGGAGGAGAAAGGCGCCTTTTCGAGATCCGGCAAGGCGATGCGCAGGGTCTCCGCTGCCGTCACGCCGGAGGCATAGGTCACGCGCAGAACCGGGATAATCGATGTCGTACCAGCCTGGGCCAAGGTCCCGGTAAACGGGAAACGAGCCAGCGTCGCCGTCAGAGTATAGGCGCCGCCGACCAGGCCCGTGCCGCCGACGTTGCTGCGGAAAGTGGGCTGCACCGAGACGTTGGCGGGGTTGCCGGCGGTCAGAGCCACCGAGGCCGCCATGCTCCACACCTCGCCCAGGGCGGCGGCAATCAGGCCGCCCTGCTCAAGGGTCATAAGCAGCGTCACAGTCGCCGTCGCCAGGCCGGCCATCGCCACGTCGACGTACTTCATCCCGTTGGCCAGCGTGCCCACGCCGGCAATGGACACGTTGACGCCACTCGTGGCCCCCAGAGCGAGCGACATATTGGTCGGGTTGGTGCCGGGCGATCCCGGGACCGCCCCCTCCAGCAGCGGATTACGGATCGTGTTGACGCGAAGCCCGGCGAATTGTGGGCCGAGCGGCGCGAGAGTGGCCGGGTTGAACTCCCAGCGCAGGGTATCGACCGGCGTCTCTTCGAGCGATCCGGTCACGCCAAAGCCCCAGGTCTTGGTGCTGCGGCTCATCGCCCAGATATCGGTGTCGTTCAGGCGCCGGCCGACGGTGCGATCGGCGGTGGCCGGCACGGATGCGGCAGCGGCGGCCGCACTGCTGGCGGCGGCCTGCTGACTGACCAGCCCTGCGGCCGCGCTGGCGGAACCGGCGGCCGCGTCGAGGCCGGTCTGGACGCGATCGGCGGCCGTAGCGCCAGCAGCAGTGCCGGTGGCCGTGCGGTCCTGGCCGGTGGCGACACGATCAAGGCCGGTCTGGACCCGATCGGCGGCGGTCGCCGTGCGGTCCTGCCCCGTGGCGACACGATCGAGGCCGGTCTGCACTCGGTCCCCGCCAGTGGCGATACGATCAAGCCCCGTGGTCACCACATCCTGCGCAGCAGCGCCGGCAGAGCCCGCGGCGGCGGCCGCGGCCGCGATGGCAGCTGCGGCCGTGGAACTGCCCGGCTGCGCCGCGATCAGAAACACGACCCTGCGGACGATCATTTCGACGTCAGCCATCGTGGTTGCTCCCGGTAGAGATGTCGAATTCAATATCGATCAGGCTGTCCTCGATGCCGGCGGCGCGGAGCTCGAGCTCGCCCAGCACCGGGACGTCGGTCGGGAAGGAGCGCGAGAGGGCCGGGCTGAGCGTGGCGGTAATCCAGCCGCGCGTGAGGGAGCCTTCCGTCTGGTCGCCCAGCACCAGCTCGGCATCCACGCCGGTGCGCCAGTAGATGCCAGCACCGCCGGCCCAGGCGATCGACAGGCGTGCCTCGTAGACGGTGAGGTCCAGCGCCTCGCCGGTCGCGGGATCGCTGACGATCCAGGTCGCGACCTCGGTATTGCCGGCACGGATCTGCCATCGCGCATATGCGGGCTGCATGGCGGTACTCCTGCGATGTTGGGGTGCGGCCGGGGCCGGCTGGTTAGAGCGCGGCGGCGTCCGGCCAAGCTGCGTCGATGTCGGACGGCGAGAGGCCGAAGGCGGTTCCGATCTGCTCGATCAGGGGATGGGAGCGGAGGTACTCCGTCGAGTATTCCCACTCGATCAGCGCGTGCTCGCGCTCGCCGCCTGGAAGGGCCGCGATCGCGGTAATGATCTGGGAGCCAGTGATGCTGCGACTGAGGAGCCAGAGGCGAAGCTGCCGGGCCGTGAGGGGCGCCGGCGGGATCGGCACCACGACAGGTGCAGGATCCGGCACGCCGCCGTCCGCCAGCCAAGTCTCGTAGGCGAAGCGATCGCGATTGCGGGGATCGTCGGGGATGGTCGCGCCGTCCGCGAGGCGCAGGACGGATCCGTCGACGGCAAGCTGGTAGGTCATGATCAAAGCTCCGCGTCGGCTGAGAAAAAATCGCGGTAACCGCCGCCGCTGACGGTGGCCGTCGCAGTGGCCAGCAGCAGCGTTGACGTGAGATCGGTATCGGAGAATCCCCGGGTACCAAATGACCCCGCGCCGATCAGGTTGGCGAGTATGGAAGTAATGGTCGGCACGGTCCGCTTGCGCGTGCGGAAATTCGCTTTGGCGCCGTAGATCACACCCGAGGTGACATTGCCGATCCAGCTCGACCAGAGCTGCTCGTAGTACCTCTCGCAAAGATCCTGCTCGGCGCCGATGGGGCGCCGCTCGAAGCGCGTGGCCATGGGGCCAGGCTCCAGCTGGGCCAGCGAGAATGTTCCACTCGAAAATCGCAGGACGGCGTCTGTGTTGCCCGCAAGGGTAACCTGCGCGCCATTCGCGACTGCCGCACCATTGACCAGCGCAACTGCCGTGCCCTGCCAGGATAGGGTGTGGACCCCGGCCAGGATCGATGCGCCCTCGACGACCTGCTCCATGCCGCCGGCCGGGGCCGTCACGCTGCGGATACCCGCGCTATCCACCCAGCTTGCGGCTTGGCCGGACGTCACGACGCGCCAACGATCCAGCGTGTAGAAATTGGCACTCGCCACCGCTCCGCCGCTCGTGTAGCCGCGCTGGTTGATCGTCGGATTGCCGTTGATCAAGAGGTTGCGAAAGCCGGCCAACGGACCGCTGCGAACGAGGGGCTCCTCCACGGCAGGCAACGTGTTCCATGCGGTACAGGCGCCAGCGAAGGTCTCCCCCGCCGTACCGCCCAGCCGATCGTTGCCGAGGATCTCGGTAATCGTCGCCGTGCCGCCAGCGTTCACGGTCCAGACGCCGGTGATCGCCCTGCCCGCGCCATCAGCCAGCACGAAATAGGCGGGCTTGGTGGCGCCAGCGGCGGCGAGGAACGAACGGTAGCCGGAGGGCGAGGCGCCAAGCGTGATGGCGCTGCCCACGCCCACGGCCCCGGGATTCGGCACGGCACATCGCACGCGGTCGAAGAGCATGGGATCAGAGCCTTTCGGAAATGGTGGCGGACCAGGTGCGGTAGTCGCCGACCGGGCCGAGAAAGCCCCGGCGGCCGGGCGCGAGCAGCCCGAAGATGCTTTCGGCGGCCGCACGGGCATGCCCGACGCGGGGCACGAAGAGGACGTTGCGGCCGGCGGCCGCGCTGGCCGAGAGCGCATCGAGCAACGGTGAATCCGTATCCTTCACCGACGACATCGTGACCTGCCAGCCCCGCGCCGAACTGAGCCGGGCCGTGAGGATGGTGCCGCCCCGCGTCTGGGTATCGGCAGTGCGGATGTCGAGGCCGTCATTGGTGGCGGGCGCGATCAGCGCGTTGAAGCCGGCCGGTCCGGCGAAAACGAGCGGCACGTTGAGAAAGCCGTCGGGATTGGTCGGATCGGCGATATCGATCTGCAGCGTGACGGCAGAGACGGTTGCCGGCAAGACATGCAGGGCCTGGCCGATGCCGAAGGCCACGCCGGCCGCGACGACGCCGCTGTCATAAGCGCCCACCCGGACCCGGATCGTGGCGGCCATGGTCAGGTTCGTCCGCGACAGACAGACGGCACGCCAGTCGATCGGCGCCGGCGACGTGATCGTCAGGCTGGCGGCCAGCGTCCCAACCGGTGTCTGCCAGGCCACGGACGGTGCGCCGATCGGCACGCGCAGCAGCTCGGGCCCGAAGCCCAGCACGGCGGCCGAGGCGAGCAGCGACACCCCAGCGGCATCCACCGCGTTCTCCCACCCGAAGAGTGCCATGTCGCTTCCTAAACCAGGACCAGGATGGAGGCGGTGTCGGTGCCCGCGCGGATGCTGTCGCCGACGATCTGCCCGAGCGCACCGGCGCGCAGGCCATCAGCCGGCCATTGCAGCGAGACGACGTCGCCGAACTCGCGCAGCAGCACCGAGGCCGTGGGCATGGTGACCTGCCAGAGCGAGCGCTGCACGCCCCAGAGCGCGCCGATGGCGTTGGCGAGCGACTGGGCGTCGGCCTGCTGCAGCAGCGCCGTCTCCACCAGATCCGGACGGGAGGGCTGGGCATAGCGCGACAGGTTCGCCGCATCGGTCCAGGGCGCGGTGCGCCAGGGCTGCGCCAGGCGGTCGCGCTCGGCGGGAGTGACGGTGGGCTTGGGCGTCGTGGTGGTCACATGCGTGTGGCCATAGCCGACAGTCCAGGTGGCGGCCGGTGGGGCCAGCGGCGCATCGAGGGCGACGGGCGCGATGGTCACGCCCAGCAGCCAGGGGTCTATGCGGATGACAGGGGCGGCGTCAGCGGCCAGAGCGCGCAGAGCCCAGAGCCTAAGCCCGCCGCTGCGCGAGGCTACCAGGCGGGCGCCCATGGCTGCCAGCAGCGGCTTGATCGCATCGCGCCCGGTCTCCTGCCCAGACCAGGCCCAGCCGCCGGCATAGGGCGCCACGCTGCTGGCCGTGATGACCGAGCCGAGATCCAGCATCCCGCCGGGCAGCGCGAGGGTGACCATCAGGAGATCGCGCAGCACCGCGGCCGCCGTCGGGTCGCTGCCCACCGCGCCGTCGACTGTGATGGTGCCGGCAGGATCGGAGCCGAGCTTCAGCTGGCCGAGCGCGTCGGCATAATAGGCGCCCGCACCAGGCGAGCCGACGGCGAAGACATCGGCGACGAGGCCGGCGAAAGTGTACACGGGTGCGCCATCCTCATAGACCTGCACCAGCGCGCCGGCGCCATCGGTCCAGCGATAGACGCGCGAGGCAGCGTTCACGAGCACCACCGGGCAGCTGCGCACCGGGGCGCCAGTCGTTCCGCCGCGCACCAGCGGCCAGGGCGTGCCGGCGAGGCTGGACGGCCCTTCGGTCCCGCCCGTGCCGAGGAAGCGGCGAATGCCGATCGGCGCATCGAGCCACGCGGTAGGATCGCGCAACGGCACCTCCGCACCCTGGTCGGTCGCCCGCCAAGTCATCGCCATGCCGGCGAACACATCGATGAGACCCGCCGTCGAGGGATCGGTGACGTAGCCGCGGGATTGATCCCAGCCGCGCAGGCCGGCGCGGATCCGGACCCGACGCATCGCGGTGTCTCGGCCGGTCAGGGAGGTGCCTGGCACAAGCCCGGGCGAGGCAATGCCGAGCGATCCCCATGCGAAGGTGTCGCTGGATCCGGGGGCGAGTGCCACGCGCCGGTCGATGTCCGGCCCAGTGATCAGCAGGGGCGGATACGGTAGCGCACCGCCGATGTCCGATTCCCGTCCGCGCCAGCCGAGATCGCTCACGCGCACGGTTTCGGAGCCGCCCGCTGGAGCGAAGTCCGGAGGCATCGCAGCCCAGGCATCATCCGCCCAGGCGGGCCCGCCGGTCGGCTGGGTGCCGCCGTCGAGAGCCGCCTCGATTTCGGCCAGCCAGACCAGATCGCCGCCCATGCGCGGATCGAAGGCGTCGGGCGACGGGTTCGGCGTATCCGGAGCATCGGGGATCGGTAGGGACGGCATCGCGCCCCATGCGTCGTCGCCCCAGATCATGCCGCTCATGCTGCGGGCTTCATCAGGATCTGCTTGATATCGGCCCGTAGCTGGACGTTCTCGGCCCGAAGCTCCGCAATGGCATCGACGACGCGGTCGGTATTCTCGCGGTCGTTCTCGCGGATGAAGCTCTGCGTCAGGGCGTCGGAGCCGATATCCGCGATGCTGCCGATCCGGTCGCCGATCAGCTTGATGGCATCGGCGTAACCTTGCCCGCCGCCGTAGACCTCGCGAGCAAGGCCACGATACGTCTCGGCCGCGCCCTGCAGGCCGGAAATGCTGTTCGCATCGCCCGCCGCCGCGGCGCCGTAGATCGCGTTGAAGTCGTTTCCGGCCGCCCCGAAGCGATCCATGACGGTGCCGGCGCTGGCGTCGGAGGTGGAGAGCGAGCCGACGTAATCGCGCAGGTTGGTAACCACGCTGAGGGCGGACCCGGCCGCCTGCTGCTGGGCCTGGGCTGCCTGCTGGGCCGCAGCCACCCCATCGGCTCCCGACTGGTTGGCTATCGCGAGCGCCTGGTCCGCATACTGCTTCTGGACGCCTAGACGCTCCTGCGCGAGGACGGCCTCGTTCCACGCCAGCTGCCCGGTCACCATCTCGGCGCTCAGGCCCCAGCTCTCCAGCGTGGCCTTCGCCTGGGCCATCTGCTGCTTGGCCTGGAGGTCGAACTGCATCATCCCGACCCGCTCCTGGATCGGAAGCGTATCGCCGCCCGTCGCCACAAGCTGGCGGACCTCCAGATTTGTTCCGAAGGCGCCGAATTGCGCGTCGCGCTGGGCGGTGACGGCCTCGAAATCCTTCTGCCGTGCGGCGGTGATCGCTTCGGTGGAAAGCGATAGCTCCTGCGCCTTGGCGATGTTCGTCGCATACGCGGCGGTGACCTGATCCAGGGCCTGCTGATAAGCGCTGGCCGCCGCGGCCGTTTCACCGAACTTCTTGTAGACGTCGGTGTACCATGTGAGGTCGCTTTGCAGCTTCTCGATGCTTCCGCCGGAGGCGTTGAGGATGCCCGCGTAATCGCCTGTGGCCAGGGTCGTTAGCTGCTCCAGCAGGTACTTGCTGGCCTGCGCGGCAAGCGCCTTCGCACCCTCCTCATCGTTGCTGAACTCGCCTTTCTTGCCGTTGACATCGAGGTAGAGTTTCCCGACATCGCCGTCGCCTCGGCTCTGCGTCACGCCGACGGCGACCTCACCGCCGAGCTTGATGCCACCGAGAGCGGCACCAAGCTGCGCGGCGAGGCTGGCGATCGACTGAGCCGCGGATTCCGA
>JAQGHY010000118.1 GCA_028291455.1 Rubritepida sp. | reverse complement strand
TTCTGCTGCGCGCCGACGTCGAAGTAGTGCTGCCGTTCGGCGTAGGGCGTGGTGTCGACAAGCGACGGGGCTTCCGCCGTCGTGCCCACGAACCGGGCCACGCTCTGCGCGCCCACCAGTTCGAACGGCGGCGGCGTGAAATAGCGCGCATAGCCGATGGAGAGCGTGGTCGCCTCCGAAGGGCGCCATACCAGGTTCGCGCGCGGGCTGAGCTGCGAGGCATTGACCTGCTGCCGCATCACGTCGAAGCGCGCGCCGAAGTTCAGTGTCACCTGGTCGGTGAGGCGCCATTCGTCCTGCGCGTAGATGCCGTAGAGCTGGCCCTCGATTCGGCCGCGCTCCTGGATGGTGAAGGGCGCGTCGAAGGCGATGCCTTGCCCGTTCAGCGGGAGCACCGTGCTGTTGGCGATGTTGCGCGTGATGTCGTGCGAGGCGAAGAGGCCGGCGCGCAGCGTATGCGCCTCCGCCAGCCGCCACGCCGCATCGCCCTGCACGCCGACGGAGAGGTTGCGCTTGCGCGTCTCGGCCGCGACGCCCGAGCCGATCAACTCGCCGGCCACATCCGGGAGATAGGCGATGTAGGTCTGCCGCGCGAAGGTGGAGAGCTGGAGGTCCACCGTCTCGCGCGAGTGCTGCACGGCCAGCACGCCGAAGGTGGAGCGCTGCCATTGCCGGGCGCGCAGGTCGCCGCTGTCGAAGCTGTTCTGGCCGTAGGCGGCGAACCGCGCCGGCTGGCCTGCCACATTGGGGATCTCGTAGCGCGACTGGCTGGTGCCGCCGATGAAGGCCACCCGCGTCCGGTCGTCGACCAGATAGGCCATGTTCACCAGGCCGCGATATTGCTGGGTGTCGTTGTGCAGGGCCTGGGGGGCACTGGTCGGGTTTTCGAAGCCGCGGTTGCTCTGCAGGTAGCTGCCGGTCAGGTAGTATTCGAAGGGGCCAACGGCCGCGCCATAGGCGACGCTCGGCTGGATCTGGCCGAAACTGCCGCCGTAGATGCTGGCGCTGCCGCCGGGATCCTGCGCGCCGGAACGCAGGTTGATGTCGACGATCCCCGCCGTCCGGTAGCCGAATTGCGCCGGCAGCGCGCCCGTGATGAGCGAGACCGAACGCAGCCCGCGCGCGTCGAAGAGCTGGCCGAAGCCGCTGATCGCCTCGGGCAGGGTCACGCCGTTGATGCGGTATTGCAGATTGCGGTGGTCGCCGCGGACATGGAGGTCGCCCTGCGCCTCCTGCACCACGCCTGGCGCCTGGAGCAGCACCGTGTTGAGCGAGGCGCCGCCGCCCTGGGGCAGGCGCTCGATCGTCTCGCGATCGATCTGGGTGACGCTGGCGCCGAGGCTGGGGGCGATGCTGGCCCGCGCCGCCTCGAGCCGGGTGGATTGCACGACGAGTGGGTCGAGTTCGTACACGACCTCCTGGGCACTGGCGGCGGCGCCCAGGAGCAGGGCGATCGAAAGGATCGCCGGGACCAATATGTGCACCACTCTTCACCTCTTCATCGGTAAAGCTGTAGACGTCTTCAATTAATCGAAGAATATCAACAACTTACGGACAAAGAAGCCGATCCGGTTACACGGTGCAACCTGGGATCGGCCGGAGGGAGTCTTTAGCCGGCCAGGAGGCGGTCCGCGCGGGTCTGCAACTCTTCCAGCACGCGCGCGGCACCGCCCTGGCGGGTCAGAGTGATGAACTCGGACCGGCGCGAAGCGAGCTCGCTGATGGTGCCGGTCAGATAGACGTCCACGATCCGCGGCGGGTTTCCGCGCAGCAGGTAAGAGAGCGCCACCGGCTCCTGATTGCCAGAGCGGGTCAGGGTGGTGCGCACCAGAATGTCACCATTCGCCAGCGCCTGCGTCCCGTTGGTGACGAAGGTCTCGCCGGAGTAGCCGTCGAAGCGAGCGGCATAGGTTGCGATCGACCAGCGGGTGAAGGCATCGACCAGCGCCGTCTGGTCGGTGCCGGTGAAGCCCACCCATGAGCCGCCCGAGGCAATGCGCGTCATCGCCGCCAGGTCGAAGGTCCGGGTCATCACGGGCACTAGCCGGTCGAAGCGGCCGCGTGCGCCCAGGCGCGGCGCGTCCTGCATCACGGCGAGCAGCGCTGCGTGGAAGCGCTCCACGGCCGCGATCGCGGCGCCTGTCGGCGGGGTGCCCTGGGCCAGGGCCGGGGCTGAGAGGGCCATTAGGCCGGGGGCGAGGAGGAGATGTCGTCGGGTTGTCATGCCGCACATATAGCGCGGGATGGCGGCTGGACCATGGCCGGCGGCTCCGCCACAAGGGTGCCATGCGGCCAACGACCATCTTACTGACGGGTGCGACCGGATTTCTCGGCGCCTCACTCGCCCGGGAACTGCTTGCCCAGGGCCACGCGGTGCGCGCCCTGGTCCGCCCGAAGGCAACGCGGGAGACACTGGCGGGGCTCGATATTTCCTATGCGCTGGGCACCATCACCGATGCGCCGAGCCTGCGCCACGCCATGGAAGGCGTCGGCGGGGTGATCCATGCGGCGGCGGACTACCGGATCTTCGTGCCCGACCCCGAGCGGATGCGCGCCACCAATGTCGGCGGCACGGAGGCGGTGATGATGGCCGCCCTCGCCGCCGGCGTGCCGCGGATCGTCCATGTCTCGTCGGTGGCCACGCTGAAGCCGCGTGCCGACGGGGCGCCCGCCACGGAAGAGGATCCGGCCGCCGTCGAGGAGGCGATCGGCCCCTATAAGGCGAGCAAGACCGAGTCCGAGCGGGTGGTGGAAGCCCTGGTAAGGCGGGAAGGACTGCCGGCTGTCATCGTCAATCCATCCACGCCGATCGGCCCCTATGACGGCCGCCCGACACCGACCGGGCGCATCATCCTGGAAGCCGCGCGGGGAAAGATGCCGGCCTATGTCGAGACCGGGCTGAACCTAGTCCACGTCGTGGATTGCGCGGCGGGCTGCGTCGCGGCGCTGGACCACGGGACCATCGGGGAGCGGCATATCCTCGGCGGCCAGGACGTGACTTTGGCTCATATGCTGGATTTCATCGCCGCCGAATGCGGGCATCGCGCACCCTTCCGGCTGCCGCGCGCGCCGCTTTTCCCGCTGGCCTGGATTTCGGAGGCCGTCGCCAGGGTGACGGGCAAGGAGCCGATGCTGACGCGCGACGGGCTCCGCATGGCCGGGCACCACATGTTCTTCTCGGCCGAGAAGGCCAAGCGCGTGCTCGGCTTCACCGCCCGCCCCTGGCAGGAGGGCGTGCTGGACGCAATCGCCTGGTTCAAGCAGGCGGGAATGCTGCGGCGGTGATCTGGCTGGGGCTGGCGGCCTGCATCGCCTGGGCCGTTCTGTTGTTCGGCCGCGGCTTTTTCTGGCTGGCGCGGGACGATGATTCGGACGCGGCAATCTGGCCCGAACCGGCACGATGGCCCGCCGTGGCCGTCGTTGTCCCGGCCCGCAACGAGGCCGAGACCATCGCCGTCACGGTGAGAAGCCTGACCGCTCAGGATTATCCGGGCGCCCTGCGGATCGTCATGGTGGATGACCGCAGCACCGACGGCACCGGCGATTTGGCCCGCGCCGCGGGGGATCAGCACCTGCTTGTGGTGACCGGAAGGGGCAAGGCGTCCGGCTGGTCCGGCAAGCTCTACGCGCTCCAGCAGGGCCTCGATGCCGTCGCGGGCGAGGCGCATGAGTTCCTGCTCTTCACCGACGCCGACATCTCCCACACGCCCGACAGCCTGCGGCGGCTGGTGGCACGCGCGACCTCCGACCGGCGGGACCTAGTCTCGCTGATGGCGCGGCTGCGCTGCCAATCCACGGCCGAGCGCTGGCTGATCCCGGCCTTCGTCTTCTTCTTCCAGATGCTCTACCCCTTCCGCTGGTCCAACGACCCGAAGGCGCGGACCGCCGCCGCCGCCGGAGGCTGCGTCCTGCTGCGCCGCTCTGCCTTCGAGGCGCGGGGCGGGCTGATGCCGATCAAGGGCCGGATCATCGACGATTGCGCCCTGGCGGGGCTGATGAAGTCCGGCGGAGGACGCATCTGGCTCGGTCTGACCGAGCGCGTGCATTCCCTGCGGGCCTATGACGACATCGGCACCATCCGCGCCATGGTGGTGCGCACCGCCTATGCACAGCTACTCTACCATCCGCTGGTGCTGGCTGGCATGGTGCTGGCGCTGAGCCTGGTCTACCTGGCGCCGCCGCTGCTGGCGGTTTTCGGCCACGGTACGGCCCGCCTGCTGGGCCTGCTGGCATGGTGCGCGATGACTGTGGCTTTTGCGCCGATGCTCCGGCGCTTCGGGCTTTCGCCGCTGCGAGGACTTGCATTGCCCGTCATCGCAACGACTTATCTGGCGTTCACCCTCGACTCCGCCCGGGCCGAGTGGCGAGGCATGGGGGGATTTTGGAAGGGCGAGCCGCTCTCGCGCGAATGAAGCCGTCACTTTACAACCCGCTGCGGACTTCCGGCATGGGGCCGAAATGGCCTATTCACTACGGCTGGAGTGCTGATTCCGCGGCGGAAGCAAGGGGTAGACCGAGTTGAATATCATGCCGAACCTGACGGCGGGTCCCGACGGGGCATCGCAGGCAGGGTCGCTCGGTTCGGATAACGACTCGCTCGAGCAGGCGGTCGCCGCCGCCGCCCGACACCTGCTGGAGCGCCAGCGCCCCGACGGGCATTGGGTGTTCGAGTTGGAAGCCGACGCCACCATCCCCGCCGAGTATCTGATGCTCTACCACTTCTTCGGCCGCATCCAGCCGGAGAAGGAGGCACGCATCGGCCGCTACCTGCGCCGTATCCAGGCCGAGCAGTCGTCCAATACCGGCGGCGGCTGGCCCTTGTTCCATGGCGGCCCGCTCGACGTCTCCTGTTCGGTGAAGGCTTATTTCGCGCTGAAGCTGATCGGCGATTCCCCGGACGCGCCGCATATGGTGGCCGCGCGCAACGCGATCCTGGCCGCCGGCGGGGCCGAGCGCTGCAACGTTTTCACGCGGTCGACGCTGGCGCTGTTCGGCGCGGTGCCCTGGCGCGCCGTGCCGATGATGCCGCCCGAGATCATGCTGCTGCCCCGCTGGTTCCCCTTCCACGTCAGCAAGATCAGCTATTGGGCGCGCACCGTGCTGGTGCCGCTGACGGTGGTGATCGCCCGCCGCCCCGTGGCGCAGAATCCGACCGGCGCGACACTCGACGAGCTGTTCAGCACCCCGCCCGAGCAGGTGAAGGAATGGTCCGGTGGCGCCCATCAGGCCGAGCCTTGGGCGTCGCTCTTCAAGGGGCTGGACGGCGCTTTGCATCGCGCGCGCCTGCTGTTTCCGCGCACCCATCGCGCCCGCGCCGAGGCGGCATGCGAAGCCTTCGTGACCGAACGCCTGAACGGCGAGGATGGGCTGGGCGCCATCTACCCGGCCATGGCCAATTCAGTGCTGATGTATCACTGCCTCGGCGTGGCGCAGGATGATCCGCGCCTGGTGGCCGCCTGGGCCGCGATCGAGAAGCTCGTGCAGGAACGGCCGGGAAGCGAACCCGGCACGGAAGAGACTTACGTCCAGCCATGCCTCTCGCCGATCTGGGACACGGCGCTGGTCAGCCACGCGCTGCTCGAAGCCGGCGGAGCGCCCGCGCAGGCGGCTGTCGCGCGCGGGCTCGGCTGGCTGCTGGGCAAGGAGATCCGCGACGTGCGCGGCGACTGGGCCTGGCAGCGCCCGAACCTCCAGCCCGGCGGCTGGGCCTTCCAATACGAGAACGCGCACTACCCCGATGTTGACGACACGGCCGTGGTTGTGCTGGCGATGGACCGCTTCCGCCGCACCGCTGGCGCCGAGGAGGCCGGCCTCGATGGCGCCATTCAGCGCGCCACGGACTGGACGGTCGGCATGCAGTCGCGCGGCGGCGGCTGGGGCGCCTTCGACGCCGACAACACCTTCCACTACCTGAACCACATCCCCTTCGCCGATCATGGTGCGCTGCTCGATCCGCCGACCTCCGACGTGTCCGGCCGCTGCCTCGCCATGCTGGCGCAACTCGGCCGCGGCGACGAGGCGGCCTCCAAGGCGGCGATCGAATACATGCTGCGCGAGCAGGAGGCCGACGGTTCCTGGTACGGCCGCTGGGGCGTGAACTACGTCTACGGCACATGGTCCGCGCTGACGGCGCTGAACGCCGCCGGCCTCCCGCCCGAGCACGATGCGATGCGCCGCGGCGCGGCCTGGCTGCTCGAGCGGCAGAACGAGGATGGCGGCTGGGGCGAGGACGGCCTGACCTACCCCGCCCGCGGCGGCACCCGGCCCGACACGCAGCAGCACGCGCCCTCCTCCGCGAGCCAGACGGCCTGGGCGATCCTCGCCCTCATGGCCGCCGGCGAGGCCGAGAACGAGGCCGTGCAGCGCGGCGCCGAATGGCTGATGCGCGAGCAGAAGCCGGACGGCGACTGGCCCGAGGACGACTATACCGGCACCGGATTCCCCCGCGTCTTCTACCTGCGCTATCACGGCTATCGGCGCATTTTTCCGCTTTGGGCGCTGGCGCGGCTGCGCAACATGCGCGCCTCCAACACCAAGCGGGTGCTGCACGGGATTTAGTTGACCAAATACGATGTCCTGGTGATCGGCGCCGGCGCAGCCGGGCTGATGTGCGCCATCCGCGCCGGCCAGCGCGGCCGGCGCGTGCTGCTGCTCGACCATGCCGAGGCGGCGGGGAAGAAGATCCTCATCTCCGGCGGCGGGCGCTGCAACTTCACCAATCTGGATGTCCGGCCGGAGCGGTTCATCTCCGCCAACCCGCATTTCGCGCGCTCGGCGCTTGCCCGCTACAAGTCGCGCGATTTCCTGGCGCTGATCGAGAAGCACCGCATCGCCTGGCACGAGAAGACCTTGGGCCAGCTCTTTTGCGACGGCTCGGCGCGGCAGGTGGTGGCGATGCTGCTGGCTGAGGCCGAGGCAGCGGGCGTGACGCTGCTGCTGGAGCATCGCGTGACGGATATCGCGCGTGGGGCGGATTTCACCGTCACGACGGATCGCGGCGTCTTCACCGCGGAGTCCCTGGTATTGGCGACGGGCGGGCTGTCCATCCCCAAGATGGGCGCCACCGGCTTCGCCTACGATGCCGCCAAGCGCTTCGGCCTGAAGCTGGTCGAACGCCGGCCGGGGCTGGTCCCGCTCGCCTTCGGTGGCGAGGAGCTTGCGCTGATGCTGCCGTTGGCGGGCGTTGCGCTGCCGGTGATCGCGAAAGCCGGCACGGCGAAGTTCCCCGAGGCGATGCTCTTCACCCATCGCGGTCTGTCGGGCCCGGCGATCCTGCAGGTCAGTTCCTATTGGCGCGAAGGCGAGGCCGTAACGCTGGACCTGCTGCCGGGGCAGGACGCGACCTCGCTCCTCCTGGCCTCCAAGCGCGCGCGCCCCAAGGCCGAGCCGCGCACCGTGCTGGGCGAATACCTACCGACGCGGCTGGCCCAGGCCTTGGCCGAACGCCACCTGCCGGGCATGCGGATGGCGGATCTGACCGACCGCGCGGTGATCGGCCTCGCCACGCTCATCAAGGCCTGGGCGCTGACGCCCGCCACGACCGAGGGCTATGCCAAGGCCGAGGTGACGCTGGGCGGCGTGGATACCGAGGCGCTGTCGCAGCAGAACCTGATGGCGAAGGAGGTGCCCGGCCTCTTCGTGATCGGCGAGGCCGTGGACGTCACGGGCTGGCTCGGCGGATACAACTTCCAATGGGCCTGGGCGAGCGGATGGGCGGCCGGCGAGGCGGCCTGAGCCGCCTTACCATCTTACCCCCTTACCATCTTACTCTCGCGATGACCCCTGCGCACGCAGCGGCGAGGATCAATGGCTACAAGTATCCATAACCCACAGAATACGCAAGGATTTTGCGGCCTGGTCAGAGATGCGCGACGGTCAGCGCGCCGTCCCACTCCCGGTTCAGATACTCGACCACCAAGCGCCGGTGGCAGTGGTGCGCCGTCGGCTCCGAGCACAGGAGGCAGCCGCCGTCGAAGAAGGAGGGCTTGAGCTCCTTCTCGATCTTCCGCTCCTTCAGCAGCCCGGTGAAATCGCGCTCGAAGACGTTCCAGTCGCCCTTGTCCGTCTTGAAGAACTTCATCAGCTCCTCGCTCGGTGCGAGGCGGGGCTCGGGCACATAGTCCATGCCGTTGATCGCCTTGAGGAAGAAGGCCAGGTCGTCCGACTTGGCGAAGCCCGCGAGCTGCGACGTGTTGTGCAGCCTCACATCGATCACCCGCTTCACGCCGGCGCTCCGAAGCCGGCCGAAGAAGTTCTCAGCGCTGCTCCTGGTGAAGCCGATGGTGGCGACGGCGGCCTTCATCCCGCCAGTTCGCGCGACCGCGCCGTCGCCGCCTCGATCGCCTCCTCCATGATCGCGGGCCAGGCGTCCGGGCGCATCAGCACGGCCAGCGCGCGTTCCGTGGTGCCCTTGGGGCTGGTCACGGCGATCCGCAGCTTTGAGGCATCCTCCGTGCTCGCCGCCAGCAGCGCCCCCGAGCCGGCGACGGTGGCGCGGGCCATTCGGCGGGCGAGGTCCGGCGGCAGGCCCTGGGAAATGGCGGCCTTCTCCATCACCTCGGCCAGCAGAAAGACATAGGCGGGCCCACCGCCGGAGACGGCTGTCACGGGATCGATAAGCGATTCCTGGTCGACCCAGGCCGCCTCGCCGACGGCGGAGAGAAGCGAGTCGCACAGCTCGCGCTGGGCAGACGTCACGCCCGGGCCGGGAAAGGCGACCGTGAAGCCGAGGCGCACGGCGGCCGGCGTGTTGGGCATCGCGCGGACGACATGCGGGGCGCCGCCCAGCAGCGACTGCATGCCCGCCACCGTCTTGCCGGCCATGATCGAGAGGAAGACCGTCCCCGGACTCACCAGATGCGCCAGCGCGGGCAGGGCGTTCGGCGCCTCCTGCGGCTTGGTGGCGAGGATGACGGCGGCGGGCGCAAAGCCCGCGGGGATCTCGGCGATCCCACTGACGTGGCGGACGCGCCCGGCGAAGGCGGTGACGGCGGCGGCATGCGGCTCGACCACGACGGTCTCGGGCGGCAGGCCGCGCTCCAGCCAGCCGGCGAGCATGGCGCCGCCCATCTTGCCGCAGCCGATAAGAAGAAGCGGGGGGAGGGAGGCCATGCGCGTTTCCTGACGGTTTCGCGCAGTCTATCCGACCGGAGAAATCAGGCGACCCCTGTCGTCGCACAAGGAGGCGCCGGAAGAACCCGGCCGCAAAGCGGCCGGCGCGCGGCGACCAACCTGCCCATCTCGCGCAACAAACCTGAGGCGCGAAGCCAAGCGTGCGGAGCGCGCGCCCGGCGCTTGAGGGCGCGCTTTAAGCTTCTCCGACGCAGTCCAGCATCGCGGCATCCAGCGCTTCCGTCGGCGCCTTGCCGCCCCAGAGCACGAACTGGAAGGCCGGGAAGAAGCGTTCGCATTCGGTGATGGCGATATCCACCATGTCCTCCAGCGATTCCGCCGAGGCGCCGGGCGCCCCGCGCAGCAGCACGGCGTGGCGGAACACCGGCACACCCTCATCGGATTCCAGCCCGAAATGGCCGATCCAAAGCCGCTCGTTGGCCAGGGCCAGCAGTTCGAACAGTGGCGCGCGGCGCAGGTCCGGCACCTTCACGTCGAAGGCGCAGGAGAAATGCATGGCGCTGATCTCGGGCGCCCAGGAGAAGAACAGGGTGTAGTTGCACCACTTGCCCGGCGCTTCCGCCGCCATCTCGCCATCCGAGCGTCGCTCGAACGTCCAATCATTGGCGATGACGATCTGTTCCAGCACATCGAGCGGGTTGGTCGCGCGTTCGTCTTCAGCAACCTCTGCCAGCATCACGGACATGTGGCGTCCCCCTTATGGGGCCCGGTGGGGTGCGCGAACCATGCCCCGGGCGGCGCAGGTTCACGAGTGGCGGAGCGTTTGACCGCCCGATGGCAAAACAACGCCCCCCTTTGGATCCCCCCAGACCCAGGTATTGGGGTGCGGTGTCCGACTCACCACCACGGCTAGGGTATTGCACTGCAAATCCGCGCCGCAAGCCCTTCGAGTACGAAGAAGCTGTGAATAACATGTGGAAATCAGGCGACGCTCCGCCGGAGCCGAGTCGCAACGGCGTGCGGTTAATCGACCGGCAGGAAAATGAAGACCACCGCCATGACCAGGCAGCCCATCGCGGCGAAATAAGTCCAGCGCAGCTGCTCGCCCAGGAACGTGACGCTGAACACGGCGAAGACGCCGAGCGTGATCACCTCCTGCATCACCTTCAATTGCTGGCCGGTGAAGGTGCCGTAGCCGATGCGGTTGGCCGGCACGGCCATGCAATATTCGAAGAAGGCGATCCCCCAGCTCACGAGGATCGCGACATACATCGGCCAGGACGGCGCCTTCAGGTGGCCGTACCAAGCGAAGGTCATCACGATATTGCTGCCGACCAGCAGCAGCGGCGTCATCCAGTAAACGCTCATGTCTCGGGCACCAGGGTGAGGGGTTGCACAAGGCGGGCCGGCGGCGGCGGCGGCAGGCGCTTCAACAGCCACAGCATGATGCACAGCGCGGGCAGGGCGGCCGCCATCGTCAGCAGGAAGAAATTGGTCCAGCCCAGCGCCTCCGCCAATTGCCCGGACCAGCCGCCCAGGAAGCGCAGCGGTACCGCCGCCAGCGAGGAGAGCAGGGCATATTGCGTGGCGCTGAAGGCCCGGTTGGTCAGGCTGGTGAGGTAGGCGACGAAGGCGGCGTCGGCGAGGCCGTCGGTGAAGCTCTCGATGCCGACCTGGGCGTAGAGCATCCCCATGTCGCGCCCCGCCATATAGAGCGCGACGTACATGAGGTTGGACAGCATTTGCGTCAGCCCGGTGATGACCAGCGCCCGCCCGGTGCCGATGCGCGCCACGAACCAGCCGCCCGCCAGCACGCCGGTCAGCGACATGACGAGGCCGAGGATGCTGCCGACCGTCGCCACCTCGGTCCGGGTGAAGCCGATCTCGCGGTAGAAGGGCGGTGTCATGATGCCGGCGAGGGCCTCGCCCAGCTTGAACAGCACGACGAAGAGCAGGATGGCCAGCCAGTGCTTGCGCCGCATGAAATCGGCGAAGGGGTCGATCACGGCGAGCTTGATGCGCTCGGCCCAGCTCGTGGTCTCCGCGCGCGGCGCGGCCGGTTCGGGCGCGAAGAGCACGGCGATGAACCCCCCGCTCACGAAGGCCGCGCAATAGGCGACGGCGCCCCGCCAGCCCACCAGCGCGACCAGGCTCAGCCCGCCGGCACTGGCGGCGAGCAGGGCGAAGCGATAGCCCCAGACGTAGCAGGCGAAGCCGTAGCCCTGATCCTCTTCCTCCAGGATCTCGATGCGATAAGCGTCGATCACGATGTCCTGGCTGGCGGAGAGGAAGGCCACGACCACCGCCACCGCCGCCGTGAGCGCGGCCGATTGCACCGGATCGGTGAAGCCCAGCGCGAGGATCGCCAGCATCAGCGGCGGCTGAATGGTGGCCAGCCAGCCGCGCCGCCGTCCCAGACTGCCAAAAAGCGGCGGCGCAGCATGGTCGATCACCGGGGACCACAGGAACTTCAGCGAATAGGACAGCCCGATCAGCGCCGTGAAGCCGATGGCGGCCAGCGAGACGTTCGATTCCGAAAACCACTGCCGCAGCACGAAGCCCGACAGCGGCAGCGGCACGCCGGCGGAAAAGCCGAGCGCCAGCATGATGAGGAAACGTCGGTCGCGAAGCAGTGTGGAGATCCGCATGGCCGACATGGCTATCAGCCCGCGCGCCGCGCCGCTACACGCTTGCGCCATGGAACCGACGCGCTTTTTTCTTGTCCGCCACGCCCTGGTCGAGCCCTCGGCCCGCGCCGTGCTCTACGGCAATATGGATGTGGCCATTTGCGACGTGGCGCTGCGGGAGGAGGCCGCGCTGTACCGCTGGCTCGCGCAGCGCCTGCCGCGCCCGGCGCGCTGGGTGGTGAGCCCGCTCGGCCGCACCCACGCCACCGCGGCCGCGATCTTCGCCGCCGGCTATCCCGAGCAGGACCTGGTCGTCGAGCCCGACATGGCGGAACAGTTCCTCGGGGACTGGCAGGGCATCACGCATGAGGCGCTGACCGAGCGGCTGCTGAACCCGCCGCACCCGTTCTGGCCGCATGCCGCCGCCGATCGCCCGCCCGGCGGCGAAAGCCTGGACGATGTGCGCGAGCGCGTAGGCCCGGTGATGGAGGGCCTGGCGGAATCGCTGCCTGGCCAGGACATCGTCATCATCGCCCATGGCGGCTCGATCCGCGGCGCCCTGGCCCATGCCATCGCGCTGGACGCGCACCAGGCGCTGACCTTTTCCATCCGCAACCTCTCGCTGACGCGGCTGGAAAAGCATGGGCCGGATTGGCGCGTGATGACCGTGAACGAGGAACCTTGGCTTCCCGCCGAAGCATTTTGAAACATGAAGCTTCCGGTGCGGCTCAACCTCAGTTAGAATCGCGCGATTGCCTGGGGTTATCGGGGGAAGCTCATGCGTTTTGTGACCTTGGCCGTTGCGGCCGCACTCTTGGCGGGATGCGCGGGTTCGCCCGCGGGCAACGAACCGCAGGCGGTGGTCGACCGATCGG
This sequence comes from Rubritepida sp., assembly GCA_028291455.1. Taxonomy (GTDB): domain Bacteria; phylum Pseudomonadota; class Alphaproteobacteria; order Acetobacterales; family Acetobacteraceae; genus Roseococcus. Next base: position 25,177 of record JAQGHY010000118.1, on the reverse strand, counting down.
CGCTGTCCGTGCAGGAAATCCTGTCCGCGGAGAATGACCGGCTCGACGCCGCAAGCGTGCTGCGCCGGGCGCGCGGCGCCCTCGTCTGCCCGCGCACCTTCAGCGCCGCCTTCTTCGCCGGCGGCGAAGGTGGCAATTGCGTGCTGGTTGGCCGCGATGCCGCCGGGTCCTGGTCCTCGCCCGCCTTCTTCACGATCGGATCTGGCAGCTTCGGCTTCCAGGCCGGCATCCGCGACAGCCAGACCCTGCTGCTGATGATGACCGAGCGCGCCCTGAATGCCGTCATCAACAGCCAGTTCAAGTTCGGCGCCGACGCCTCGCTGGCGATCGCGCATATCGGCGGCTCGGTCGAGGCCTCTACAACAGCCAATATGGGCGCGGATATCCTGGCCTTCTCGCGCTCGCGCGGCCTCTTTGCGGGGATTGCGCTCGAGGGCTCGGTGCTGAACCCGCAGCCCGACTGGAACGCCGCCTATTATGGGCGGGAGGTGACGACGCGCGACATCGTGGTCACCATGTTGGCGCATAATCCCGGTGCCGATCCGCTGCGTGCGGCGCTGATCCGCTTCGGCGGCGCGCCGGCCCCCTCCGCCGCGCCCGCGGCGGCTGAGCCATCCCCGGCCCCGGCTGCGTATCCCGGACGCTCCACCCGTGGGGGCGTCGGGCGCACGCCGCTGCCGCCGCCGCCCACGCCCCGCCGCTAAGGTCGGGCTGGATAGGTTTCTAGCCGCGCGGAGATGCGCTAAACTGTCTCCGTGCCCGACGCCCTGCCCTTCTGGAAGACCACCCCGCTCGACGCGATGACGCCCGCCGAGTGGGAGAGCCTGTGTGACGGCTGCGGCCGCTGCTGCCTCCACAAGCTGCGCGAGGACGACACCGGGCGGCTGCACCACACCGAGATCGCCTGCCGACTGCTCGACACCGCGACGGCCCGCTGCACCGATTATCCCAACCGCAAGCGCCGGGTGCCCGACTGCATCGGCCTCACGCCTGCGGTGCTCAAGGACATCGATTGGCTGCCGCCCACCTGCGGCTATCGCCTCATCGCCGAAGGGCGGGACCTGCCGGACTGGCACCCGCTTCGCTCCGGCGACGAGGGAAGCGTGATACGCGCGGGGGTGTCCGTGCGCAGCCGCGTGATCAGCGAGCGCAAGGCGGGCGCGACCGAGGACCATATCGCCACTTGGCCGGGAGCCTGGCCACGACGTGCGGGGACCAAGCCCCCCGTCGGTTCACTTTGAGGAAACAACCATGAAGAACGCCCTTTTCGGCGGCGTGAACGCCGCCGTCCTCACCGCGATGAAGCCGGACTTTTCGCCCGACCTCGACCGCATGGCCAAGCATGCCAAGTGGCTGCTGAGCAACGGCTGCAACGGCCTGGGCGTCCTCGGCACGACGGGCGAGGCGAACAGCTTCGGCCTGCATGAGCGCAAGCAGATCCTCGAGGGCCTGATCGCGCGCGGCATCCCCGCCAGCGTGATGATGCCCGGCACCGGCTGCGCCAGCCTGACCGACACGGTCGAGCTCACGCTCCACGCCAAGGAAAAAGGCTGCCGCGGCGTCCTTCTGCTGCCGCCCTTCTACTACAAGGGCCCCTCGGATGACGGGCTCTTCGCCTACTTCTCCGAGGTGGCGAAGCGCGTCGGCTCGGGCATCGCGCTGTACCTGTACCATTTCCCCCAGCAGTCCGCCGTGCCCTTCAGCCTCGACCTCATCGGCCGCCTGCTGGCCGCCTTCCCCGGCGTCTTCCGCGGCGTGAAGGACAGCTCGGGCGACTATGCGAACATGAAGGCGATGATCGACGCCTTCGGCGCGCAGGGCTTCGAGGTCTATACGGGCAGCGACGAGTACCTGCAGAAGATCCTCGCCGAGGGCGGCGCGGGCTGCATCACAGCGGCGAGCAATGCCAACTCGCATTGGGGCGCCATCGTCTATGCCAAGCGCACGGGCCCCGAGGCCGATGCGGCCCAGGCCATGCTGGCCGCGACCCGCAAGGCCGCGACCTCCGTGGCGCTGATCCCGGGCCTGCGTGAGATCATCGCGCGCAGCACCGGCGACGACAACTACCGCACGATCCGCCCGCCGCACCTGCCGCTCGATAAGGCCGCCGGCGACAAGTGCTGGGCGACCTGGGAAGCGACCGGCGCCCTGCCGCTGCCCGGCATGGCCGCCACCACCGCCCAAGCCGCGGAGTAATCGGCATGTCGGGACCGTTGCGCTGCCGCGAGCCTGCGGTCCCGGTGCTGCAGATCGACGACGACAAGCTGCGCGTCATCCGCTGGGACTTCGGTCCCGGCGCCGAGACCGGCTTCCATCGGCATGGCTGGCTCTACTGCGTCGTGCCGATGATGGACGGCACGCTGCTCGTCGAATATCCGGATGGGACGACCACCACCTCGGAGTTGAAGGCGGGCGTAGCCTATCACCGCATCGCCGGGGTGGAGCACAATGTGGTGAATTCGGGTCCGGGGCCGCTGAGCTTTGTGGAGACCGAGGTCAAGGCCTTCCCGGGCTAGGCTCGCGGATCGCCAGGCTCCGGAACGTCACCGACCAGCGTTCCCGATCCATCTCCGCGATGCTGTGCTCCCATTCGTGCCGCGCCTCGCCGCTGAGGTGGTAGGCGCCACGCGGCTCCAGAGGCAGGCTCGCCCGCTCGAACTTCTCCCCGCGGCGCCGCCGGAACCGCATGATGGCGGGCGCGCCGAGGGAGATGCCGACGACGTGTTCGAACGTCGGGCGGTCCTTGTGCCAGCCGATGCCGGCTGCCGTGCCGTAGCGGATCAAAAGCGCCTGGACGAGCTCCTCCGGCGGCAGCCCGGCAAACCCAGCGGCGCGGTCGCGAAACGGCAGCAGCCAGCCGGGCAAAGGATCGGCCTGGCTCATGCGCCCGGTTTCGAAGTCGTAGGTCCAGCCGTAGGAGGCCGTGAGCCGCTTGCCGATCCAGCCCTGAAACCGGAACGGCGAGAGGTTCGCGGCATCGATCGCCGTGATCAGCGCCAACTCCTCGGCCGGGGTGACGAAGCTGGCCGCCGTTGCCAGGCCGGGCAGCACCGGTGCGTCGAACAGGTCGGACATTGCCATCATGAGGACCGCTTCGTTTCCTGAGGGCCGGCTTCCCAACCAAAAACGCTGCGGCCGCCGTAGTTGTGCGAGCTGGCGCGCTCCTCCGCGATCAGCGCCGGCAGCGAAGGCCCTGTCGCCGTCCGTTCGAGCCGCCGGGCCTGGGCGTCCAGCCGCTGGATCGCCGCCAGCTCCTCCGAGTTCCCTAGCTTGGCCTTGAGAACGGCCGACTTCATGACCTCGATGGTCCGGTCGTAGACCCGCGTCGGCACCGGATAGGGGTGCCGGTCCTTGCCGCCATGCGCGAGCGAGAAGCGGGCGGGGTCGGTGAAACGGCAAGGTGCCCCATGCACGACCTCCGCCACCATCGCCAGCGCGCGAACGGTTCGGGCGCCGATGCCGGGCACCAGCAGCAGGTCGGCGAAGTCCTTCGGCCCGCGATCGGCCGCGGCGGCGAGCGCGCCATGCAGCCGCCGCTCGACCACATCCTCGGCGCGGACATCGTGATGGGCGGGCATGATCAGATGGGGCAGCAGCGCCTGGGCCGGTTCGGCCGCAACGGGCGCCGTCCTGCCCTCGAGGCGAAGCAGCTCGCGCACGATCCCATCCGGGCCGATGTCTTCCAGGAGTTCGAGCTGCCGCCCGCGCGAAGCGGCGGCGCGGCGGTCGGCGAGGTTGACGATCATGCCCTGTCCCTGACCCTCGATCGCGGCGTGGGGCGCATCGACGAAGCTCTCCAGGCCCTCGGATTGCCAGTGGTAGCGCCGCGCCTGCCCCCGTTCCTCGTGCATGCCCTGCTGCACCACCACCCAGCGGCCGTCATCCGCCACGATGAAGGCGTGCAAATAGAGAGCGAAGCCGTCCTGCACCGCCGCGCTGTCGACCTTCGCCACCAGCCGGCTCGACCGCGCCAGCGCCATACCGTCCAGCCCAACCCGCTCACCGACGGCGACAAGTTCGTCCGGGGTGGCTCGGCTGTGCCGTCCGCGGCCGCCGCAGACGTGGATGCCGAGCTCCCCGGACAACGGCGCCAGCCCGCGCTTCAACGCGCCGATGACGCTGGTCGTGATGCCGGAGGAGTGCCAGTCCATCCCCATCACGGCACCGAAGGACTGGAACCAGAAGGGATGCGCCAGGCGCCGCATCAGTTCGTCCCGCCCGTATTCGAGGATGATGGCTTCGACGATCACCGCCCCCAGCCGCGTCATGCGCTGGCCGAGCCAGGCCGGCACGCGGCCACCATGCAGCGGCAGATCGGCACTGCCGGTGCGACGCGCCATCAGGGCGCCCCCGGATTGCGCCGTGGCCCCGAGGCATCGCCGGCTTGGTTCCTCTTGCGGTGCAGGGCGCGATCCATGCCGCAGCATAACGCAAAAGGAACGGGACGTGAACATCTCTGTTGCCCCGCCGTGTGGCTGCGTGCCGCGCAAGCCTACTCGAAAGTGTCGCCGGTCGGATCCTGAAACCATGACCGCATTGGCGTGTTCCAAGCGGAGCCGGTCATCGGCGGTTACAGCGAGAAAAAGCCATGTCGGACGATTACTCCATCCTGCAACAGCGCATTCGCGAGAAGGCCCACATGTTGTGGGAAGAAGCAGGCTCGCCCGAGGGCAAAGACATGACCTTCTGGCTCGCGGCCAAGGTCGAGATCGACCGTGAGGAAGCCAAGCACGACAAGGAAGTCGACGGAAGCTTTCCCGCCAGCGATCCGCCGTCCTCCTCGGTGATAACGGGCGCTACCGGAGAGGCCACCATTAAGGGGGACTGACGCTTCCGCGGCTTGGAGTTGTGGACTCAGCTCAAGCCCTTGGAAATCTGCATGATGGTTCGCCCGATCTCACTCGGAGAGAGGACGTAGTCGATGCAGCCACTTGCGATCGCGCTCTGCGGCATTTCCGGTTGTGCCGCCGTCTCCGGCCTTTGAGCGATCGTGATGCCGCCCACCTCCTTGATTTGGCACATCGCCGCCGACCCGTCGCCGTCGAGGCCCGATACGATGACCGCGATCAGCTGCCCCTGCCAATGCGCCGCCATGGATCGCAGGAAGATCGTGATGACGTCGGGCCATCCCCAGGGCTTGGATGTCGGCCGGAGGTGAAACTCGCCATCGATGACATGCAGGTCGTGATTTTCGGGGATGATGAAGACGTGGCCGGGCTTGAGCCGCAGGCCGTCCGTGATCAGCTCGACGGGCATGGAGGTGTGGTAGGGAATGATCTTGTGCAGCTGCGTCGCCACCGACCGCATGTGGTTCACGATCACGATCGCGGCACCGATATCCGGCGTCAAATGATCGAGTAGCTCCGTATAAGCGGCCAGCCCTCCGGCCGAGCCTCCGATGCACACGACGGGGAACTGCCCCATCGGTGATTTGCCAGAGGCTGCGGGGTGGGCGGTCATCGGCAGACTGTCGCACACACCCGTCCAGCCACCTACATAAAGCGCGAGTGATTGGGTTGCCGCACGGCCGCTGACCATACGCGGAGCGCCGCGGCAAAGAGGGCATCGGACGAGGGAAGTGCGCCCGCCGGAGTGCCGGATGCGGCTGCCCGATCGGGCGAAAAAGCGCGTCGCGGAGGTGGCTACCTGCAACTCGACCCTACCCCCCGCGCTTTGTGTTCAGTCGCCAGGAGCCGTCCCTACGGCTCATGGTCGAAGCCAACCTGCAAACCCCTTTCGGCGCGTATCGCGCGCTCGAACTTTATGACGAGAGTGCCAGCGCCATGAGTCTCTTCAGCTCGATCCTCGGTAAGATCTTCCATCACGCCACGGCCGCTGGCGCCTTGCCTTCGGCGCAAGCCGACTCTCCGGCTGCCCCCGCCTCCGCCCCGCCGCCGGGCACTCCCGCGCAAACCCCGGAAGCCGCTGGCGCGGCCTCGCCGACGGTGCCGGCGCAGCCCGGTCTCGGGCAGGCCGATGTGGAAGCGATACTGAAGGACATAGCCGCAAAGAAGGGCGGTGGAGGCAACTGGCGCACCTCCATCGTCGACCTTCTGAAGATGCTGGAGCTGGATTCCAGCCTCACGTCGCGCAAGGAACTGGCGGAGGAACTGAACGTCCATGCCGGAGAGCACGGGAGCGCGGAGCAGAACATGGCCCTGTCCAAAGCCGTGTGGCAGCAGCTCGCGCAGAACGGCGGCAAGGTGCCCGACAGCCTCAAGAGCTGAGCACGCCCGCCACACATCGAACGCGACATGTGCCGGGAGGCGATTCCTGCCGGCACTTTGGAACCGCGCCGAGGGTTACCGCGCCCTGTCCAGTTGCGATCCGATCCACGCATGGCTTCGCGCAAGGACCTTCGCGGCCATGCTGGTCTTGAAATGGATGAAGCCATGCGGGGCCTCCGGCAGAAGGTGGAGCTCGACTTCGTTCACGGCGCGCCAGCGTTCCGCCATCTCCACGGTGTCGTCCAGAAGCGGATCGATCTCACCCACGACCATGAAGGCTGGCGGGAGACCCGTGAGATCGCCGTATAGCGGCGAAAGCGACCGCTCACGCCTTTCGGCATCGGTCATTCCGGGGGTGAGTTTCCGAAGCCCCTTCAGCATGTTCGGCCCGTCCAGCACCAGGACATCCGGCCCGGCCCGGCGAACGCTCCCGGTGCCCGCCAGATCGTAGACGCCGTAGTAGAGCACGGCGCCAGCGATGCGGCGCAGCAAGTCGGGCCATCGCTTCAGTGCCAGCAACGTGGCCGCGGCGAGATGGCCGCCCGCGGACTCGCCCAGGATGATGACGGGCAATCCCTGGTACTCCGGCAGGCCATCGCTCAACACCCATCGGGCGGCTGCGAGGCAATCATCGAACAGCCCTTGCAAGGGCGTCGCTCCGGCAAGCCGGTAGTCGACGGAAACGACGGCTACGTTGCACGCCTTGATCAAGGCCGTGTTGAGCACGTCGTCCATCCGGGCGTTGCCGATCGCCCATCCGCCGCCGTGGATGTCCAGGACTATTCCGTTCACCGGGCCCTGGCCACGCAGGATCCGCACGGACGCGGATGCGCCATCGACCGTGACGACACGCGTTTCAACCGTTAGTCCGGCGCGCTTCAGTGCCGCATTCCCGCCGATCTGCGAGAGACGCAGGAGAGACTGGATGAACCAGGCACCCAGACGATTGCTGATGTGGAACCGGGGGCTCCTGGCCAGCTTGCGATTCAGCCGCCGCACTTCCGCAAGATCGTCCTCGTCGATGCTGATCATGTCAGGCGGCAACCCCAGGCTGGCGATGAAAGGGCGAGTATCCACGCTTGGCAGAGCGTCGGCGGCTGGGTTGTGAATATTCAATTCGGATCCAATGCGGCTTCGGAAGAGGGGTTCTCTGGCTGAACCCCGCAAAGCGAGGAAAGGAGGCGCGAATGTGTAGGGACCGGCAAGCCAGCGACCCTCCGGGGACCCACCTCGCATAATCCTGGGCCTCCGGCTGCTGCCCGATCGCCTCATCCCGCGTTCCAAGCCTGTGCGGCATGGGGTGGGTAGTGAGCAAGCTGATCGAAGCGTCCGAGGGCGGCCTGGTGGCCGACCTCATCGAACTTTGCGTCGAGTCCAAAAGCGTCATTATTCTCGCAAGGAGCGAGACTCGTGCCGTGCGCCTGGAGAGAACGGCGAGGGCGCTTGCGCCGGATTTCGCCGTTCATCTTCTGCCCAGCTGGGACTGTCTGCCTTACGACCGGACATCGCCCTCGCTGCAGGTGATGGGCCAAAGAATGGCGACCCTGAGGGCCTGCGCCGAACCAGCCGAAACGCCGCGGCTCCTGATCGTTTCCATCAACGCGGCCATGCAGCGCCTTCCTCCCGCCGCCGCCTATCGCGAGATCGAGATGCGGGTGGGACAGGAGTTCGATCCCGTGGACGTCGAAAGCGAGCTGCGGCGCCTCGGCTATGTTTTCGAGGATCGCGTGGACGAGCCGGGCGAGGCTGCGATGCGCGCCTCGGTGCTGGACGTCTATCCCGCCGGCGGCGGGATTCACCCTTGCCGGATCGAGCATCTCGAAGGCCGCATCACGGGCATCCGACTGTACGATCCCCTGACCCAGCGCAGCATCGGCGAGGCGGATTCCGTGCCGCTGGGCCCCGCCTCGGAACTCGTGCTTCCGGCGGATTCGGAGGCCACCCACGAGCCCGGCATCGAGCACGCTCTGGCCGCCTACTACCCCGCGCTCACCACCGTGTTCGACCTGCTGCCGGATGCGACGGTCGTGCTCGACCAGGAGATCGCAACCCTGGCCGATCAGCGCGATGAGGAGGTGAGGGACGCCTATCGCCTGCGCGGCGTGGCACCCGAGGATGCCACGATGATCCGCCCGTCGGAGCCCGGCGCGCTGTATCTGCTCGGCGACGCCTGGATAGAGGCGCTGGCCGGCAGGAAGATCGCGACCATCCATCCCTCCGAGACCGAGGAGCTTTCGGTTCCGCGCTTCCTCGGCCAGCGCGATCCGGAGGAGGCATTCCTCGAGTTCATCGATACCCAAATTTCCGCCGGGCTCCGCGTTGCCGTGTCCGGCAGCAGCCGGAGGACGACCCTGTCTCTGCAGCGGCTCGTCGCGCGGAGGCTGGATCTGGAGGCGATAGACTTCCCCTCCTGGGTCTCCCTGCGCGATTCCCCACCCGGTTCCTTCGGCGTCCTGGCAGGGCATCTGGCATCGAGCTTCGCGGCGAAAGGCACCGTCGTGATCGCACCCTCCGACGTGCGCCACGCGGGCGGCCGCCGCGATGCCGCCGAGCGCAACGAGGCCCTGGCGATGGCACAGGCCACGCTCCAGCCCGGCGATGCCGTCATTCACCTCGACCACGGCCTCGCCGCGCTGCGCGGACTTGAGACGGTGACCCTGGGCGAGGCGAGGATGGACTGCCTGAAGCTCGAATATGCCGGCGGCAAGTCGCAGCTCATCCCCGTCGAGGAGATGGACCGGCTCTGGCGCTACGGCGCCGAGGCGGATGGCGTGAGCCTGGACCGGCTGGGAAGCGACAGCTGGGAGAAGCGCCGGCAGGAGGTCGAGGCGCATATCCAGGAGACGGCGGTGGCGATGGCCCGCCTTGTCGCACAGCGCGCGGAACTCACGGCGCCGGCGATCAAGCCGCACGGGGTGCTCTACGAGCGCTTCGCCGCGCGCTTCCCGCACAGCCTCACGGAGGACCAGTCCGAAGCCATCAAGGCCGTCCTCGCCGATCTCGCATCGGGCCGCCCGATGGACCGGCTGGTCTGCGGCGATGTCGGCTTCGGCAAGACCGAGGTCGCACTGCACGCCGCCGCCGTGGCCGCCTTCGCGGGATGGCAGGTGGCGGTGCTGGCTCCCACGACGGTGCTGGTGCGGCAGCATCTCAACACCTTCCGGCGCCGGTTCGCGGGGCTGGAGGTGAAAGGCGTGCCGCTGCGCATCGAGCAGCTTTCGCGGCTGTCCTCCAAAGCCGAAGCCAAGGAGGTGAAGGAAGGGCTCGCGGACGGCAGCGTGCGGATCGCCATCGGCACCCAGGCGCTGTTCGCCAAAGGCGTGCGCTTCCAGAAGCTCGGCTTAGTCGTGATCGACGAGGAGCAGCGCTTCGGCGCGAAGCAGAAGGCGGCGCTGCGGCAGCTCGCCGCGGGCGGCCATGTGCTCTCGATGACGGCCACGCCCATCCCGCGCACCCTGCAGACCGCGCTGCTGGAGCTGGAGGACCTCAGCGTCATCGCCACCCCGCCCGGGCGGCGGCAGCCGATCCGCACGACGCATGCGCCGGCCGACGAAGCGCTGCTGCGGCAGGCGCTGGAGCGGGAGAAGCGGCGCGGCGGGCAGAGCTTCGTGGTCTGCTCGCGCATCGAGGACCTGCCTGCGATGCGTGAGCGCATCCAGACTCTGTTGCCCCGCCTCGATGTGATCGAGGCGCATGGTGGCCTCCCCGCGGCCGAGGTCGATACCGCGCTGGTGCGTTTCGCCGATGGCCAGGGCGACGTGCTGCTTTCCACCAATATCGTGGAGACGGGCCTGGACGTCCCCCGCGCCAATACGATGCTGGTGTGGCGTGCGGACCGCTTCGGGCTAGGGCAGCTCCATCAGCTGCGCGGCCGCGTCGGCCGGGGCCGGGTGCGTGGCACCATCTTCCTCCTGACCGACCCAGCGCAGCCGCCGACACCGCTCACGCTCAAGCGCCTGAAGACGCTGGAGGCCTTCGATCGCGTGGGCGCGGGCTTTGCCATCAGCGCCCGCGACATGGACCTTCGAGGCGCCGGAGACCTGCTGGGCGAGGACCAGGCGGGCCACATGAAGCTGATCGGCCTGGACCTCTACCAGCACCTGCTCGAACGCGCCTTCCGCACCGCGCGCGGCGAGCCGGTGAGCGAGGAGTGGACGCCTTCGATCGCGATCGAGGTCTCCGCAGGCATACCCGAAGAGCTGGTGGAGGATGACGGCCTGCGCGTCGAGCTGCACGCCAGGCTGGCCGGGATGGTTCGCCGGGGCGATCTCGCGGCGCTGGAGGATTTCGAGGAGGAGATGCGGGACCGCTTCGGACCATCGTCGATGCGGGTCACGAACCTCCTGGCGCTGGCGCGTCTGCGGATGGAATGCCGCGGCCTTGGGATCACCCGGATGGATGTCGGCCCGCACGCCGCGGCGGCGACGTTCCGCGCGGAGCCGCCCTCGGTCGATCCGCCGTTGGAGCTGCGGGGAGGCCGCGTCATCCTGAAGCGCGAGAGTGGCAGCGAGGAAGCGAGCATCGCGGCCGCGACCGAACTGCTCACCCGTCTGTCGCGGCGCGGGCGTTCGCGTAAGGCGGCCTAAGCACGCTTCAGCGCCCGAACCACTCGTATCCGCGTTGCAGCGCATCCTGGCGGCCGTCGCGCGCCACATCCCACAGGGCATTGTCCACACCGAGCCGCTGCCCGCCATCGCGCTGCACCGGCCGCACGTTCAGCGCCGCGCGGTTGCGCGAGCCGACGCCGAAGAAATCGAAGGGCACACGGACATAGATGCCCTTGTCGAAACTTCCCTCGCCGAACTGCTGGGCGCTGACATTGGTGAGCGTGGCGAAGCCGCCCACCTCGATGCCGCTGTCGAAGCGCCGCCCCATCTCGACCGTCCCGCCCCAGTCTCCCGCCAGATACCGCCCGGCGCGCACGATCGTGTACAGGTTCCACAGCGGCAGGTCGGCATAGACCGAGGCATGCCCGGTCACGACCGAATAGCCGAGCGTGCCGAGCTGCTGGTGGTACGCACGCTGGGCCACGTAGTTCACATCCAGCCCGACAGCCCAGGAACGATCCTGCGGGCGCCACAGCACCTCGGCAGAGACGCCGCCGAACATCGGCTCCAGCAGCCCGCCCGTCACGCGCGCATAGACGTCCGGCGCGGGATTCCACAGCCGCTCGACATAGAGGGCGGGGATGCTGGTCCGCCCCTCCCGCGCATACCGCCCGAAGTCGCTGCGGACGTGCGGCAGCAGGCTGTTGCTGGGTAGCCCGCCGTCGAGATTGCCCGCGATGGTTTGCTGCACGCTGCCCGCCACCGCGAGGTTCCACCCCACCTCCAGCCGCGCCCCTGCCGCGATACCCGCCTGCCAGCGCAGCGAGGTCTGGGGATCGCCGACCTGCAGGTTGATCGCCGGCGCGATGCCCCAGTTCAGACGCGGCGGCGCGCTGCGAAAGGCGGTGTCGCTGGTTTCCGGCCAAGCGGAAAGCAGTCGCGTCCCGTGCAGGATTTCCTCCGCGCTGCCCATGGAGCGGGCCAGGTTCTCGAAGCCCTCGCGCAGCGTCACCAGCCGCGCGACCACGGCGCCGTCGCGCTCCCAGACCAGGCGGATGCGCTCGACCTCGGCGGGCAGGTGCGGCTGCGCGGCGCGCACCACCCGGCCCGTGACCTGCGCCAGCGTGCGGTAGCGCCCGCCCGAGACGGTGATGCGCGCCTCCTCGCTGCGGAGGTCGAAACCGATCGGCGAGAAGCCCGCCTCGCGCAGCGCGGGGAACAGCCGATGGGCGATCCGCGCATTGGTGCTCGCTTCGCCCTCGCTGTCGTCGGTGCCCAGGCGCAGCGTACCCTCGTAGCCGGAGGCGGCGTTCATGACGCGCTCGCGCCAACTCGTCTCGCTGGCGAGAGGAGCGCCTAGAACCTCGGCCACCGGGTTCGGACGCGGCAGCATCGGCGGCGGCGGCCGGCGCGGGAGTTCGGGCGGATTGTTGGGGTCCAGCCGGATCGAGGCGCGCAGCAGCAGGTCCGTGCCGTGGTTGAAGGACAGGCCGAGGTCGAAATGGCGGTTCGGCTGCCAGCTCACGCCGGCATTGATGCGGCTGGCGGCCTCGCCCCGCAGGTTTGTGGTGCGGGCGGGATAGCCGCCGCGTTCGTCGCGCAGCGCATCGGCGGAGTATTCGATCTTCGCGCGCAATCCCTCGATGGGCCCGATCGGCGGCACCGACCATTCCAACCCCGCAAAGATGCCGGCGCGCGATCCCCGGAAGAAGGAGTTGAGCGGCACGGTGCCGCCCTGTCCCACATCGCGCGGGCGGGTTCCGAAATAATCCGCGCCGTAGCTCAGCGGATTGCGGACGTCGCCGCCACTGGCAAGCCGTCCCCAGCCCAGCCCCAGCGTCGCATCGACCGACCAGAAGCGCTTGGACGCCGCGACGTACTCGCCCGCATAGAGGCCGGTGCCGATCACGTCCTGCATGCCCATCGCCAGCGCCGGGCGCCAGGCGTTTTCCTCCCAGACGCGGAGCTTGAGGTCGAAGGCGCGATCGGTGGTGGTGCCGCGCCCGGTGGTGCCGTTCAGCCGGTCGGTCAGGCGGAAGGTGGTTTCGAGGAATGGCAATGCCTGGAAGTTGATGAACCAGAAGTTCCGCTGGCGACGGAGGGCCAGGCCGGTTTCGATGGTGCCGTCCGGGCGAAACCGGGCATTCGGCATTTCCAGCAGCCCGACACGGCCGAAGTTCGAGCCGGAGGCGGGCACGTCGTCGAGCGCGAACGCGGGTGCGCTAACGGCGAGAATGCCGAGCGCCAGCAGCCAGACCGGAGCGCGAGAAGGCACCGCCTTCACGCCAGCGCAGCCGCAATCGAGTGCATGGAAGCTAGTTCCCCGCCCCGCGCGTGATCACCGCCAGCGCCGCCGCGCTGATCGCCAATTGCCCGGCCACCTGCGTCATGTCGCGGAGAAAGCCCCAGCTTTCGAAGGGCGAGGGATCGTTCGGCACGATCACCAGGCTGCCCGGGGGAACCGGCGGCCCGCCCTGTTGCCAGGATCCGAGCCCTGCTGGCGCCGAGGTGCCGTTGGGCAGCACCAGGAAGGAGCGCTGCTGGTCGGCGAACCGCTGCGTGCCGCCCGACGCCGTCACATACTGCGAGGCGCGCCAGCCGGTGGTGAACTGCAGGCTGCCGGGGTTCTGCACCGCGCCCACCACCGTCACCTCGTTGGGCCGCTTGGGCATGACGATGAGGTCGCCCGGCTCCAGCAGCACATCCAGCTCCGGGCGCCCGGCGAGGACGACGGGATTGGCCTCGACCACCATGCGTCCGGCGGCGCGTGCCTCGCGGAGGGCGGCGGCCATCTCCCGCCCGGCGGCGACGGCGCCGGCGATGTCGGTGCCCTGGCGCGTGCCCACCACGGCCTGCCCGGCGGCGACCTGCATCAGCCCCGTCTCCAGCTCGCGGGCGGTGCGCTGAAAGCCTTCCTGCTGGCGGTTGCGGACGGTCTCGCGCGTGAAGACGGCCCCATAGGGATAGGCCTGCGGCGAGAGGCCGCCGGCCCGCGCGATGGCCTCGGAAAGGCGCTCGCCGCGGCGGATGTCGTAGACGCCGGGCCGCATGAATTCGCCGACCAGGGTGATCGGCCCGCTATCGCGATCGCCGAAGCCGCGCGGGATGCGGATGCCGTCGCGCGGCGAGAGGCGCACGGCCTGGAAGTTGCGGCTGCGCAGGTCAAGCAGGGTGCGGCTGAGCGGGATGGCGCTGGTTTGCTCCGTCGGCTCGCGCGCGAGCTCAATGGAGGAGAGGTCGGCCGTGTCGGTCACGCCGCCGGCCACGGCCAGCAGGGCGTCGAGCCCGGTATTGTCCATGATGGGATAGAGGCCGGGCAGCCGCGCCTCACCGGTCAGCAGCGCGGCGTTGTCCAGGAGGAAGGTGAGCAGGGTCGGATAGTCGAGATAGACCTGCGGGCAGGGCCCGGCGCCGAGGTCGGGGAAACCGGCGACGCGCGCATGGCCGAAACGCTGCGGCGAGGAGCGGGATGCGATGGCAAGCTGCGTCAGCGCCGGGCAATCGAGGCCGCCGGGCAGTCCGGTGCCGGGCTGCGATCCCAGCGGAGGCGCGCCGGCGAAGCCCTGCGGCGAGGCTGCGGGGAGGCCCTGCGGCAGGGCGCCCTGCGGCAGGGCAGCGTTGAACCCGCTCGGCAGCGCCAGCGCCGTTCCGCCGCGCGGCTGCGGCAGCGCCAGCGGTTGGACCGGCACGGCCGGCGAGGCCTCGGTCTCGCCACGCAGCGCCCGCTGCACGGAGGGGCTGGAGAGCCAGATGATGTCGGTCAGGGCCAGGATGATGACGTCGTCGCCCTCGGCGAGCGCCACGTCGCCGCGGCCTTGCAGCAGGCCGGCGAGGTCGAAGGGCTGGAAGCGTCGGCCGCGCGTGCGCGGGTCCACCCGCAGGATCACGGCCATGCGCGCATAGGGGTCGGGCCGGACGAGACGGGCATCGGCGAGCAGCCCGCGCAGGGTGGCGCCGCGCCCGCCCATGGCGCGTGTGGTCGGCTGCGCGACGTGGCCCGAAAGCCGCAGCTGCTGCGACTGCACGTCCGAGCCGGGCTGGACCAGCAGCGCGTCGCCGCGGCGGAGCGGGTTCTGCAGGCTGATCTCGCGGAAGGCGCGGCGGCCCTCGCCATCGGTGGTTTCCAGCAGATATCGGTTGCCCGATGGCCGCAGCGCATCGCCCGCCAGCCGCAGAATGGTGCCGAGGGCCGCCTGGCCGCTGCCCGGCGGCAGCTCGTAAATCGCGGGGCGCGAGACCTCGCCGCCCAGCGCGACCACGCCGCCGATGGGCGGCACCAGGATGCGGTCGCCCTCGCGCAGGGTCAGGTCGGGCGCGGCGCCCTCGCCGGAGATGACGGGGTAGAGGTCCACGATCCGACGCCCGCTGGGGCCCTCGACGCGGACGGCGCGCAGGGTGCCGGACTTGCGCACGCCGCTCGCGGCCACCAGCGCGTCCAGCACATTGGCCAGCGGCGAGAGCGGCACCACGCCGGGGCGCATCACCTCACCGCCGACGAAGACCGTCACCTGGCGAAGCTGGCCGAGCGAGACGAAGACCTCGGATCCCGCAAGTTCGCGGTTGGCCCGGCCTTCCAGCTCCGCGCGCAACTCGCGAAGGGTGCGGCCGGCGGCGGGGAGCGGCGGCAGGTCGGGCAGGAGCAGCATCCCCTCGCGCGTCACGCGCAAGGTGAGGGTCTGGCGGGAGCGGCCGCGCAGGGCGATCACCAGCTCGTCGTCGCGGCCGATCATGTAGTCGTCGGGCACGGCGCCGAAGGCGTTGCCCACCGGCGCGCCACCTGGGCCGGAGCGAAAGGTGTCGTAGCCGAATTGCCGCAGGGGCTGGGTGAGGCGGTTGGCGAAGAACTGCTCGACGGGCGAAAGCGGCTCCTCAGGCAAGGGCTGGGACGGCTGCTGCTGCAAGACGAAGGGTGAGGGGCTGGCGGCTTGCGGTGGCGGAGCCTGGGGCGAGGCGGGGCTGGCGCTGCCCAGGGGACGGCCGGCGCCGGCATCGAGCAGGCGCTGCAGGATGTCCTGCTGTGCGCTCGGCGGCAGGCTTTGCAGCATGCCGCCGCCCGGCAGGGTCGATGGCAGGGAGGGTGCGGAAAGAATGGTGGAGGGGAAGTTCTGCGCCTGCCCTTCGAAGGGTAGAAGCAGGAGCATCATCATCAGGGGGGCGGGCAGGCTGCGGCGCGAAAATAACCTGTGCGCGTTCACTGATAAATTTACCTCACGTTAAGATTGTAAACTCTGACCAAATACCTGCATGGTTTGCAACCATGCAGGGTAAATCCGCCGCAACTTCATGTATTTGGCGAACTCGCCTTGATGTTGCGAGACGATTGGGACCGCGCGCCGTGGCGTTTGCCCTCTTGGGGCGGGGTAGCTGGGTGGGGGCACGGCTGGCGGATAGGCCGGTGCCTGCGGAGCCCGGCCTGCCTTCCGGGTTAACTTCCGGTAAGGCGGTACCCGAGATCGTGATGCCCATTCAGGCGCCGGGCTTCGACGCCGCGGCCCCGGCTGCGCGGCTGGCGCCGATGGCGGGGCGGGATATCCGTCCCGTCTGGG
Organism: Rubritepida sp.; assembly: GCA_028291455.1. Taxonomy (GTDB): domain Bacteria; phylum Pseudomonadota; class Alphaproteobacteria; order Acetobacterales; family Acetobacteraceae; genus Roseococcus. Next base: position 8,857 of record JAQGHY010000118.1, on the reverse strand, counting down.
AGGCGAATCGCTGGGCTGAGTTGCCTCGCCTGGCTTTGGCTGGCCACGGTCAGGAGGCTGGCGACTGGTTGGCGGCATGGTTCGCCGTGAACCCGCCCTATCGCGGCCCGAACTGGGGCTGCGGGCAAGAGGCGGCGTTGCGCGCGCTGCATCTGGCGCTGGCAGCGGCGTTGCTGGGAGGGCGCCCGGATGCGGAAACCGTGCGCTTGCTGGCCCGGCGCATCGGCGCCAATCCCGCCTATGCCATGGCACAGGACAACAACCATCCGATCTCGGAGGCGTCGGGGTTGCTGGTCTGCGGCATGGCCACGGGCAATGCGCGGATGGCGGCACGAGGCGCGCGGCGGCTGGATTCGGCAATCGCGCGGCTGGTGGCGCCCGATGGCAGCTTCGCCCAGCCGAGCCCGGCCTATCAGCGTCTGCTGCTCGATGTGGTGTCGGTGACGGAATGGCTGCGCCGCCGCTGGTCCGGCCCGGCCGCGGCACCAGCGACGATCGCCCGGATGGCGGCCGCGACGCGCTGGCTGCTGCGCCTGACATGCCGGCAAACCGGCGCCCTGCCGCGCATCGGCCACCAGGACGGATCTCATCTCGCCGATCTGTCGGAGGCAGGGCCGGATGATGCGCGGGCCAGCCTGGAGCGTGCCGCGCGGCTCTTCTGCGGCGCTTCGGCCGGATGGCCTGGGGATGCGGGTTGCGCCGCGATGGGCCTGCTCCCTCCCGCCGAAACCCTGGCCGAGCCGGGGGACTGGGCCAGCGCCGGCTTCCTGGGCCGGTCCAGCGGCAGGGGTCGTGCTGTCCTTCGCACCGGGCCTTTGCGCTTCCGGCCCAACCATTCGGACTTGCTGCATCTCGATATCTGGGACGGCCCGCTCAACCTCCTGCGCGACGGCGGGACCGGCGCCTACAACCCGGCCGATCCCGCCTGGCTCCCCTATTTCCAGGGCACGGCGGCGCACAACACCATCGGCTTCGACAGCGAGGACCAGATGCCGCGCCTCGGGCCGTTTCTCCTCGCCCGTTGGCCGGAGACAGGCGCCCTGCCGGACGGCGGCTGGATCCGCGATCATCGCGGCCGGACCCATGCCCGCGAGGTCTTCGCCGCGCCGGAAGGTTTTCGCGTGGAGGACCGCATCGGCGGTCCTTTCCGGGATGCCGTGCTGCGCTGGCGGCTGGCGCCCGGCGACTGGCGGCTCACCGAGGACGGCGTCGAAGGCCCAGCGGCGCGGCTGCGCGTCACGGCGGACGCTCCCTTCGACCTGCGGCTGGGTGAGAATCTGGAGAGCCTGGCCTATGGCAAAGTGGGCCCCGCACCCCTGCTGGAGGCGCGGGCGCGGCCTGGCCTGTCCCGTTTCGCGAGCGAAATCCTGCTGAGGGCCGCATGACCCTGGAGGAACTACTCCGTATTCTCTGGCGGCAGGCCGGGCGGATCGCGCTGGCTTGCCTGCTGCTCTACGGCGCCGCGGCGGCGCTGGTCTGGAACTGGCCGCGCAGCTACGTCGCCTCCGCCATCGTGGCGCCGGCCGAGACCACCGGCATCGCCACCTCCTCCCTACTGACCCCGGCGCCGTTCCTCCAATCCTCGCTCCTCGACCAGCGGCCGGGCGGCAATTTCGCCGTCTATCTGGCCGCGCTGCGCGCGCCCGAGGCGGCCGCCGCGCTGGCAAGGGACACGGTGCTGCTGGCCCAACTCGACGCGATGCGTGCTGCCCCGCCCTTCGGCCCGATCCGCCGCGGGCTCGGGCTGCGCATGGCGGCGGATGCGGATGACGTGCTCACCTTCCTCGAGAAGAATTTCGCGGCCACAGCCTCGCTGACATCCGTGACCTGGACGCTGGAGCTGGTCCATCGCGAGCGGGAAGCGGCGCTGGACATGCTGCAGCGCCTGCACGCCCTGGCCGAGGCGCGGGTGCGACAGACCTTGGCGGAACTGGCGGGCCGCCGGATCACGGCCATCGAGGCGAGGCTTCGCACCGAGCCGGACCTTTTCCTTCGCAACACGCTCTACGACCTGCTGGGGCAGCAGCAGCGCGCGGCGCTGGTGGTCGCCGCCGATGAGGCTGCCGCCGCGCGCCTCGTCTCGCTGCCGGTCGTGGAAATCCGGCCTTCGGTGCCCAATCGCCCGCTGCTGCTGATCCTGCTGGCGATCGTGATCCCAGCCGCGGCGATCCTGCTGGCGGCCTGCCGGATCCTGCTGCGCGGGCCGGAGGAATGGCCGCCCCCCGCCTGGCCGGGGCCATCGCGCGAACGCGTCGAGCCGGTGCTGACCCGGACCCCGACCGGCGACGGCGCTTGCTGAAGGCGGTCCCCGCCTTCGCCGCGCTGGCCGGTCTCGCCGCGGCGGCAATGCATTTCGCCGGTGCGCTGAAATCGACCCCGGCCGTGGCGGCCCTTCCGGTGGACATCACGGTGCTCGCCGCGCTGGGCTTGCTGGGCCTGCTGCCTTTGATCCTGGTGGGCCGGCAATGGTCGCTCTCGCCCGGCATCGGCTTGCCGCTCGCCGGTTGCGGCGCGCTCTGGGTCTGGTGGGTGTTGGCCGCGACCTGGAGCCCATGGAACGAAGGCGCGGCCGACCGCCTGCCCGAGATCGTGCTGATCGGGCCGGCAATGCTGGCAGCCGGACTCGTGATCGGCGGGGACCCCACGGTGCGGCGGGTGTTCCTCGATGCGGTGATCTGGCTGGGTGTCTTCGTCGGCGCCTCCGTGGCCTGGGGCCTCGCGACCGATGCGGTGGTGCTGGGCGGCGAGGTCGGTGCCGATCCCACGCGGGTGCGGGTGCAGTACCAGGTGGCCGGGCTGGCCATCGCCTGCGCGGCCGGGCTGGTGGCGCTGCGGGCCACGGCGGCGGGTGGCTGGCGGCGGATCGCATGGTTCGTGCTGCTGGCGACGCTCGCGGGCGCGGTGCTGCTGCCGGGCGGGCGGGCCGCCTTCCTGGCGCTGGGCCTGACCGTGGCACTGGCGCCGGCGCTGCGATGGGTGCTGCAGGGGCGGGTAGGGCCGGCACTGGTGTGGATGGCGCTGGTGCCGCTGGGCGCGGCGGCAGCGCTCGGGATCCTGCTGCTCGATCCGGAGCGGGCCGGCGATCTGGCTACACTGGAGCGGATGCGGCGCGACACCGGCGGCGTCGATTCCGCACGCGATATCCTCTGGGCCGAAGCCTGGCGCTGGGGCGGCTTTGCCGGCCTAGGTCCGGGCGGATTCCCACCGGCGGCCGGGCTCGGCCAGGATCGCGGCCTGCATCCGCACAACCACGCCATCGAGGCGCTGGTCGAGGGCGGCGCGATGGGGCTGCTGCTCTGGTGCGCGGCCTTCGGGGGCGGCGCGCTGTTCGTGCTGTCGCGCCTGACTCGCGTGGAGCCGGATCGTGCCGCGGCGATCGTCGCGCTGACCCTGCCTATCGCCATGACGGCCATGGTTTCGACCGACCTCGGCAACCGGATGGTGTGGTTTGCGCTGGGGCTGGGGCTCTCGCTCGGGGTCGAGGCGCGGCGTGTATAGGGCCTGCGGAAAACGCGTCTTCGACGTGATCCTGGCGGCGCTGCTACTGGCTGCCGCTGCGCCCTTGATCGCCGTTGTGGCGCTGCTGGTCCGCACGCGGCTGGGGGCGCCCGTGCTCTTCCGCCAGACCCGCGCCGGACGCGGCGGAGCGCCCTTCATCCTCCTGAAATTCCGCAGCATGCGCGAGGGGCCCGGCGAGGACGGCGCGCGCCTGACGCCGTTCGGGCGAGCCCTGCGCGCCACGGGGCTCGACGAGCTGCCGCAGCTGCTCAACGTCCTCCGTGGCGAAATGAGCATGGTTGGCCCGCGCCCTCTGCTGCCGGAATACGCGCGACACTACACCCCGCGGCAGGCAACCCGGCTGGCGGTGCGGCCCGGCCTCTGCGGCCTCGCGCAGGCGCAGGGCCGCAACGCGGTGCCCTGGGCCTCCCGGCTGGAATGGGATGCGCAATACGTCGAGCGCGTCAGCTTCGCGGGCGATCTGCGCATCCTCGGCCGCTGCGCCGCCGTGCTGCTCTCCGGCAAGGGCGTGAACGCGCCGGGACATGCGACCATGGCCCGGCTGGACGCTACAGCCGCGACCAAAGCGGATCCTTGATCTTCGCGAGAAAGGCGTCGAACCGGGACAGCTGCTCCGCGGAGACCAGGATGGGGCGCGGCGTGCGCGGCCGGCTCTCCTCGCGCAGGATCGCCTGCACCACCGGCGCGGAGCCCAGCACCAGCCCCGGCTGCCGCCCGCCGCGCAGCTCCAGATAGACCTCGGCCAGCAGCTTCACGTCGAGCAGCGCGTTGTGCGTCGTGCGCGAGGAGAGGTCAATCATGAAGCGCCGGCACAGCGCATCCAGGCTGTTCTGGGCGCCCGGAAAAGCCGTGCGCGCGAGGACCAGCGAATCCACCATCCGGGACCGGTCCAGCTTCGGCATGCCCGCGCGGACCAACTCCGCGTCGAGGTGCATAAAGTCGAAGGGCGCGTTGTGCGCGATGATGGGCGAGTCGCCCAAGAACTCCAGCATCTCCGCCGCCTTGTGCGGGAAGAGCGGCTGGCCCTCCAGATCGGCGCGGGTGAAGCCGTGGATCCGCGATGCCTCGGGCGGCACGTCGCGCTCGGGGTCGATGAGGGTGTGGAACACCTTGCCCGTGGGCATGAGGTTCACGATCTCGATCGCCGCGATCTCGATGATCCGGTGGCCCTCGCCGGGCTCGATGCCGGTGGTCTCGGTATCGAGGACGATTTCACGCATCGCGCAGCTTCCTCACCAATCGACGAACGGCGGCCTGCGCGTGGTACCGCGACAGGCCCGTGTGGATCACGACATCGGCACGGCGGCGCTTCTGCGCATCGGGCATTTGGCGCGCGCGGATGGCGGCGAATCGCGCCTCCGTCATGCCGCCGCGCAGCAGCACGCGCGCGCGCTGCACGGCTGATGGCGCGGAGACGACCAGGATGGCGTCGAACTCGCGCAGATCCGTCCGCGTCTCGAAGAGCAGCGGGATGTCGAGCACCACCAGCCGCGCGCCGCGGCCGCGCCAACGGGCCAGAAATCGCTCCTGCTCGCGCCGGACGAGGGGGTGGATGATGCGCTCCAGCCGGCTCAGCGCGGCAGGCTGGCCGAGCACGGCGGCCCGCAGCGCCTCGCGATCGGTCGCGCCGTCGCGCTCCGTGCCGGGGAAGGCGAGGGCGATGGGGCGCACCGCCCGGCCGCCTTTGGCCTGCAGCGCATGCACGGCGGCATCCGCGTCGAAGACCGGCACGCCCAGACGGCGAAAGGCGCGGGCGGCGGTGGACTTGCCCATGCCGATGCTCCCGGTGAGGCCCCAAACCTTCATCGGGGCGGGATGTCGGCAGCCACGATGCGGCGCAGTTCCTCGTCCACGGCCGGGGCTATGCCGAACCAGGCTTCGAAGCCGATCCGCGCCTGGTGCAGCAGCATGCCCAGCCCATCCGACCCGACCAGTCCGCGGGCACGGGCGGCCGCGAGCAGGGGCGTTTCCAGCGGGACATAGACGATGTCGGCGACGACAGCGTGCGATGGCAGCGGCGCGAGGTCGATGACCAGCGGCGGCTGGCCGGCCATGCCCAGGCTCGTCGCGTTCACCAGCAGTGCCGCACCTTCCAGCGGCGGCGTGTCGCTGACGAAAACCGGCCCGCCCAGCGCATGAGCAAGTTCTTCGGCACGGGCGAGGGTGCGGTTTACCAAAGTGAGGTGCGGGCAGCCGGCGTCCAGCAGCGCGGCGGCGATGGCGCGCGCGGCACCGCCCGCGCCCAGCACCACGGCCGGGCCGCTCGTGGGATCGAAGTCCGGCAGCGAGGCGAGAAAGCCGAAGCCGTCGGTGCAATCTCCCTCGATCCGGCCATCGTTGAAGACCAGCGTGTTCACCGCCCCCGCTCGCAGCGCGCGGGGGCTCACGGTATCGCAGATGGCGAAGGCGGCCTCCTTGTGCGGGACGGTGACGTTCACGCCGCGAAAGCCGCTATGGGCCAGGCCGCGCACCGCGCTGGCAAAATGCTCCGGGCGCACCGGCAGGGGCAGGTAGGCCGCATCCAGCCCATGGCGCGCGATCCAGCTCCCATGCAGCCGCGGCGAGCGCGAATGCGCGACGGGCCAGCCGATCACCCCGGCCAGCATCGCATGTCCCGTCAGCAGCATCAGGCCGTGGCCGAGGGGACCAAAGTGGCCTGCATGGCCGCGCAGAGCATCTCGGACCCGTCCTCGGCCCGCATCCAGACCTCGGCCCGGGCCACCGTGAGGGTGCGGCCCGGCTTCAGCACCTCGGCACGGGCGATCGCCAGGACACCCCGCGCGGGACGCAGGAAGTTGACCTTGAACTCGGCGGTCAGGACCTCCTGCCCAGGCGGGAAGAGAGTGAGGGTGGCGTAGCCGCAGGCATTGTCGGCCAGGGTGGTCAGCACCCCGGCGTGGAGGAAGCCCTGCTGCTGGGTCAGCGTCTTGCGGAAGGGTGCCTCGATGACGCAACGGCCCGGCGAGACCTCGGCGATCCGGGCCTCGATGACGCGCATCAGCCCCTGCAGGGCGAAGCTCGCCTCGATTCGGCGCAGAAGCTCGTTGCTCGCCATCTACAGTCTCCAGCCGGTGTGGATGGCGACGATGCCGCCCGAGAGGTTGCGGTGCGCCACGCGCTCCAGCCCGGCCGCGACCATCATGCCGGAGAGGGTCGCCTGATCGGGGAACATGCGGATGCTTTCGGCGAGGTAGCGGTAGCTCTCCGCATCCTGCGCGATGCGGCCGCCGATCGCTGGCAGCGCCTTGAAGGACCAGGCGTCGTAGAGCGGGGCCAGCGCCGCGACCTCGAGCCGCGAGAACTCCAGGCAATGGAAGCGTCCGCCGGGCTTGAGCACGCGGCGCACCTCGCGCAGCACGGCGTCCTTGTCGGTGCAGTTGCGCAGGCCGAAGGCCATGCTGACCTTCTCGACGCTGGCATCCGGCAGGGGGATGTGCTCGGCGTCGGTCGCGAGGAACGAAAGCCCGCGCACCAGCCCCCGCTGCAGCGAGCGGGACTGTCCCACGCGCAGCATCTCGACGTTGATGTCCGAGCAGATCACCCGGCCGGCGCCGCGCTCCAGCGCGAGGAAGGACACATCGCCCGTGCCTCCGGCCAGGTCCAGGAGGGTTTCCGACGGGCGGGGACCGATGGCGTTGACGAAGATGCGTTTCCAGGCCCGGTGCAGGCCGAGCGACATCAGGTCGTTCATCACGTCGTAGCGGGGGGCGACGCTGTCGAAGACCTCACGGACCAGCCCGGCCTTCTCGTCGGCGGCCACGGTGCGGAAACCGAAATCGGCGGTGCTGTCGGTCGAGTCTGTCATGGGGCAGGTATAGCGGGGCGGTGGCGAATCTGCCATGCGGATGGACGCCAAAACCAGGAGGTCGCCATCCCCGAACTGCCCGAGGTCGAGACGGTGATGCGCGGGCTGGCCAAGGTGCTGGACGGCCAGGTGATCCGCCATGCCGAAACGCGGCGCGAGGGGCTGCGCTGGCCCTTTCCGGCGGGCCTCGTGGCGACCTTGACCGGGGCGCATGTCGACGGCTTCCGGCGGCGGGGGAAATACATGCTGATGCGGCTCGCCGGGCGCCCGAGCGTGCTGATCCACCTGGGCATGTCCGGCCGGCTGGTGGCGCGGCACCGCGATGCTCCCCTGGTTCCAAGCCTCGGCCCGCAGGGGGCGGCCAGCGATGCGCGCGGGCACAATCAGCCGCCGGAACTGCATGAGCACCTGATGCTGGAGACCGAGAGCGGCTGGCGCGTCGGCTTCGTCGATCCGCGGCGCTTCGGCAGCGTGGACCTGATCGCCCGCGAGGCGGAGGACACGCACCGGCTGCTCGCCGGCCTCGGGCCCGAACCGCTGGAGCCGGAATTTACCGTCGCCGTGCTGGAAGCGGCGTTGGCTGGGAAGATCACGCCGATCAAGGCCGCGTTGCTGGACCAGAAGGTCGTGGCGGGGCTGGGCAATATATATGTCAGCGAGGCGCTGTTCCGCGCCGGGATCTCGCCGCGCCGGCTTTCGGCGACGGTTCCCGGCGCGCGAGCCCAGCGGCTGGTGCCGGCCATCAAATCGGTGCTGACCGACGCCATCGAGGCGGGCGGATCGACGCTGCGGGACTATGTGCGCGTGGATGGCGAGGTCGGCGGTTTCCAGGACCGCTTCGACGTCTATGACCGGCAAGGCCAGCCCTGCCGGCTCTGCCCCGGCCCGAAGGGCTGCCCGGGGATCGTCCGACTTGTGCAGTCCGGACGATCCACCTTCTACTGCCCGCGAACGCAGCGATAGCCGGCCACGAAGCCGTCGCACGAGGAGAAGCCGATGCCCTACGACATGATCCTGACGGAAACGCAGGGCCGCACAGCCATCATCCGGCTGAACCGTCCGCAGGCGTTGAACGCGCTCTGCGACGAGATGATGGCCGAGATGCACGAGGCGCTGGGCGGCTACGACGCGGATCCCGCCATTGCCGCCATCATCATCACCGGGAGCGAAAAGGCCTTCGCCGCCGGCGCGGATATCAAGCAGATGCAGTCGCGCAGCTATCCGGACGTCTACTTCGAGGACTTTATCTCGAAATGGGAGTCCGTCACGAATGTCAGGAAGCCCGTCATCGCCGCCGTTGCGGGGTTCGCGCTGGGCGGCGGCTGCGAGCTCGCGATGATGTGCGACATGATCATCGCGGCCGAGAACGCGAAGTTCGGTCAGCCCGAGATCAACCTCGGCGTCATTCCCGGCGCTGGCGGCACGCAGCGGCTGACGCGGGCCATCGGCAAGGCCAAGGCCATGGACCTGATCCTGACCGCGCGCTTCATGGACGCGGCCGAGGCGGAGCGCAGCGGGCTCGTGGCGCGCATC
>JAQGHY010000113.1 GCA_028291455.1 Rubritepida sp. | reverse complement strand
ATCCCTTGGCATCGACATCGGTGGCACCTTCACCGATCTCGTGCTGCACGACCCCCAGCACATGCGTTCCGGCAGCCTCAAGGTTCTCACCACCCATGGCGATCCCGTGGAGGGCATCCTGGAGGGCACCAAGCGCCTGCTCGGCGAGTCGGGCGTCGGGCCGGAGGAGATCGGCCGCGTGGTGCATGCCACGACGCTCTTCACCAATGCGCTGATCGAGCGGAAGGGCGCGCGCACCGCGCTCATCACCACCGAGGGTTTCCGCGACGTCCTGCATATCGGCCGCGAGCGCCGCTACGAGCTGTTCGACCTGACGCTGAGGCCGCCCGCGCCGCTGGTGGAAGCCGATCTCCGCCTCGAAGTGCCCGAGCGCGTGAAGGTGGACGGCACCGTGCTGCGTGCGCTCGACCTCGATGCGGTGGATGCCGCGGCGGACCAGGCCGTGGCCGCGGGTGCCGAGGCCATCGCGATCCTGTTCCTGCACAGCGACCTGCACCCCGCCCATGAAATCCAGGCTGCCGCGCGCGTTACCGAACGGCATCCCGGCATTTCCGTCACCGCCTCGCATGCCATCGTGCGCGAGGTGCGCGAATACGAGCGCGGCTCCACCGCCACGGCGAATGCCTATGTAGCGCCGCTGGCCGACCGCTACCTCGCGCGCCTCGGCAGTGAGCTTGCGGCCATGGGCATCACCTCGCCGCTGCTGCTGATGCTCTCCAACGGCGGCATGACGCATCTGGACGAGGCGCGGCGCGCACCCGTGCAGCTGCTGGAATCCGGCCCCGCGGCCGGGGCGCTGGCCGCCGCGCATCTCGCGGGCCCGACCGAGGCGCGCATCCTCGCCTTCGACATGGGCGGCACGACCGCCAAGCTCAGCGTCGTCGAGCATGGCGAGCCCGAGATCGTCTTCGGCTTCGAGGCCGCGCGCCAGGCCCGCTTCATCGAGGGCAGCGGCCTGCCCATCCGCATCTCCGCCGTGGACCTTATGGAGATCGGTGCCGGCGGCGGCAGCATCGCCCGGCGCGACACCATCGGCCTGCTGAAGGTCGGCCCCGACAGCGCGGGCTCCGAGCCGGGCCCGGCCTGCTACGGCCGCGGCGGCACCGAGGCGACGGTCACCGACGCCAACCTCCTGCTCGGCTATCTCGACCCCGCGCGCTTCGCCGGCGGCCGGCTGCCGCTCGACCGTGCCGCCGCGCAATCCGCTATGGAGAAGCTCGCGGCCTCGCTGGGCATCACCGCCGAGGCCGCCGCCTGGGGCATCCACGACGTGGTGACCGAGGCCATGGCCGGCGCCGCCCGCACCCACTTGGCCGAGCGCGGCCGCGACGCTTCGGGCTTTACGCTCGTCTGCACCGGCGGCGGCGGCCCCGTGCACGGCTACCACCTGGCCCGCAAGCTCGGCATCAAGCGCATGGTCATTCCGCCCGAGGCCGGCGTCGCCTCCGCCTTCGGCCTGCTCACGGCACCCCCGCGCGTGGACCGCGTGGCGACGCTCGGCCGCAAGCTGCTGGCCTGGAGCGCGGCCGAGCTGGAAGCCGCCTTCGTCGAACTCGAAACCGACGCGCATGCCGTGCTGGACCGTGGCGGCTGGGCAGATGGCGCCCCGGATGCGGAGCGCATCGTCGATGCCCGCTGCTTCGGCCAGGGGGCGCATATGCCGGTGATCCTCCCCGCCGGCCCCTGGCCCGACGACGACGCGGCCCTGCATGCGCTGATCACGACGGCCTTCGAGGCCGCCTATCTGGAACGCTTCCGCCGCCCGCCGCCGAACGTGCCGATCGACCTCGTCCATGCCCGCATCGTCCTGCGCGGCGCCAAGGCCGCGACGGACCTGGCGGGCGCCCGCTTCGACGGGACCGCCGAGACGCGGCAGCGGATGATCCTGGCCGACGGCACCTCGGGGATGGCCAATATTTACGCCCGCGACGGGCTCAGGCCCGGCTTCTCCGCCCCCGGCCCCGCCTTGGTCGAGGAAGCGGGCTCCACGCTGGTCATCGGGCCAAAGGGCCGTTTTTCGGTGCTGGAATCCGGCAACATCCTGGTGGAGATCGCGTGATGGCAAAGCTCGACGCGGTAAAGCTGGAACTGGTCTGGACCCGGCTCATCTCAGCCGTGGACGAGGCGGCGAAGGCCATCGTCCGCACCTCCTTCTCCACCCTCTCCAACGAGGCGAACGACTTCGCCTGCGTGCTGACGGACGCGCAGGGCCGCTCCCTGGCGCAGAACACCGGCAGCATCCCGAGCTTCATCGGCACGCTGCCCAATACGGTCCGCGCCATCTGCGCCGCCGTCCCGCCCGAGACGATGCAGCCGGGCGACATCTACGTGACCAACAACCCCTGGATCGGCACGGGCCATCTCAACGACGTCTGCCTGGTGCGGCCCGTCTTCCATGGCGGCAAGATCGTCGCCTATGGCGCCACCACCAGCCACGTGCCCGACATCGGCGGCCGCATCCGCAGCACAGAGGCGCGCGAGCTCTTCGAGGAGGGCTTCCACATCCCGCCGATGCGCCTGCTGCGCGACGGCGTCGCCGATGCCACCCTAATCACGCTCCTGCGGACCAATATCCGCACGCCGGACCAGACCGAGGGCGACATCTGGGCCCAGGCGGCGGCCATCACCCTCATCGACGACCGCGTCCGCTCCACGCTGGAGGATCACGGTCTGGAGGAGCTGACCGAGGTCGCCAACGAGATCTTCGACCGCTCCGAAGTCGCCATGGTCGAACGGCTGCGCGCCGTGCCCGAAGGAAGCTGGCACTACGAATTCCAGACCGATGGGCTGGAGACGCCCTTCCATCTGCAAGTCCAGGTCACGGTGAAGGCCGGCGAGGTCCATGTGGACTTTGCCGGCAGCAGCCCGCAGCAGGCGCGCTCGGTGAACTGCCCCTTCACCTATACCCGCGCGATGACCTGGTTCGTGCTCAAGGCCATGCTGCTTCCGGAGCTGCCAGCCAACGAAGGCATCTTCCGCCCCATCCGCGTCAGCGCGCCCGAGGGCTGCATCCTCAATCCGCGCCAGCCCGCCGCGGTCGGCGGCCGTGCCGCGACGGGCCATTACGTTCCGGTCCTGGTTTTCGGCGCGCTCGCCGAGGCCCTGCCCGACAAGGTCCGGGCAGCACCGGGCAGCCCGCTGTGGATGCTCAGCCTCGCCGGGCGCGACACCGCCGGCCAGCCCTATGCCGGTACGCTGTTCTTCAACGGCGGCACCGGCGCCAGCACCGCGCAGAATGGCGTCGACAGCATTTCCTGGCCGTCCAACATCTCGGCCACGCCCATCGAGGTGGCCGAGCGGACCGCCCCCGTGCTGATCCATCGTAAGGCGCTGCGCGAGGGTTCCGGGGGCACCGGCCGCTACCAGGGCGGCCGCGGCCACGAAACCGAGATCGAGTGCGAGGCCGACGATATCGCCGCCGTCTTCGTCACCGAGCGGCTGAAGTTCCCGGCCCCCGGCCTCTTCGGCGGCGGACCCGGCGCGCTGGGCGAGGTGCTGATCGACGGCAAGCCCACCAACACCCGCCAGCAGCAGGTGCTCCATCGCGGCACGCGCGTCACCGTGCGTACGCCCGGCGGCGGCGGCTACGGCTGAGGAGTCGTCGGGGGGCTAACCCCCCGACAGCCTCAGTACCCCTGTGCGATCAGCGGAAACGCGCTGTGCACATGCGGGAAGTTCACCGGCGGCGCGCCGATATGCACGTGGCTGCGCGTCAGCTGCGAGAAGCTCGTCACGCCTGTAAGGCCGAGCGCCTTGATCGTCTCGTCCTCCAGGATTTCCAGCAGCCGCTCGATCCCATCGGCGCCGTCGGCCGCCAGCCCGTAGAGGTACAGCCGCCCGAGCCCGACCCAGTCGGCACCGAGCGCTAAGGCCTTCACCAGATCCGAGCCGCGGCTGAAGCTGCCATCCACCATGATCTTCGCGCGGCCGGCCACGGCCTCGACGATCTCCGGCAGGATGTCCATGGAACCGCGCCCGCCATCGAGCTGCCGCCCGCCGTGGTTGGAGCAATAGATCACGTCCACGCCGTTATCGACCGCGATGGCCGCGTCCTCGCCCGTGCCGATACCCTTCAGGATCAGCGGGATCTTGTACTTGGCCTTGAAGCGCTTCACCTCGCGCCAGGACAGCGCGGCCTGGTGATCCATGCCGGAGTTGGCGGCGCGCCAGGTCTTAACAAAGCGCTTGGCGATGTCGCGCTCGCGGCGGCTGTAATGGGCGGTGTCCACGGTCATGCAGAAGGCGTCGTAGCCGGCGGCGATGGCGCGCTCGACGATCGCATCCACCCAGGCGTCGTCTCCACGAACGTAGAGCTGGAAGATCTTCGGGCCGGTCGAGGCCTTGGCGCATTCCTCCAGGCCGGGCTGGCTCACGCTGCTCAGCATGAAGGGCACGCCGAAGGCGCCGGCACCCTTGGCCACGCTGGCGCCGCCGCCGGGCTCAAAGCTCTCGAGCGAGCCGACGGGCGCCAGGAAGACCGGCAGGCGCAGGCGATGGCCGAAGAAATCGGCGCCGGCATCGACCTTCGACACGTCGTTCAGCACGCGCGGACGCAGCGCCACGGTGTCGATCGCCATCCGGTTGCGCGCCAGGGTCGTCTCCGTCTCGGTCGCGCCGATCAGGTAGTCCCAGACATTGGGGTTGAGCTTGTGCTTGGCTGCCTTCACGAACTCGTGCAGGCACTGAAAGCGTTCCTCGGAATTGTTCACGATCGTTCTCCCATTCGTCGGAACAAAAGCTAGGACAGAACCGCGGGGCCGTGAACACGCCCCCCTCGCCTGATCGCTCGTCCCGCGCAACAATATGCGGGACCAAGGGAGTCCTTACATGAACGTCACCGAACGCCGCCTGCGCGCCCGCGCCGTCCTGGAGGGAAGCGCCTGCATCCATCCGGCCTCGGTGCACGATCCGCTCTCGGCCCGCATCGCGGAGGAGTTGGGCTTCGAGCTCGGCATGTTCGCGGGATCCACCGCCTCGCTCGCGATCCTGGGCGCACCCGACCACATCCTCATCACGCTGACGGAGTTCGCGGCCCAGTGCCGGCGCATCACGCGTGCGGGATCGCTGCCGCTCGTGGTGGACGCCGACCACGGCTACGGCAATGCGCTGAACGTGTGGCGCACGGTGGAGGAGCTGGAGGTGGCCGGCATCTCCGCCATGTCGGTCGAAGATACGGAACTGCCCCGCCCCTTCGGCGCCGAGCAGCCGCGCCTTATCAGCATCGACGAGGGTGTGGGCAAGATGCGCGCGGCGGTGGCCGCCAAGGTCGACAAGTCGCTGTGCATCCTCGCCCGTACCGGGGCCATGAGCATGACCGGGCGGGACGACTGCCTGGCCCGCATCCGCGCCTATAACGACACCGGCACGGACGGCATCTTCCTCACCGGGGTCACCACGCGCGAGGAGCTGGACGCCGCGGCCGAGGTGGCGAAGCAGCCGCTGGTGCTCGGCGCGCTCACACCAGCGCTGACCGATCGCGACTACCTCGCCAGCCGCGGCGTGCGGATCGCGCTGCAGGGGCATGCGCCCTCGCAAGCCGCCGCGCAGGCGATCCACGCGACGTTGAAGGCGCTGCGAGATGGAACCCCACCGTCGCAACTCACGGGGCTGCCGGAGAAGGGCGCGATGGCGCGCTGGACGCGCGAGGCTCCCTATAGCGAGGCGATGAAGCGCTACCTGGGCTGACAGCCCTACCCCGCCTCAATCGATGACGACACGATTGCAGCCCTGGCGCCTGGCGCTGTCGAGCGCGGCATCCGCCCGTTCGAGCAGCTCGTGCAGGGTATCGCCCCGCTGCGCCATGCCGATCCCGATGCTGCAGGTGATGGCAATGGGACCGGCCGGCGTGGCGAAGGGCTGCGCCTGCACGCTCGCCAGCACGCGCCCGGCCAAAGCGCGGGCCTCCGGCAGGCGAATCCCCGGCATGCAGATGCCGAACTCCTCGCCGCCGAGCCGCCCCGGCGCGTCGGAGCGCCGCAGATTGGCCCGAAGGATGTCGGCAAAGCCCATCAGCAGCGCATCGCCGATCGGCGGCGCATCCGCCTCGCTAAGCCGCTTGAAGTTGTCGATCGCGAGGTAGGCGAAGCCGAGATGCTCGGCTGCGTCGTCCAGCAGGTGCTGCCGCACCATATTCACCAGGGCGCGGCGGCTGGCGAGGCCGGTCAGGGCGTCGCGGCCGGCCAGCTCGTCCAAGCCGGAATTCTCCGGCGCGCAGGGGCGTTGGAAGGCCGCGAAGTGGCTGATACCACCGCCCGTGCCGGCAAGCGGCACGATCCTCAGGTCGATCCAGCAGGGCGTTCCGTCCCGCCCGTAGTTGAGGACCCTGGCCTCGATGCCCTCGCCGTGGCGCAGCGCGACCGAGATGGCGCGTAGCATGTCAGGGTCGGAGCCGGGGCCCTGGAGCATGCGGGGGCTCCGCCCGATCGCCTGTTCGGCGGTGTAGCCGGTCAGCCGGGTGAAGGCGGGGTTCACGTAGCGGATGGTCGGGCCGGGCGCGTCAAGATCGGCATCGGTGACCATCACCGCATCCTCGGCGCCATCCACGATCGCGCGGAAGTCCAGCAGGGCATCGGACGCCGGAAGCCAGGGACCACCCGGCAAGCTCAGCGACATCGATGCGGCCCCACGGGGTTCAGAAGGCAGGCTGCGGCCTGACCCCGCAGCTCCCCCGGTACCTGGCGAAGAGCGGCGGGAACACCGTGGCGTCCCGCTCCCAGCCGGGCGCCTCACGCTCCAGTAGCCGCTGACGCCAGAGCGCCATGCTGTCGCGGAGGATCGCGGCCGCCACCGGATCGAAATGCGTGCCGCTGCACGCCTCGACCTCTCGCAGCGCCTGCAGATGGTTCATCGGCGCACGGTAGGCGCGGCCGGTCTCGATCATCGCGATGAAGGCGTCGGCGACGGCGACGGCACGCACGATGGGCAGCCGGCCATGGGCGGGAGCGCCGCTGGGATAGCCGCCGCCCGACCAGCGCTCGTGATGGTCCCGCGCAATCGCGATGACAGGGTCGGGGAAACCCTGCGCGGCCAGCAGTTCGGCGCCCAGCCCGGTATGTCCGCACATGATGATGCGCTCGGCGGGGGTGAGCAGACGCTCCGCGCCCAGGATGGAGCGCGGCACGTAGAGCTTGCCGGCATCGTGCAGCAGGCTGCCGATCAGCGCCGTCTCGGCCGGGCCCAGCAGGTCGCGCGCGGTGCTCCACATCGCCATCGTCAGCTGCGCGACACGGATGGAATGGGCGGCACTATCGGGATGGTGGTTGTGCAGCCGGTCCAGCAGCGCCTGGGCCCGCGTTTCCAGTGCCAGGGCGATCCGCTCGCCGAATCGATCCGCGGCGATGACGCCCAAAGCCACCGGCGCAGGGTCTGGCAGAGGACGGTCTGGCAGAGGACGGCGGGGCATCGGCTGATCTCGCTCGGCGGTGTGATCGCACCCCGAAACTAAGGGAAGCGGAGGCCGAGATATTGCGGTGAGTGGTGCAATGATGTCGTCGGCCGAAGAGGTTTGTCGGGAACCCTTCGGGCGGCCGGCACCGACGCCCCGTGAGCGCATGGGCAAGGCGCCCGACAACCACCCCTGAGCCGAGGATCTCAATGTCGGGATATGTCGACCTCCCGCAATCAAGGCGGCGTCGACGTCGAGATAAAGCGCGGATTTCCCCGATGACTCCACCAATTTTGCCTTTGCACTACAAATCCATGAAAATCGTCAGTATCAGCCCGCTAACGTCCACAAATCCTTAACTTTCTTACATGGTTTCCGAGACGCCCGGCCCGTACCTCTTGAGCGGACAGCAGCCCGGAGCCTCTGCCGATGACCACGCGCGACGCCGCCGCGACCACCCTTCCCCAGCAGGTCGCGATGCCGACGGCGCGCCGGCGTACGGTCCTTGCCGCCGCGCTGGGGCTGATCCCAGCGGTTGCCGCGACGACCGCTTTGGCCGCAGCGATGGACACAGGCGCGGCCCGGGTCGAGTGGGACCACTTCAAGGCCCGCTTCATGCGTCCCGACGGCCGCGTGGTCGACAACATGAACGGCAATATCTCCCATTCGGAGGGCCAGGGCTTCGCCATGCTGCTGGCGGTGCGCCTCGACGACCAGGACACCTTCACCCGCCTCCTGAGCTGGACCCGGGCCAATCTGACGCGGCCGAGCGACAGCCTGCTCGCCTGGTGCCATCGTCCCGGCGAGCCCGGCGGGCGCCCCGGCGACCGGAACAATGCGACCGACGGCGACCTCTTCGTGGCCTGGGCGCTGGCCGAGGCGGCCGACAAGTGGAACCAGCCGGCCTACCGCAGCCTCGCCGCGGCCATAGCGGGCGACGTCCTGCGCCTGATGGTCGTTCAGGTCGCCGGGCGAGCGATGCTGCTGCCGGGCATCCAGGGCTTCCAGGACCAGACCACGGTCACCACCAACCCCAGCTACTACGTCTTCCCGGCTTTCCAGGCGCTGAACCGGGTGGCCCCCTCGCCGCTCTGGGCCTCGCTCACGGCGACTGGCCTGCGCCTCGCCCGTAGCGCGCGCTTCGGCCGCTGGGGCCTGGTGCCGGACTGGGTGGCGGTCTCGCGCTCCGACACGAGCCGTCCGGTCTTCGCTGCAAACCGCCCGGCCCGCTTCTCCTATGATGCGGTGCGAGTGCCGCTTTACATGGCCTGGGGCGGCTACGGCGCCGAGCCGCTGGTGGGGGCGGCCGCGCAGTTCTGGCACGATCCATCCCACCGCCAGATGCCGGCCTGGGTCGACCTGCGGACCGACGAGACCGCGACCTATGCGGCCGATCCCGGCATCGCCCATGTCGCCCGCCTCTGCGCGATCAGCTCGGGCCGGTCACAGCTTTCGCGCGTGACCGACGCCGCCTCCCGGCCCGACGCCTACTACGCCGCGGCCCTGCGCCTGCTGGCCCGCGCCGCCATGGCCGATCTCCCGGCGAGCCAGACCCAGATCGCCTCACGGTAAGTTCCGGGATCCGGCGCGCGCATCAGCTGCGCCGGATATTGTGGAACTGCGGCGGCCCGCGCAGCACGCCCGTCAGGCTCCGCCGATACGCGGTCGGCTGGAAGTACTGGCCGATGGGCATATAGGGCACGGTGTCGAAGGCGATGCGCTGCATGTCGCGGGTCGCCGCCTGCTCGGCCGCCAGATTGGGCGCGTCGAACCATTCGTCCCGCTTGGCCTCGAGGTCGGGAATGTTGGGCCAGCCCGGCCAGGCATCCGCGCCATTGCCGCGGATCGCATTGTGGCCGGCCGGCGTCCAGTGATCGAAGGCGGACCAGTAGGTGCAGAAGGCGGACCACCCCCCCTGCTCCAGCGAATTCTTCGAGGCCCGGCGGGCCAGCACGGTGCCCCAGTCGGTCGCGGCGTAATCCACGTTGAAGCCCATCCGCTGAAAGAGATCGGCGACGACGAGGGTGCAGGAATTGATGGAGGCGAGGTCGGTGGCATTCATCAGCACGAGCTTCTTGCCCATGGCGCCGGCGGCCTGGAGTTCCGCCCGGGCCTGCTCGATGGACTGCTTGTAGCGGTCCAGCCCAATGTCGGAGGCCATGGGCGAGGCCGGCGCGAAGAACCCCACGCGGTCCTTGATCAACTCGCGATTGCCGATGACCGGCGTCATGCAATCCACCTGGTTCAGCGCGGTGATGACGGCACGGCGAACGGCGGGGTTGTCGAACGGCTCGGTCAGGTGATTGGGGCGGATGATGCCGATGAGGCCGAGCACGTCCGCGACCTCGACCGTTACGTTGCGGTTGCGGCCCAGCAGCGGCAGGAAATCGCCGGTGGGCTGCTCCCACCAATCGGTCTCGCCTGACTGCAGGGCGGCGGCGGCGGTCGCGAAATCGGAGATGATCTGCCATTCCACGCGCTCGAAATGCGCGACCTTTGGGCCAGCGGTCTGCTGCGTCTGGCCCGTGGTGACCGGCACATAGCCGGCGAACTTCTCGTAGACCGCCTTGCTGCCGGGGTTCCACTCGTTACGAACGAAGCGGAAGGGCCCGCTGCCGGTCATGTCCGTGATCTGCTGGAAGGGGTCGGTCCGCGCCGCGCGCTCGGGCATGATGAAGAGGCAGGGCGTGGTGATCTTCGCGAAGGCGTCGATCATCTTGGGGAACGGCTTGTTGAGCTGGATCTCGAAGGTGGTGTCGGTGGGCGCGCGCATCTCCACCGTCTGGCTCAGCAGGCGCTGGCCGAAGGCGTCGCGGCGGCCCCAGCGCTGGATGGAAGCCACGCAGTCGCGGCCGCGGACCGGCTCGCCGTCATGGAAGCGCAGGTTGGGGCGGAGGGTGAATTTCCAGAGCAGGCCGTCATTCTCGAGCGTGTGACCGGCGACCATCTGCGGCTGCGGCTTGAAGTCGTTATCCAACCCGTAGAGCTGGTCGTAGACCAGATAACCATGGTTGCGGACGATGAAGGCGGAGGACCAGAACGGGTCGATCGTCGAGAGGTTGGCATGGGGGATGTGCCGCACGACCCGCGCATTGGCGGGTTGGGCCAGGGCCGGGCCCGCGAGGGACGCGGCGGAGAGCGCGCCGGCGCCCGCCAGTATCTGGCGTCTGTCGATCATTGCTAGGTCCTCCCGGAAGGTCTTCGTGCCGGAGCCTAGCAAGGGATTGGCATGTGTCTCCAGCAAAGCGTCGGCCGGGCGCCGGCGCGCGAACACAAATCCGCCACCGCCCGCCGCCAGAAGCGGCCCATGCAAAAGATGATCCCCCAATTCCTGCGCTTCGGCGTGGTCGGTACCGTGGGCTTCCTGGTGGATGCGGCAGTGCTGACGGCGCTGCTCTGGGCCGGGTTCGGGCCCTATGGGGGCCGCGTGGTGTCCTATCTGGCCGCAGCCAGCACGACCTTCGCGCTGAACCGCGCCTGGACCTTCCGGACGGCCTCGCGCGATGCGCCGGTCGCGGCGCAATGGGGGCGGTTCGTGGCGCTGAACATGGTGGGGTTCGTGGCGAATTACGGAACCTACGCAGCGCTGATCGCAGGTAACGCGGTCGTGGCGAGATACCCGGTGGTGGGAGTAGCGGCAGGTTCATTCGCAGGAATGTTCATTAATTTCGGGCTATCGCGGCGGTATGTGTTCAAGCAATAGGAAATTTGCCTCTATTTACGCTTGCCGGTACTTAATCGATCCGGCCGAAAGTTGCAGTTACTGGAATTGATTCCGAAATATTTTACAAGATACTGACGATCGCCAAATACGTCTTCTTCAACCTATTGATATCAAACGCCGATATTACTTGGCACGGAACATGCTCCTGCTCCTCGCCTGCCCTTCGGAATGTCCGCAGGAGCCGGCTAAAAAAGAGGAGAATAAAAATGTTCAATACAAATCTGCTGGGTGCGGCCTCCGCCGCCGCGCTGGCGATGGCAGTGGTCTTCGCGCCGCAGCAAGCCGCCGCCGATTCGATCACCATCAACTCGACCACGCCTTCCTGGTCGAACGTGGTCGGTGGATCCGGCGTCAACTTCGATACCAGCGGTGGTGGCAACAACACCGTCACGCAGGTGTTCTGGGGGTCCACCAACGGAGACCAGAGCGGTCTCGGCTTCAACCCGGCGAATCCGCCCGCGATCACCTATCAGACCGGAACGACCTTCCTGCTCGGCACGCTGACCCATTACAACGAGCCGATCGGCTCAGGCTCCGCGGCCTCCTCCGTCCGGCTGAACCTGCTGACGGCCATTGCCGGAGCAGTACCTTCCTCGGCGACGTTCAGCTATCGCTTCGACATCGACGAGACCCCGAACCAGACGCCCTGCGCCTATCCGAGCACCCCGGGCAATCCCTGCGCCGACGCTATCACCTTCACCAACCTGACCACCTCGTCGTCCTTCACGGTCGCCGGAGTGCCCTACACGATCGAGCTGCTCGGCTTCTCCACCAACGGCGGCAATACCCTGACCAGCTCCTTCATCAGCCAGGAGGGCGCCTCCAACAGCATCGGCCTCTATGCGCGGATCACGGCCCCGACCCCGGTGCCGGAGCCTGCTAGCTTCGCGATCCTCGGTGCCGGCCTGCTTGGCCTCGCCGCCGCGCGGCGCCGCCGCCTGAACTGATATCTAGTTCATCGGCTTTATGAGAGGGTCGGCGCGCATCACGTGCCGGCCCTTTTTCGTCTCTGGCGGCTCCGCAGCATCAAGTCTTAGATTGCGAGCGATAGGTCCCTGGTTTGACGGAATAGCCATGCTCATTCTCACCGCCTTCCTGCCCTTCCTGGTCTTCGCCGTGGCGGACCGCACGATCGGCGTATCGGAGGGACTGATCGCCGGGGCGGCCACGTCCCTGGTCATGCTGCTGCGCGACCTCGCGATACTTCACCGCACGCCGAAAATCCTGCAGATCGGCACGTTGCTGCTCTTCGGAGGCCTCGCGCTCTATACGCTCCTCGGCCATCCAGTCTGGTCGATGATGGAGATACGACTGCGCGTGGATCTGGGGCTGTTGGCCATCGTGGTGGCCTCCTTGGCAATCCGTCAGCCATTCACTCTGCAGTACGCGCGCGAGAGCGTGCCGCGCGAGCTCTGGGGAAATCGTGAGCTACTGCGCACTGCCGACGTGATCACCGCCATCTGGGCCCTGGCATTCCTAGCGATGGTGCTGTCCGACCTGATGTTGATCGACTGGCCCGAGATCCACCCTGCGGCTGGCATCGTCACGACGGTGGCGGCGCTTTGGGCCGCTGTGAGCTTCACCGGCTGGTACCCGACTATAGGAAAGTCCTCTGTGAAATAGTGCAAAGCGTCTCGCGGGCCAGAGCGGGCATCTTTTCACTTCATCGCTACTCGTCGGATGGGTGCACCGCCAAGCCGGCCCGGCTGAGACGGACTAAGGTGCAGCGCTCTAGAGCAGGCTCGTCTGGGCGGGTTGGCGCAGAGGCTCGGCAGCTTCCGGAGGATCTTGCCGCCCCCCGCGCTGGACAACCTTCAACGCCCCATCAGGCAGGGGCCGTCGGATGTGCTTCGCCTCCTGCCAGGGCACAGACATCCAAAGATCCGCGCACCTGCTCTGGCGGGAATGCCGCGACCGTCTCCGGCGGCGTCCAGTCCAGCTGCGAGGGTTGCGCGGTGCGATGCATCAGGCGCCCCGCCCTTCGCTCGGAAGGACGTGACTTTTCCCTTGCTGTGGCTCCACCATGAGGTCCGTGAATAGGAGGCTGGAGGGACCAGTGGCGCGCAAGTACGATAGAGTTGAAGAATTGGAGCAGAGGATTGCCGGCCTGGAGGACGTGGTCGACACTTTAGAGAAACGCCTCGACACCGTTGAAGGTGAGGCGATCTCCTCGGCACTTCTGTTGGGCGCTGTCCTACCCCTTTTGACGAAGGCCGCGGTCATTTCCCCCCCCGGCTTACGCGAGGTTTTGGATCGGATGCTCCTGCGTGCGGAGCAGGCGCACGCCGTAGGGAAAAGCAGCCGCGTGGCTTGGGAGCGTGCGCTGACCAAAATTGAAGCGACGCTTGAAACAATTCCGGCAGCTGCGCCTGAACCTCGCTGAGGTTGCCCAAGCCGTCGCGCATGGCGCGGGCAGCGGAGCGGACCTCGGCTTGGCTGCGTATATGAAAATAGAGATTGCAAATTTGTCGCAGCCTGCCGCAGCAAGGCACCAGATGCAGAGCTATCCTTCCTCGCACGATGCTGCGGTAAGCCCGCAAACAACGTGATGGAGCTGCCCATCAAGGGCGCGCTTCTTCAGGCGAAGCCCGCTGCTGCTCGGTGCTTCGGCAGCAAGGTAGAGATCGCGAGGCATGCGGCAATCGGCTGGTCGATCAGCTCATCAGGCCAGCTGGCGAAGCATTCACAGCGGAGAATTTGATCATGCTAACCGCGGATCGAGTTAGGCGTTGCAATTCTGTGCCGCTCGCAAGCGGATCTGGAGCAGACGTGCATGAAACCGGACCTTGTAGATGTACGAGTGCTGATCGCTGAAGATGAGTTTCTCACCGCGATCGACTTAGAGCTCGGTTTATTAGATCTCGGGTGCAAGGTCATCGGGCCTTTCTCGCGGCTGAGAGAGGTCATAGCGAAGGCCGAAACCGAGGCCGTCGACATAGCGCTGCTCGATATGAATCTTAATGGGGAGTTGATTTTCCCCGTCATCGATATCCTTCGTCGTCGCCAAATTCCGCTTATCGTCACCTCGGGATACGGTGATCAGAAAGCTCGTCGTGGAACCGACTGCTGGCCTGCCCTAACGAAGCCCTACAGGTTCAACGTTCTTTTTGACACTATGCGATCTTTGCTTGGGCCTGGTTCCTAGCAGGCCTCTCCTGATGCGCCGGCTCCATCTATCCTACTGCCGCTACTCCATGCGTAAGATTGGACGAAAGGCATTAGGCAAGGATCTCTTCAGCCGAGCGCTACACTCGGTTTCGAGGGCAGGATGTGGGCTCTGCAACCGGTCCGCCGCCGTGTCGTTGAATCCGATACAGCGAGGACGCCCCCGATGCGCGATGATCTGCAGAAACGGTTCGCGGAAGAGATCGAGCGGCAGATGGAGGCGCGCCGGCACGATTCCTCCCTTGGCGCATGGATGGCCGACCACCACGACCAGGTGGAGGCACTGTTGCGCAAGGGGACCATGAACTGGAACAGCGCGGCCGCTGCGTTCGGATTAAAGGGCTTGCGGGTGGCGGGCGGTCAGATCCCAGATGCGAGCGCAGCCGAGGAGACTTGGAAGCGTACTAACGCGCTTCGGCGGGAGCGAGCGGGTAAGGTCCGCAAGCGGCTGTAATGTTGAAAGCGCGAGGCTCGCCACGCTGCGGCTCAAGCTGCGCGGTTTGCGGCCCCACCAAAGCTAAGATTTCGTTCGCCTTTCGCGTCGTTCGGCATGCTCAACCACCCGCCGCCACGTCTCTTCAGCCGTCTCACCAGTCGGTGATTTGCTGTTGTGGTCATAATACCCCGCGCCAGACAGTGTAGCGGCTGCCTTGTGCCAATCCATCGCGCCACCGCGCACCATGGATGCGACAATAGAATAATTGGAGCACATCCAACGGCCCAGCCGGGATGTAAGCCATCTTTGTTCCTCAACCTGCGCGGAGAAGATACTTTCCAGATCGTCCATTGCAGCCGTCCATCGCCGTCCGATGAGTGAAACCCGGACTAGCGGCTGAGGTAGCGCTCCAAGAGTGATTTTCATTCGCATACGCTCTAGTGGCAGCATCCTAGTGGCGCATGAAAATCGAAATGCCGGCGAGCAGCACGAGCGACCAGACCCCACCGGGTGCCAGCGAAGAAGGCTAAAGGGCCGCTCCTCCCCGAAAGCGAACCAACACGGCTCTGCGGCCTTGCTGAGCCGACTGGCGCGTTGGTCATCCAAGCGCAAAAAGCCCGGCGCGGATTGCTCCGGCCGGGCTGAAAATGTCGGCCGCGAACTTACTGGCCATCTTCGGCAACAGCACGGCCGCGTCAGCCTCGCTGATCGACATGTCGGCCAGCGTGACCTTGCGGCCGTCGAGATAGAAGGTCGCGCCGTAGCCCATGGTCGCGATGCCGGCGAGGCAGAGATAGGGCGCCGCACGGAAGCCCTCGGACTTCTTCAGGAGCGCGATCACCGCCTCGGGCAGATCGGGCGCGGGACATCCTTGCGCTTCCTGCAAAGAAGCCTCCATTGCTGCCCATGTAGCCGGACCGACCACCCCATCCGGAGCCAGCCCCCTCGCCCGCGGCCAGCTCCGCACGGCCGCCTGGGTCACCTCACCGTAGGAGCCGTCAGGCGTCGCGCCCAGCACGGCCTGCAGCTGCTTCACGTCGTCGCCCCGGCTGCCGAGGCGGAGGGGGAGGCTCATCGGCCGATCCGCCCGGCGAGCAGCGTCGCGGTGGCGTCCTTTGCCGCGGAGCCAGCCGAGCTGCCGATGTGGTAGATGACGACGGCCGTGGTCCAGCCCAGCACCGCGCCGAGGGCGATGTTGAACATGTCTCGGTTCTCCGTTGGGATGGCGAAAAAAGACCAGCGAGCCGATCATCAGGACCGTCAGGCCGATAGAGCCGATGGTTACGATCAGCTGGCCCAGCCAAGCTGGCCAGGAGGCCAGTCGGCTGGACAGCCGTCTCCGACTGAGGGGCGTCGCTCATGATGTTCTCCATTGGTGGGAGTTCCGCGCTACCCGGCGGCGAGGGACGTGAAAGGCAATCGCGATCGCCCTGCGCAGATCGCGCGAGCTGAGATCGTCAAAAGCGACCTACGGGTATGAGAACGTGACGATCTCGATCATGAAAAACCGCAACAGCCCGTAATCGCGAAAAAATGCGCTATCAGCACAAATACAGCCAGCACATGTTGGATCTGAAGAGCTACCGCGGCCGAAATCGACAGTTACATTTGCTTGAAATCGAAGCATTTTCCCTGGTTCGGTGGAAAATATGTCGATTTTTATGCATCCATTTCGCACTCGGATTGTTGAGAGCGTAGCGGTGTCAGACAGGTCATGGTCGCAGACAGCCGCATTGATCAACTTTGCTTATTAAGCATCTCTTTTTGGAGATATAAATAATGCTGAGTAATACGAAATACAGCTTACGAGCCGAAGATGCCGGATCTACTGAATCGAAGGAGGCCTCTATTGAAGGACCGGAGATAGACCACCTCAACTCGCGATTGTTCCCGTCTCCAGACCGAGGCGTGGGCCAGCACATCAGGAAACTACGCAGAACGGCTGGCCACAGTCTGAAGCATCTGGCGGGGCTCGTTGGCGTAACCGGCCCTCAGCTGCACCGTTACGAGAACGGCATCACACGTATATCGGCCAACAGGTTGATGGATATCGCCGCAGCGCTTGGCGTAAGCGCCGAAGTATTAGTCGGCGGCGGCAGCGCTCCGGCTGCGCCTTCCCCTTCACATTCCCGTTCGACGGGCAGCGAGCCGACCAGCGGCCTCGTCGAGTTGATGGAAGTCTATCTTTCGATCGACGACGCCCGTCGGCGCAGAGTGCTTCTCACCTTCGCCAGAGCACTTGTGGCCGATGTTGCAGCCGACGAAGCTGCTCCCGGGGCTGGCTGCTAAAGACACCGCCATGCTAGCGGCTGCACCACGCAATAATTGGCTCGTAGAAAGCCACCATCCTTTGTGCGGGCGGTGAAGGAGGGCGAGGTCACGGCAGACTTGTTCACCTTCCTCACCATGGATCCGAACGTAGAGGTCGGGGCTATCCACCCCAAGGCCATGCCCGCCATCCTCACCACGACCGAGGAGCTGGAGTTCTGGATGACGGCGCACATGCAGGCCGTTGCCCGATGGGGCACTGACAGTTGTCTAGCGCGGCGGCGGCAAGATCCTCCGGAAGCTGTCGAGGCACCGCCAGCTCAGGCGCAGCCAAGCCTTATCTGACGTCTTCAGCGCACCAGTGAACCGCTCTACTGGTTGAGCGTGGCGTCCACAGCCGCAGGGAGGTGCATCTCATCGCTCACCAGCTGCGACACTCGTTCGGCAATGCCTCGGCCATTCCAGGCCTCGTCCAGCACGGCCACAGCCAGCCGCAGCGATGCCGACTGGCCGGCGTCCTCCAGCACGCTGATGGGCTCCCCGTGCTCGTCGATTAATTCAAAATGGAAGTTGCCAATACGGCTGCTATTCGGTGCGGTCACGGAGACGTATAAAGTGTCTTCGTCGAAGCCGAACAGCACCGTTTGGCCATCCGGGCATTTGTACGCCTCAAACATGGGTGGGTCTCCAAGGTCCGCAGAGAACTAGGTGATGTTGCAACCGCGCGCGGACTAACCAGTTGCTAGGCCGTTGAGTTGACCCCTATGAAAACGTGCCGGCGTTTGCCCGCCGACGCTGTTTTCAAGACCGATAGAGGTATCGAATGCTGTACCCCTTCGTAGCCGACCCGGGGACAAGCCTGGCTGCTGGAAGCAGCCTGGCTGCTGGAAGGGGAGCGGGACGGGCTTCCCGCCTCGCCTCAGGGACTTGGCTTGCCCGCAGCTTGCAGTTCAGCCGGGCGCGGCTCGCAAGATCCCAGGAGCTTGCATTGCAGTCCGCAAAACTTCTAGCTGATTCACACCACGCGCTTTGGCGTTCCAGCTGCCTCCTGGCGGAATTGAGTGAGAGGTCTAAGGCAGGCGCATGGCGGGAGTACCGCGCCGCAGAAGCGGACAGGCGCTGGCTTCCCTTCGGATCAAGCTATGCTGGCTACGCGGAGCATTTCGGGTGGACTTGGAACCCGGCAAAGGATGATTGAGCCTTCTGTCCGGCGCGTTCATCCTGCGGAAGTGGTCATGCCTGGGGGATCTCGGCTTTCTGACCCTGGTCCAAGGGTCCAGCACATCCGACTCCTTGAGGAGCAGATCCAAAGCTCGCACTACGCTCTAAGGACGCCACATGTTCGCGCGCCGGCGTCAAGCTCCATCTCGGTCATCGAGGCCTGCTCGGTGCATGTCCTTGAACGCTGACGGCATTCATCTAATCGCCGGAAGGATATCGGCAATGATGGGAGATCTCTGCTCGTCCTAGAACCGAGCAGCTATTGACCTCGGAGGAGGATGCGCCCTGTGTGCCCCCTCATCAGAGGAGACGACGATGAGCCATAATATCGAAGGCTTCTGGATTCTTCATATAGGCGATGTTGACCAGCCAAAATTTATCGATGGACAATCTTCTTCTGGCGTCCTGATCCTCGAAGCTGGTCGTGTATTCGGGGGAGATTCAAGATTTTATTGGTCTGGCCAGTATCAGGTGAACGGCAGACACGTCACAGGATCGGCCAAATCAACCCACTATAGTGGCCGGCAAATGACCGTCTTTGGGCTGGACATCCGGCAAGCCGACTTTTCACTTGCGGCGATTCGGACAGACGAAGCCACCATTCATGGCAATGTTTCCGCTACATCCTTTGACGGCCATCCGGCCCCAGCGGGTTCGCCTTATCGCCCAGTCTGGCTAAAGAAGGTGGAAGATCTGCCGCTGAACTGGGTCCACTAGTGCTCCAGCCATAGAAATACTGCAGCACTATCCGCGCTCGGTCGGCTTCTAGTGCTATCCCGGCGCAGGGCTTTGACCCGCCTCCAGGTTTCCTCAACGCCTTTTGCGCCAGGGAGCTCTCCATTCGCCGACAGGGTCGGGAGGCGGTCAGCGCGTTGGATCTCAGTCTCGATTAGCTAGAG
>JAQGHY010000085.1 GCA_028291455.1 Rubritepida sp. | reverse complement strand
AAGGGCAAAACAGTGGATGCGGAGTTGACGGCAGCCGCGCCGCATTGGTTTATGCAAACGGAGCGGTTCCAAAGCCGTACCGACGCGCAAGCGACCATCCTCCGTCTCAGCGAGATCCGCCCTGCCGGTGCATGAACCTGCCACCTTCCGTATTCTTGCCCTCGCCAACCAGAAAGGCGGGGTCGGGAAGACGACGACGGCCGTGAACCTGGCCGCCGCCTTAGCTGCGCGGCATCGGGTGGTGCTGATCGACCTCGACCCGCAGGGCAATGCCTCCACCGGCCTCGGCATCGCTCGCGCATCCCGCGGGGCGGGCAGCTACGCCATGCTGGTGGATGGACGCCCGCTGGCCGAGGTCATGCGGCCCACGGCCATTCCGAATCTGTCGATCGTGCCCGCTGATCCCAATCTTGCCGGCGGCGAATTGGAAATGGTGGACCTCACCCGGCGCGAGACCCGGCTTCGGGAGGCGCTGGCCCAGGGCGCCGCGGCTCTGAAGGGCGTGGAGTGGGTGCTGCTCGATTGCCCGCCGTCGCTGGGGCTGCTGACGCTGAATGCGCTGGTCGCCGCCGAATCCGTGATGGTCCCGCTCCAGGCCGAATTCTACGCCCTCGAAGGCGTCTCGCAGATCATCCAGACGCTCGATCGCGTCCGCAACGGCTTCAACCCGGCGCTCCGCCTGGATGGCATCGTCCTGACCATGTTCGACCGCCGCAACAACCTCTCCGAAGCGGTGGAAAAGGATGTACGCGAGTTCTTCAAGACGCAGGTCTACGACACCGTGATCCCGCGCAACGTCCGCATTTCCGAGGCCCCGTCCCACGGCCTCCCGGTCACCCTCTACGACCCGCGCTCGCTCGGTGCCGAAGCCTATGTCCGCTTGGCCGCCGAGTTCCTTCGCCGTCATCGCGCCCGGCTGCGCGAACTGGCCAAGGAGGCCACCCCATGAGCAAACCCCCCGCCCTCGGCCGTGGCCTTTCAGCACTGCTTGGCGACGCCGCGGCGGCCAGCCCCTCGGCACCCGGCCTGCGTACCCTACCGGTCGGATCCATGGAGCCTGGCCCGTTTCAGCCGCGCGAGGCGATGGACGAAGCGGCGCTGGCGGAACTCGCTTCCTCCATCCGTGAGCACGGCGTGCTCCAGCCCATCCTTGTGCGTCCGATGAAGGGACAGCCCAGCCGCTTCCAGATTATCGGCGGCGAGCGGCGCTGGCTGGCTGCCCAGGCCGCTGGACTGCACGAAGTGCCGGCGCTGGTCCGCGAATTCTCGGACCGGGAGGCGATGGCCGCTGGTCTCGTGGAGAACCTTCAGCGCCAGGATCTAAATGCCCTTGAGGAAGCGGAGGGCTACGGCCGCCTCGTCGAGCAGTTCGGCCTGACCCAGGAGGCGCTGTCCCGCGCCGTCGGCAAAAGCCGCCCACATGTCGCCAATACGCTGCGCCTGCTGCAGCTGCCGCCCCGTGTGCGGGAGTTGCTGCGCGAGGGCGCGCTGACCGCCGGCCATGCGCGTGCGCTGCTCACCGCAAAGGACCCCATCGCGCTGGCGCTGATGGTGGTGGATCGCGGCCTGAACGTCCGCCAGGCCGAGGCGCTGGCCGCCGCGAAGAATGTCGGCCCCGCGCCGCGCCAACCCACCAGCGATGCCGAAACCCGCGCCCTGGAACGCCAGATCACCGAGCGTCTCGGCCTCAAGGTAGCCATCCGCCACGGCGCACGTGGCGGGCAGGTCGTGCTCTCCTACAAGGACCTCGACCAGCTCGACGGCCTGGTGCGCCTTCTCACGAAATAATGGCCGTATGGGCCAGCGTGCTGATCGTATCCATTCGCGGCGAGTGGAACTCGTTCGTCTGACGCGTGTTCGAGAGGAAGGCGAAGGACACGCCTGATTCCGGATCGGCCCAGCAATAGGACGACCCCACCCCGCCATGCCCGAAGGTGCCGGGAGACGCGATCGCCCCTAGCCCCCGTGTCTCCGCCGTCACTCCGCGCAGATGCGGTCCGAGGCCACGATGCATCGGCATCTCGTTGTACTCGTCCACCCGGTCGCCCGTGTAGTTCCGTACCGCATAGGCTATCATCCGTGGCGACAGGATCCGCTGCCCCGCCAGCGCCCCACCGCTCACCAGCGCCTGATAGAACGCCGCCATCGCGCGCGCCGTCCCGTAGCCACCGCCGCCGGGAATGCCAGCCGCCCGCCCGGCCGCGCTGCCCTCAGGCATCCGCACCGAGCCGTCCACATCGTGCATATCAGCGGCACGCATCTGAACCTCGGCCGGAAGGCCGACGAAGAGCTCTTCGCCGATGCCGAGCGGCGCGATGATGCGGCGGCTGATATAGGCCCGGTGATCCTCGCCCGTGACGGCGCGGATCACCGCCGCAGCCACCCAATGCGCCGCGGCCGGATGGTAGCGGACGCGGCTGCCCGGGTTCCATTCGAGCGTGAAGCCGCAGACGACCTCGCGCAGCTTCGCCGCATCCTCCCAGGCCGAGGAGGGCACTTCCGCGCTCGGAAAGCCCGCCTGATGCGTCAGCAATTCGATGAAGGTGATGCCGCCTTTCCCATGCGCCTCGAAGCCGGGCAGGTGCTGCGCGATGGTGTCCGTCAGCCGCAGCGCGCCGTCCTCGGCCAACGCCCATAGCGCTGTAGCCGTGATGACCTTGGTGTTGGAGTACAGCAGCCAGAGCGTGTCCGGCCCGGCTGCCACGCCCTGGCGCGCCTCGCCAAAGCTGCGGAACAGCGCGATCCGGCCGCGCCGCGCCACCGCGACCTGCGCACCAGGATGATGCCCCGCGGCGACATCGGCCGAGATGCGCTCGCACATCAGCTCCAGCCGAGCGGGGTCCAGCCCGAGTTCGGTTGGCGTGGCGTCCTGCATGGGAAAGGATGAGGTCATTCTGGCGTCTCCATTGTTGCCAGCATCACGCCAGAGCCGGCGGCGCTTGCCAACTAGGGATGCCCGGCAGCTATGCTGGCGGACAAGAACAAAGACGCGCCCCGCAGAGGGCGTGCTGGAGGAAACCGCCATGCTGATCCGCCGCCGCCACGCACTGGCCCTGCCGCTCGCGCTTCCATCCGCCGCAGCCCGCGCACAACCCACCTTCCCCGACCGCGCCGTCCGCTACATCGTCCCCTTCACCCCCGCCGGCCTCACCGACATCATGGCGCGGCTGGTGGCACAGCGGCTGGGCGAGATCTGGGGCAAGCCCGTCGTCGTCGAGAACCGCGCCGGCGGCAACGCGATGATCGGCGCCGATGCCGCGGCGAAATCCCCACCGGACGGCCATACGCTGCTCGCCATCACCCTTGCCCATGCGGTCAATGTCAGCCTCTTCCCGCAGTCGCCCTACGACCTGTTGCGCGACTTCACACCCATCTCCCTGCTGGGCTCCCTGCCCCTCGTCGTCTGCGTGAACCCGATCAATCCCGCTCGAACGCTCCAGGAACTGATGGTCCAGGCGCGAACCCGCGTGCTGAATGGCGGCTCCTCCGGCAACGGCACCCCGCCGCATCTGGGACTGGAGCTGTTCCGCCGCGCCTCAGGCGGCGGCGGGAACATCACGCATGTGCCCTATCGCGGAGGCGCGCCCTCAGTCACGGACCTGATGGCGGGCAACCTCCATTTCATCGTCTCGAACCTGCCGGAGTGCCTGCCCCAGCTTGAGGCCGGCGCGCTTCGGGGCCTGGCGGTTACGGGCACGGAGCGCCATCGGCTCGTGCCCGACATCCCCACGGTTGCGGAAGCCGGCGCGCCTGAGATGCAGATCACCAGCTGGACCGCGATGGTCACCAACGCCGCCGTTCCGCGCTCGGCCCTGGCCGAGATCGGCCGCGCCACCCAGCTTGCCTTGCGCGAAGGCGAGGCCCGCCGCCGTGCCGAGGAAGGCGGTTTCGACGTGCTGGCCTGGGATGCCGACCGCACCCAGAGCTTCATCGCTGGCGAGGTCACCCGCTGGGGCCGCCTCGTGCAGGAGGCGGGGATACGCCCGGACGTCTGACGCGGCCAGGGGAACTTGCCCCGCCCTCCGATCCGGGCTTGAACCCAGCCTATGAGCGACCTGCCGCCACGACTGAGCCTCGCCGAGGCGGAATCACTGGCCGCCCGCGCCCTTCGCGCAGCCGGGGCCAATCCAGACATGGCCGAGGCCACGGCCCAGGCGCTGGTCGCCGCCGAAGCCGAGGGCCAGGGCGGGCACGGGCTCTCCCGCGTGGCGATGTACGCCGGCTTTCTCACCGAGGGTCGCGCCGACGGCGCCGCGATCCCACGTGTGATCGCCGAACGTGGCGGCACGGCGCTCGTCGATGCTGGGAACGGCCTGGCCTATCCCGCCCTGCGCCTCGCCGAGGCCGAAGCCGCACAGCGCGCCCGCAGCCACGGCATCGCCTTCATCGCCATCACCAACAGCCACCACGCCGGCGCCATGGCGCTGCCGGTGCGCCGCCTGGCACGCCAGGGGCTGGTCGCGCTGGCCTTCACCAACTCTCCCTATGCCATGCCCGTCCCGGGCGGCCGCCGCCCGCTGCTCGGCACCAACCCCGTCGCCGCCGCCTTTCCTCGCCGCGACGCCGCGCCGATGGTGGTGGACCTCGCGCTGTCCGAAGTGGCGCGGGGGAAGATCATGGTCGCCGCCAAGGAAGGCCGCCCCATCCCCGAAGGCTGGGCGCTCGACGAGCAAGGCCGTCCCACCACCGACCCCCAGGCCGCACTGGGCGGCGCCATGCTGGCGATGGGCGGCACCAAAGGTGCGGCTCTGGCCCTGGTCGTCGAACTTCTTTGCGTTGCACTCGGCGGTGCGGCCTTCGGCTTCGAGGCGGACAGCTTCTTCGCGCCCTCGTCCAACCCGCCGCGCCTGGGGCATGCGCTGCTCGCCATCGACCCCGGCGGGCTCGCTGGGCAGGACACCTTCCTCGACCGTATGGAAACCCTCGTCGCGGCGATGTTGGCCGATGAGGGCGTCCGCCTGCCCGGCTCGAGGCGCGATGGCCTGAACGCCACCGCCGTTCGCGATGGCATTTCGATATCGAAACAACTTCACGACCAGCTCCAGGCCCTCGCCAATGTATGACATGTCGCCGCCGCCCCGCCGGCCAGAGCCGCAGCGCATCTGCGGGGCGAACGCCGTCCGCGCCCTCTTCCTGCGCCGTCCCGAGGCCGTGCAGCGCCTGCATTACCTGGCCGAGCGCCGCCCGGTGGCCGGGCCCCTTTGCCGCTACCTTGCCCGCCACCAGAAGGCCTATCGCGAAGTCCTGGCCGACGAGCTCGCGCGCATCGCCGGCACCGAGCATCACGGCGGCATCGTCGCGATCACCGATCCGCGCCGGGCTCTGCCCATCACCAACCCGCCGCCGGCCGTGCTCTTCGGGTCGCCTGTGCTGCTGGTGCTAGACGGCATCGGCAATCCGCATAATCTCGGCGCGATCGCCCGCGGCGCGGCCTTCTTCGGCGCCAAGGCCCTGCTGCTCGCGGGCGATGCCCGCCAGGCCGACCTCTCCGATGCCGCCTTCCGTACCTCCGAAGGGGGGCTCGAACACCTCGCCGTCTACCGAGCCGACGATCTGGCGCAGACCCTGCGCCGCCTTTCCGGCCAGCTGCTGATCGTTGGCGCCGCCGCCACAGGCGGCGTGGCGCCGGAGACGCTGCCGCGCAACAAGCCCATCGCCCTCGTCCTCGGCCACGAGGAAACCGGGCTTTCCCCAGAGATATTAGCGGTTTGCGAAGCCAAGGTGACGCTGCCCGGCACCGGCCTGGTCGAAAGCCTCAACGTCGCTGCCGCTACCGCCGTATTGTTGCATGCCCTTATGACACCTCCGCGCAATTAAGTTACTTGAACCCGCCCACTCCCGCCGTGCATGGTCCGGCCTGCATGCCATCTGATCAATTCCAGGCCGAGGCCGAAGCCGGCCGCCTCTGTCTGCGCTTCTCAGGCCCGCTAGACAGCACGATCGCGGCGGCTCGCTGGGAGGAAACTCACCAGGCCGCCAAGGGTGCCGAGGCCATCACCCTGGATGCGCGCGGCGTCACCGCGCTTGATTCCGGCGGCGCGGCGCTGCTTGTGTCGCTGGCCGGGGCCGACGCCGAGTGGCAGGAGCCCGAGGATGCCACCGCGCGCGGCGCACTGGACCGTTTCCGCAAGGGCGTCGGCACCGTCAAGCCGCCCTCCCAACACCGCCGCAAGCTGCGCCCCATCGCGGCACTGGGCAGCCTGACCCTCGACCTCTTCCGGCGCTTCCTCGAACGGTTGGGCTTCCTCGGCGAAACCGTGCTCACCGGCCTGCGCCTGGTTCCCCGGCCCTGGCGGCTCCGCTGGGCCGAGGTGTTGCGCCACCTGGACGAGGCCGGCACTCAGGCCTTCCCGCTCTGCATCCTGCTCGGCACGCTGATCGGCGTGATCCTGGCCTTTCAGTCCTCGGTGCCGATGCGCCAGTTCGGGGCCGAGATCTTCATTCCCCAACTCGTGGGCATCTCGCTGACCCGCGAGCTCGGCCCGCTACTGGCCGGCGTCATCCTCGCTGGCCGCACCGGCTCGGCCTATGCGGCGGAGATCGGCACCATGCGGGTCAACGAGGAGGTGGATGCGCTGAAGACCATGGGGCTCGATCCCATGGCCTGGCTGGTGATCCCGCGCATCCTCGCCTCTACCTTGGTCATGCCGGCGCTGGCGATGGTGATGAACGTCACCGGCCTCATCGGCATGTCCATCGTCATGGCAATGCTGGGCTTCCCGCCCGTTGCCGTGCTGAACCAGCTGCAGCAATGGCTTTCGGTCGAGGATCTCGCCGGTGGGCTCGTGAAGGCGGCCGTGTTCGGGCTGGCCATCGGCTATGTCGGCTGCCGCTCGGGCCTTTCGGCCGGGCGCGGGCCACGCGCGGTGGGCGATGCGGCGACCGGCGCGGTAGTGGGCGGCATCGTGTCGCTGGTGCTGCTCGACGGCGTCTTCGCCATCCTCTTCTTCCGGCTGGGCTGGTGATGGCCGGCGAACCGGTCCCGGATCAGCGCGAAGCGGTCGTTTCGGTGAAGGAGGCCGCGATGCGCTACGGCCACCGCACCGTCTTCAAGGACGTGACCTTCGACGTCAGGCGCGGGGAGATCTTCGTCATCCTCGGCGGCTCGGGCTGCGGTAAATCCACCCTGCTCAAGCTGCTCATCGGCCTGATGCCACCCAGCGCGGGCGACATCACCGTGCTCGACGGCGATTGGGCGAAGCTGCAGGGCGACGCCAAGCGCCGGCTGCTCACGCGGATCGGCGTCATGTGGCAATCGGGCGCCCTGCTCGGCTCGCTGACTTTGGCGGAGAATGTCGAGCTGCCGATCGAGGCGCATACCAGGCTGCCGGCGGCCGCGCGCGCCCTGGTCGCCAGCGCCAAGCTCGGCCTGGTCGGCCTCGGCGATGCGGCCGAGCGCTTGCCCGCCGAGATCTCCGGCGGCATGGTCAAGCGCGCCGGCATCGCCCGGGCCATGGCGCTCGACCCGGAAATCCTGTTCCTGGACGAGCCTTCGGCCGGACTGGACCCCATCACCTCCGCCGGGCTCGACCTGCTGATCATGTCGCTGGCGCGCGAGACCGGCACCACATTCGTCGTCGTGACGCACGAATTGCAATCCATCCTGGCCATCGGGGACCGCTGCATCATGTTGGACAAGGACGCACAGGGCATGATTGCCGAGGGCGATCCCAAGAAGCTGCGCGACGAGAGCGAGCACCCCACGGTGCGAGCCTTCTTCCGACGGGAGGCGATGTAGGGGATGGCGAGCTTTCGCAGAATCCAGGTTTCGGTCGGGTTGATGGTGCTTGTGGGCTTCGGCCTGCTGGCGGCCTTCGTCATCTTCCTGTCGGCAAGCCGGCTGAGCTCCAGCGACACGATCTTCGAGACCTATATCCGCGAGAGCGTGCAGGGCCTGGAGATCGGCTCGGCCGTGCGGTACCGCGGCGTCTCGGTGGGCCGGGTGACGGCCATCCAGCTCGCCTCGGCCGAATACCGCCGGCCCGAGGGTGAGGCCTTCGCCGGCGCTTTCCAGCTCGTGGTCGTGCGCTTCGCGGTAGACCTGCACAAGGCCGGCGATATTCCCTCGACGCAGGATGTCGTAGCGCTGGGGCTGCGCGCGCGGCTGGCGAGCCAGGGCATCACCGGCGTCGCCTATCTGGAACTCGATTTCGTCGACCCCGAGCGCAATCCGCCCCAGCGCGTTCCCTGGACGCCGCGCTATGCGCTGATCCCAGCGGTGCCCTCTACCGTCGCCCAGGTGCAGACGGCCGCCGAGTCGATCATGCGGCAGCTGCAGGACATCGATTTCGCCGGCTTGTTCGGCAATATCACCGCCATGGTGACGGAGCTGCGCGAGCAGGCCAGATCGCCCGAGCTGGCGAACACCGTCACCGAAGCCGCGGGATTGCTCCGCGACCTTCGGCGCATCGCCAGCGCTGCGGACATTCCCGGCGCGGTGGGCGAGTTCCGCGCCGCGTCCGCGGGGGTTCGCGGCATCGTCGACTCCACCGATGTCCACACTGCACTGACGGCGCTCTCGGCCTCCGCCCAGGACCTTCGGCGCGCTGCGGCGCAGCTTCCGGCCACGGTCCGCTCGATCGAGGCCGGGCTGCGTGCGGCGCGCGGCACGACCAGCGATGTCCAGGCCGATCTTGCTCCTGTCCTACGCGACCTGCGTGCCACCACGTCGAACCTGCGCGAGACGACCGAGGCGCTGCGGCGCTCGCCCTCCCAGGCGATCCTGGGCGCCCCACCCCCGAATGGAGCCGCCCGATGAAGCGCCGTTTCCTGCTCTCCGTGCCACTGCTGGCGGGGCCACTGCTGGCGGGCGGCTGCTCGATCCTGCCGAGCCGGCCCTTCCTCGAGACGCGGCGCTATGCCCTGTCACCGCAAAGGCCGGCTTCCACGGCACGCGCGGGTGGGCCGCGTGGGGCAATCCTGCTGCGGACGCTGCGCTCCGGCCCGGGCATGGAGACGCGCGGGCTCCGGCGGGTGACGCCGGAGGGGACGCTGGACATCGCCTTCTACGACGAATGGCTGGCACCTCCGGCCGATCTGGTCGAGGCCGCCATGCGGGAATGGCTGATCGCCTCCGGCCAGTTCACTGCGGTCACCGCGCCGGGCTCGCGGCTGCGCACCTCGCTGATCCTGGAGGCGGAGCTGATCATGCTGCAGGCCGAGCCGGGCCAGGCGCGTGCGGGAATGACCGCGCTTCTCCTGGCGGACGGCGAGAACCTGGGCGAGCCGCGTGTCCTCGCCCAGCGGCGGCTGGAGGCGACGGCGCCCCTTCCGGCACAAGCCACGCCGGTCGCCCAGGCGGCGGGCATTCAGGCAGCCCTGGCTCAACTCCTGGCGGAGCTGGAAAGCTGGCTCGTCTCATCAGTCCAAGAAAATCGACGGCGTTAACGGCTCACTCATAAACACCGCCCAATAATCCCAAAACCGAGACGGTTCTCGGTCTGGGGATTTTTCCTTTGTCCCACGGGACATCGGGGGGCAGATGAGCGGCACCACAACATCCAACTCCTGGGACGACGTCTGGGCGGAGTTCGACGCCCGGCAGCCGGTGCCTGCAGTCCGGGCCCCGGCGCGCTCCCGGCCCGCATCCGTGTGGGCCGCGCCATCCTTCAAGCGCCTCATTGTCTTGATGGGCTGCGCGCTGGTCGTGCTCTATCTGGCCTCACCCATCGCCTTCGCGCTGCAAGTGGCATCCGCCATCCAGCGCGGCGATGCGGAGGCACTTTCCTCCCAGATGGACTGGGCGTCGCTGCGGCCAGCCCTCGAGGCCGCACTTGTCGCGGGAGCGCAGGCCAATCACGCGCGGCCCATGCCGGATTTCATCACCGGCATGGCGCGCGACATGACGGACCGCCTCGCCTCGCCAAGCGGGCTCGCCGCCCTGCTGAACGAGCGCCTAGCCAGCCCCGGCCAGCCCGCGCGAGAGATGCTGGACCGCATTCGGGTGATCGAGGCCGGGCTTTGGGAGATCACGCTGATCTCGCCCTGGGCGCCGTATCGGTCGGCGAAGCTGACGCTGGCGCTGGTGGACCCGCTGCGGCTGCGCTGGGAGGTCCGGGCGATTACGCTACCGTCGAGAGCCCGCTAACCCCGCAGCGGCAGCCCCATCGCCTGCCGGGCGAAGCCGCGCTTCAGCGCCGGGATACGGTTCACTGCGGCAATGCCGAGGCGCCGCGCGAGCCGGACCGGTCCGATGTCATTGCCGAACAGCTTTTCCAGGACATGCGTGGCGCCGATCATCATCAGCGCATCCGGCCGCCGCGCCGCCTGATACCGCGCCAGCAGCGCCGCGCTTCCGACATCCTCGCCGGCCGCATGCGCCCTCGCCACCAGCTCCGTCAGCGCCGTCACGTCGCGGAAGCCGATGTTCAGCCCCTGCCCGGCGATCGGGTGCATGCCGTGCGCGGCATCGCCGACGAGTGCCAGCCGTCCGGCGACGTAGCGCGTCGCGTGCATCGCCGTCAGCGGGTAATGCCAGCGGCGGCCGATCGGCTCGATCGCGCCGAGATGCCCGCCAATCCGCCGGCGCAGCTCCCGCGCGAAATCCGCATCCGGCAGCGCCAACAGCCGCTGGGCCGTGCCGCGCCGCTCGGTCCAGACAAAGGATGAGGCGTGCGGCAGCGTGCTGGTGCCGAAGCTGCCGAGGTCCGACAGCGGCAATTGCGCGAAAGGCCCGGCGGGCAGAAACAGCTCCAGCGCGCGGTTGTTGTGCGGCAGCTCATGCGCGAAGGCGCCGACCATGCCGATCTGGCCGTAATCATGCCGCGCCGTGCCGATCCCGGCCGCCTGGCGCAGCGGGCTGTTCCGCCCCTCGGCGCCGATGACGAGCTGAGCCAGGATCACCCGCCCGTCGGCCAGCGTCACCGTGACGCCGCCGGCCGCGCGGGCCACCGTGGCGGTCATGGGCGCGAAGGCGTGCAGGTGCTCCAGATGCGGCAGACGGGCGTTCAGCGCCACCCGCAGCGCCCGGGCCTCCACCATCCAGCCGAAGGGCTCGTCCGCCACCTCATGCGAGGCGAAGTCGAGATGGAGGGACGAGGGCGCCTCGCCGACGCGGCCATCGGCGACCTTGATGCCCTCGATGGGACAGGGCGTGGTCGGCAGCCGCTCCCAGATACCGGCGGCTTCGAGCAGGCGCTTGGAGGCCAGCGCGATGGCATAGGCCCGGCCGTCGAAGCCGGAGAGCTCCATGGGCGGCAGTGGCGCCGCGTCGATGACGGCGGTCGGCACGCCACGGGCGGCCAGCGCGGCGGCCAGCGTGGCGCCGACCGGTCCGGCACCGATGATCGCGACGGCGACCGATAGAGGAACAGGCATGTTGGCGAGAAGGGAACTCATGGAGTGAGCTTAGGCCATTCCGCGCACATGCAGCAGCCGTCATCGTCCGGACAGGATGATCTTGGCGCCGAAGCGCCCGCGCGCCTGCCCGCAAATCAGGCACATCCGCATGCAAGCCACGGTGCGCCCTGGCTTTTTGCGTTGGCACGAGTCTTGAATAACTTCTTTATGGACCGGCGGTTTCCCGTCGGCGGAATCGGGAGAGAGGCAGGCGGATGAAGCTCGTTATGGCGATCATCAAGCCCTTCAAGCTGGACGAGGTGCGCGATGCGCTCACCCCGCTCGGCGTCCAGGGGCTTACGGTTACGGAAGTGAAGGGGTTCGGCCGCCAGAAGGGCCAGACCGAAATCTACCGGGGTGCCGAGTACCAGGTGAGCTTCCTGCCGAAGCTCAAGATCGAGGTCGCCGTGGCCTCCGAGATGGTGGATGCGGTGGTCGAGGCGATCGCAGCCGCAGCCCGCACCGGCAAGATCGGCGACGGCAAGATCTTCGTGCTCGATCTCGATCGCGCCCTGCGCATCCGTACGGGCGAGACCGACGGAGCGGCGCTGTGACCTCCACACAACATCATGGCGCCCGGCTGCGCGCGACCCTTGGGAGAATAACGAACATGAAATCCTGGATGCGCGGCGCCCTCGCGGCTGCCCCGCTGCTCGCCCTGTCGGCGTTGCCGGCCTTCGCGCAGGACGCGAAGGTGGATACGGGCGACACCGCCTGGATGCTGATCTCCACGGCCATCGTGCTGATGATGACCGTCCCCGGCCTCGCGCTCTTCTACGCGGGCATGGTCCGCAAGAAGAACGTGCTTTCCACCCTGGCGCAGTCCTTCACCATCACCGCGGTGGTCTCCATCGTCTGGATCGTGCTGGGCTACAGCCTCGCCTTCGGTGAGGGCGGCGCCTATATGGGCGACTTCTCCCGCCTGATGCTGAGCGGCATCGCCGAGAACTGGGACAAGCCCTTCACGCTGGGCACCGGCGACGCGGCCGTGGCCTTCACCATCCCCGAAAGCGTCTTCGTCGTCTTCCAGATGACCTTCGCGATCATCACCGCGGCCCTGATCACCGGCGCGTTGGCCGACCGCATCAAGTTCTCGGCGCTGCTGGTCTTCGTCGTGCTCTGGTCGCTGCTGATCTACTCGACGATCGCGCATTGGGTCTGGCATCCGAACGGCTGGATCTTCGCCCTGGGCGCGCTCGACTTCGCGGGCGGCACGGTGGTGCACATCAATGCCGGCGTGGCGGGCCTCGTCGGCGCGCTGATCCTCGGCAAGCGCACGGGCTACGGGACCGAGAACTTCTCGCCTTACAACCTCGCCTTCGCCGTTATCGGCGCCTCGCTCCTCTGGGTGGGCTGGTTCGGCTTCAACGCCGGTTCGGCCGGTGCGGCCGGTGGCCGTGCGGGCATGGCCTTCCTGGTCACCAACACGGCGGCAGCCGCCGCGGCGATCACCTGGATGATCGCGGAGTGGGCGATCAAGGGTAAGCCTTCCGTCCTTGGCGTCATTTCGGGCGCGGTGGCCGGTCTCGTCGCCATCACCCCGGCGGCGGGCTTCGTGCTGCCGGGCGCTTCGATCATCCTCGGTGTGGCCGCTGGCCTGGCCGGCTTCTGGGGCGCGACCGCGCTCAAGCATTGGCTCGGCTACGACGACAGCCTGGACGCCTTCGGCGTGCACGGCATCTGCGGCATCCTCGGCGCGTTGCTGACGGGCGTGCTGGCCTACGGCCCGCTTTCGGCCACGACGGCGGCACCGGAGGGTATCTCGGGCTCCACGGCGCAGCTGATCATCCAGTGCTACGCGGTGGCGGCGGTCTTCCTCTTCAGCGCGATCGGCACCGCGATCCTGCTGAAGATCGTGGACGGCATCATCGGCCTGCGCGTCAGCGAGGAAGAGGAACGCGAGGGCCTGGACGTTACGCAGCACGGCGAGCGCCTGGGGTAAGTTTTTTCGTCGGCCTCAAACGATACTCGGAGCGCGACGCTGGACTTGGGCAGTGGCGTTTCGGGAATGATCAGGCGCCGGGGGGTAACCTCCGGCGCCTTCTTTTTTGACCCTCAGACGCCGGGCGTGCGCTCCAAGCGCTTGGCTTCGGAAAGCTGAAGCTTTCCGCCAAGCCTGTCCGGCGCGGATACTCGCGGTCACCGCATGATCCTCTTGACCCGGCGCGCCCAAACTCTCTTCACTGTAGCCATGCGGGATATCGCGGCGCTCCCTCGGGGTGACGAAGACACGTTATGGGCGGTGGTGGCGACGGTCGGGCGCGCCAACCGCGTGGCTGAGATCTTCCGGAGCCGCACCGCGGCCCTGGAGGACCGGGCCTGGCGGGCACAACAGGTCCGCGCCTATGAGGATTTCCTGCGCCGCTCCGAACAGCCGGTTCCGCACTACTCGGTCGCGCCGATCCGGCGGTCGGACCTGCCCCGGAAGTGGACCCCGTTGCCCGCCCTGGGTTTCCTGCGCGGCAACATCATCTGAACGCCAAGCACATGCGCTACGTCCACAAGACCATCGACTCCCCCGTCGGCCAGCTGAAGCTCGTCGCGAGCGACCACGGCCTTGCGGCGATCCTGTGGGAAAACGACGACCCGCGCCGCGTGCGCCTCAGCCCGCTCACCGAGGACACCGCCAATCCCCTTCTGGCCGAAGCCGAGCGCCAGCTGCGCGCCTACTTCGCCGGCGAGCTGGAGGCCTTCACCGTCCCCCTCGATTTCCAGGGAACGGAGTTCCAGAAAAGCGTCTGGACGGCACTGCTCACCATCCCCTTCGGCGAGACCCGCAGCTACGGCGAAATCGCCCGGCAGATCGGCAAGCCATCCGCCTTCCGGGCGGTGGGCGCGGCGAACGGCAGGAACCCGATCTCCATCATCGCGCCCTGCCATCGGGTGATCGGATCGACCGGCGGGCTGACGGGCTTCGCCGGCGGCCTCGCGGCGAAACAACACCTGCTCGGGATGGAGAAGGGCCGCCTCAGTACATATGCTGCCCGCCGTTGATCGACAGCGTCGATCCCGTGATGAAGTCCGCCTCGTCCGCCGTCAGGAACACCACGCCCCGCGCGATATCCTGCGCGGTGCCGAGCCGTCCGCGCGGGATACGGGCGATGATCTTCTCCAGCACGTCCGGCGGCACGGCGCGCACCATCTCGGTATCCACATAGCCGGGCGCGATGGCGTTGACCGTGATCTGGTTGCGCGCGCCTTCCTGGGCCAGCGCCTTGGTGAAGCCGTGGATGCCGGACTTCGCCGCCGCGTAGTTCACCTGGCCGAGCTGCCCCGCCTGGCCGTTGATCGAGCCGATATTCACGATCCGGCCGAACTTCGCGGCACTCATGGAATCCCAGACCGCCTTGCAGGTGTTGAAGCAGGAGCCGAGATTCGTATTGATCACGTCGTCCCACATCTGCCGGTCCAGCTTGCGCATCATGGAATCGCGCGTGATGCCGGCATTGTTCACGAGAATCTCGATCGGCCCGTGCTCGGCCGTGATCTTCGCCACCGCCGCCATGCATTGCTCCAGATCCGAGACGTCAAACTTGACGCAGGGAATACCCGTACGCTCGGTGAAAGCCTGCGCCGCGGCGTCATTCCCAGCGTAATTGGCGATGACGCGGCGCCCGGCCGCAAGAAGACCCTCGCTGATCGCAGCACCGATGCCACGCTGACCACCCGTCACCAACGCCAATCGCGACATTCGCCTGCTCCCCCGGAAGATTTTTTGCTGCGCCGCAATAAAGACGGCGCCCGAAAAGTGTAGCAAATATCGTGGGTTGAGGCCAGCAGAACCGCGTTACTTCCGCCGCAATTGAAACAGCGCCTGCTGCCCGAAAATGTTCGCGAGACGCACGGAGCGCCGCCACGGCCCCTTCAATCCGCGCTCATCCACGGCGAGCCAGCGCTCGATGACGTAGTTCTCCATCTCCGCCAGCGCGAAGAAATCGCGGATGGTGCAGGGGTGGATGTTCGGCGTCTCGTACCAGGGGCGGGACCAGGTCTCGGTATCCGGCATCCGGCCGTCCAGCAGCAGCTTCACGCGCATCTGCCAATGGCCGAAATTCGGGAAGCTCACGATGGCGTGCCGGCCGATGCGCAGCATCTGGCGCAGCACTTCGCGCGGGCGTTCCACAGCCTGCAGCGTGCGGCTCAGCACCACATAGTCGAAGGCGCCGTCGGGATAGAAGGCGAGGTCGTTATCGGCATCGCCGTGGATGACGGCGAGACCGTGCGAGACCGCTTCCGTCGCCGCCTGCATGTCGATCTCGATGCCGCGGGCATCCACCTGCTTCTCGGCCGCCAGATGCGCCATCAGCGCGCCGTCGCCGCAGCCGATGTCGAGCACGCGCACGCCGGGCGGGATCATCTCGGCGATGAGGCGGAGGTCCAGCCGCATGTTCTTCGCGACGAACTGGACCGGGGCCTTCTGCATCTTCACGCCCCTACTCGGATCATACGTCCAGCGCCCGTGCCGCGCCGGCCAGGAAGCCGCCGAGCGCGCGATGGAATTCCGGCTCGTCCAGAAGAAAGGCGTCGTGCCCCTTGTCGGTGGTGATCTCGACGAAGCTGACGCGGGCGGCGGCCGTGTTCAGCGCACGCACCAAAGCGCGGCTTTCGCTGGTCGGGAACAGCCAGTCCGAGGAGAAGCTCGCCACGAAGAAGCGCGTCGGCGTGTTGCGGAAAGCGGCGGCGACGCTGCCGTGCTCGTTCGCGAGGTCGAAGTAGTCCATCGCGCGGGTGATGGTGAGGTAGCTGTTCGCGTCGAAGCGGCGGACAAAGGTGCTGCCCTGGTGGCGCAGGTAGCTCTGCACCTGGAACACGTCCTCCAGGAAGGTCAGCGCCGAGGTGCCTTGCAGCTTGCGTCCGAACTTCCGCGTCAGCGCCGCTTCCGAAAGATAGGTGATGTGCGCGACCATGCGGGCGACCGAGAGGCCCTGCGCAGGGATGCGCCCATCCTCCCAATAGCGGCCGGACTTCCAATCGGGGTCGGAATGAATGGCGGCCCGGCCGACCTCGTGGAAGGCAATGTTCTGCGCGGAATGATGTGTGGCCGTGGCGATGGGCGCGGCGGCATAGACCGCCTCGGGATAGGTCGCGGCCCATTCCAGCACCTGCATCCCGCCCATGGAGCCGCCGATGACGGCAAGCAGGCGCGCAATGCCGAGGTGGTCGGTCAGCTGCTTCTGGGCGCGCACCATGTCGCGGATGGTGATGCTGGGGAAATCGGTGCCCCAGGGGCGCCCCTGAGGGATGCCGTTCTC
Source organism: Rubritepida sp. (assembly GCA_028291455.1). Classification (GTDB taxonomy): domain Bacteria; phylum Pseudomonadota; class Alphaproteobacteria; order Acetobacterales; family Acetobacteraceae; genus Roseococcus. The sequence goes on along the minus strand of JAQGHY010000085.1, from coordinate 9,455 downwards.
GTCCGTCATCTCCTCGCTGGGGCCGGTCGAGCCCATGCAGCCGCCGAGGACATTGGTGCAGATGACGAAGAAACGGCCGGTATCCACCGGCTTGCCGGGGCCGATGATCGCATCCCACCAGCCCTCCTTGCCGGTGAGGGGCTGACGCTCGGCCACGTATTGGTCGCCGGTGAGGGCGTGGGTGACGAGGATGGCGTTGGTCTTGGCCGCGTTCAGCGTGCCGTAGGTCCGGTAGGCAACGGCGAGCGGGCGGATCACGGTGCCGCAGTCGAGCATCAGCCCTTCAGGCAGCACGGCGCGCTGATGTTCGACGACCGGAAAGGGCGCGACCTGGTTCATGGTCGCGCAGAGATAAGGCCTGCCCTGCCATGCCGCAACTTCGCGGCCCCAAGCGTGTTGAGCGCGAGGGATGGAACTCGGCATGCCTCACGCGCGTCAAGGCAACTTGGCGTTACGCTCCCGCACGGCTATGCCTCTTTACTCATGTCCGATGCTCCCACCACCAGCGAAGCCCTTGATGCCCTGCGTGCCGAGATCGACTCGCTCGACGACGCCATGCAGGACCTGCTGATCCGCCGCGCCCAGGTGGTGCACCGGCTCAGCTCAAGCGGCAGCAAGCCCGCCGGAACCGTGCTGCGGCCGGGCCGCGAGGCCGCGATCCTGCGCCGGCTCCTCGCCCGCCACGACGGACCGCTCCCTCGGGCGGCCCTGGTGCGTCTTTGGCGCGAGGTCTTCGCCAGCTCCGTCGCCCAGCAGGGCAATTTCAGCGTCGCCCTGCCCACCGACCCGAACCTGGCGCGCCTGGCCGCCGAGCATTTCGGCGTCGCCACGCCGCAACGGCAGCACCCCTCCCATGCCGCGGCGCTGGCCGCCCTTGGCGCGCGGGACGCCACCATCGCCGTGCTGCCCTGGCCGCGTGAAAGCGACAACCGGGCCGAGGAGTGGTGGACGCGCTTCGACGCCCAGCACCTCTCCGTCATCGCCCGGCTGCCCTTCCTGAGCGAGCGCGAGCCGCCGCTTGAAGCCGCCGTGATCAGCCTCCAACCCGCGGATTCCTCCGGCAGCGACGCCACGCTGATGCGCCTGGAAGTCGAGGGCGAGCCCAGCCGTTCCGCGCTCGCGGCCCTTTCGGGCTCGGCACGGGTGCTCATAATGCGGCGCGAGGAAGGCTTCACCCGCGCGCTGATCGAGACAACCGACGCGCCGCCGGCTGGCGCCACCATCCTCGGCCGCTACGCCATCCCCGAACGAGGAGCGAAGTCATGAACGCCCTTCACCCCCGCCCATCCATCCTCTTGATCGAGCCCTATGTCGGCGGCGAGTCGAAGATCACGGGCGTCAACCGCATCATCAAGCTGAGCAGCAACGAGGGCGCCTTCGGGCCGCCGCCAGCCGCCCAGGCCGCCTATGCCGCCATCGCCGGCGAGCTGCACCGCTACCCCGACGGCAACGCGACCAAGCTGCGCGAGGCGATCGGCACGCGCTTTGGCCTGGACCCCGCCAAGATCCTCTGCGGCAACGGTTCGGACGAGCTGCTGGCCTATCTGATCCTCGCCTATGGCGGCGAGGGCACCGAGCTCATCATGTCCGCCCATGGCTTCGTGATGTACGACCTGACCGGCCGCTATGCCGGCAGCACCGTCATCAAGGTGGCGGAGAAGAATCTGACGGCCGATGTGGACGGCATCCTCGCCGCCGTTGGCCCGCGCACGCGCATCGTCTGCCTGGCCAATCCGAACAACCCGACCGGCTCGCTGGTGCCCAGCAGCGAGGTGCGCCGCCTGCGCGCGGGGCTGCGCGACGACATCCTTCTGGTGATCGACGCCGCCTATGCCGAATACGTCACCGAGCCCGGTTTCGATCCCGGCAATGCGCTGGTGGATGCCGGCGACAACACGGTGATGACGCGCACCTTCAGCAAGATCTTCGGCCTCGGCGGTGTGCGCTTGGGTTGGGCCTATATGCCGGCTTCGGTGATGGACGTGCTGGGCCGCATCCGCGGGCCGTTCAACGTGAATGCGCCTGCCATCGCGGCCGGCGTCGCGGCGCTGGGCGAGGCGGGCTGGGTCGAGAAGGCCATCGCCCACAACCTCGAATGGCGCGGCAAGCTGGTGGCGGCGCTGGAAGCCGCCGGCATCAAGGTCTGGCCGAGCCACGGCAACTTCATTCTGGCCGATTTTACCACGGCCGAGCGCGCCAAGGCGGCCGACGCCGATCTGCGCGCGCGCGGGTTGATCGTGCGCGCCATGGGTGCCTACGGCCTGGGCCAGTGCCTGCGCATCACGGTCGGTACGGGCGAAGAATGCACCCTGGTGGCGGAGGCGCTGACCGCCTTCATGAAGGATGGTTAACGCCCACGATGGCGAGGCCGCCGCACGGTGACTGAACCTCTCTTCAATCGCCTCTGCCTCATCGGCGCAGGTCTCATAGGCGGTTCCATCGCCCGCCGCGCGCGGGAGAACGGCGATATCGCGCGCGAGGTCGTGGTCAGCGCACGCACCGGCAAGACCATCGACCGCGTGCGGGAACTGGGCTTCGCCGATCGTGTCGAGGAAGACCCGGCCAAAGCTGTCGAGGGCGCCGACATGGTGATCCTCTGCGTTCCCGTCGGCGCCTATGCCGAGGTGATGGCCCAGATCGCGCCGCACCTGATGCCAGGCGCCATCCTCAGCGATGTCGGCTCGACCAAGGGTTCCGTTCTGCGCGACCTGCAGCCGCTGCTGCCCGAGGGCGTGCAGCTGGTGCCGGCGCATCCCATGGCGGGCACCGAATATTCCGGCCCTGATTCCGGCTTCGCGACACTGTTCGAGGGCCGCTACACCATCCTCACCCCGCCCGAGGGAACCGACCCCGCGGCCGTCGAGCGCGTGCGCGAGATGTGGCGGCGCTGCGGCTCGATGATCGAGACCATGGACGCGGCGACGCATGACAAGGTCGTGGCCATCGTCTCGCACTTGCCGCACCTCATCGCCTTCACCATCTGCGGCACGGCGGACGATCTCTCGGAAGAGACGCGCGAGAGCGTGCTGAAGTTCGCGGCCTCCGGCTTTCGGGACTTCACGCGCATCGCCGGCAGCGACGTGGCGATGTGGCGCGACGTCTTCCTGAACAACCGCCCCGCGGTGCTGGAGATGCTGGCCCGGTTTACCGAGGATGCCCAGGCCTTCGGCCGCGCGATCCGCTGGGGCGACGAGGATTTCATCGTGGACCGCATCCAGCGCGGCCGCAAAATCCGCAAAGAACTGATCGAGCATAAGCAAAATTAGCTGATGCCCTCAAACGGCGGGCGGCGGCTCCGCCGCCTTGCCTTCGCGCCTCAGGATTGTTGCGCAAAGCTAGATGGTCGGTCGCCGCGCGCGGCCGTTTCACGGCCGAATTGGGAAGGGGGCTTCCTGACCATCCGGTGTACCGTACCCGAAACGTTTCAAGGCCGCGCGATGTCACGCTTCAGGATCACCGACGAGGAAAAGGCGGAGCTGCTCAAGCTGCGTGCCGAGCGGCCCGCGCGGAATGCCGCGCCGCCGCCGCCGGATGCCGGTCAGCGCGTCGCGGATTGGGTGGCGGAAACCGTCGGGTCTTGGCGCTTCATCATCATCCAGAGCTCAATGCTCGCGGTCTGGATCGTGCTGAACGTCGTCGCCTTCGCGCAGCACTGGGACCCGTACCCGTTCATCCTGCTGAACCTCGCCCTCTCATTCCAGGCGGCCTACACGGCGCCCTTCATCATGATGAGCCAGAACCGGCAATCGGAGGTCGACCGGCGCAACGCCGAATTCGACTACCGCATCAACGTGAAGGCTGAGCTCGAGATCGAGGCGCTGCACGCCAAGATCGACTCTCTGCGAGAGCAGGAAATCCTGAAGATGATGGGGATCATCGAGGCCCTCTCGACGCATCTGCGGATGCACGAGAAGGCCGAGAAGTAGCGCCGCTTCAGCCGCTGCGCGTCGCCGTGAGCTTCCAGGTCGGATCCTTGGCGCCGACGTCGCGCTGGAAGGTCCAGATATCGATGACCTCGGTGATCGCGTCCGAACCGGCGGTGATCTCGGTGCCGCGGCTGGTCATGTTCACCTGGTCGGACACGAAGCGCACGGTCACGTCCGCCACGCTCTCGCGCAGTTCGGCGCCTTCGATGGCCATCTCGTGCAGGGCACGGATTTCCGTGCGCTGCGTCTCGCCCGCCTCCTCGCGGCCGGCGACAGCCTGCTCGAAGCCGGAATAGGTCTCGTCGGAGAGCAGCGCGCGCAGGGTCTGCCGGTCGCCCTGGGTGAAGGCAGCCACGATCATGCGGAAGGCGCCCTCGGCCCCGTCCAGGAAGGCATTCGGCTCGAAGCTCGGGTCCAGCGCCGCGATCCGCGTCAGGCCGAGGCCGGCGGGGCTCGAGGCGGAGGGCAGGATCCGGCGAACGCCGCTGGTGCGGGCCGGCGCGATTTCCTCCGCCACGCCTTCGACGCGGGCGGCCCGGGCTTCCGGCATGCCAGGGGCCTGAGGCGGTCGCTCATAGCCCTGCCGCTTGCCCAGCACGCTACGCAAGCGCAGCACCAGAAACGCGGCAACCATGGCAAACAGAATCAGATCGATAGGGAAACCGCCCTGCATTGGGACCTCCAGGAACGTCTCTACTTAAGCACGGCATGGGCCCGCCGCAACGTCTACCGCCGGAATCACCGGCTTGCCCGGGCCGGAAGCTCCGGCTACGCCTCCGAACATGATCTTTCTTCGCCACGGACAGAGCGAATTCAACCTGCTCTTCACGGCCACGCGCCGCGATCCAGGCATCATCGACCCGAAACTGACGCCGCTCGGCCATCAGCAGGCGGAAAAGGCAGCCGCCGAGCTGGCCGAGCGCGACATCCGCCGCATCATCGTCTCGCCCTACACCCGCGCGCTCGAGACGGCGACACCGGTGGCTCGCGCGCTCGGCCTGCCGCTGACCATCACGCCCACGGTGCGCGAACGCTACGCCTTTGCCTGCGACGTCGGCTCGCCCATCAGCCGCCTGCGCACGGACTGGCCGGACCTCGGCTTCCACGCCATCGATGAGGTGTGGTGGCCCGCCATCGAGGAGCCGAAGGAACAGGTGATGGAGCGCGCCGCGCTGTTCCGCGCCGAAATGGCCGCGCTGGACGACTGGGCGCATACGCTGGTCGTCTCTCACTGGGGCTTCATTCTCGCCTTCACCGGCAAATCCGTGATGAACGGCGACATGATCGAGGCCGACCCCACGGCCGGGCCGCCGGAGAGCGTCACCTGGAAGCATTGAGCCCGCCGGCATGAGCGAGATCCTCGTCTCCGGCGGCACCGTCATCACGCTGGATGCCGGGCGCCGCGTCATCCCCGACGGCGCGGTCGCCATGCGCGGCGGACGCATCCTCGCCGTCGGCCCGCGTGCAGAGATCGAGGCGCAGTTCCCCGAGCCGGACCGCGTGCTGGACGCGCGCGGCAAGGCGGTCCTGCCCGGCCTGATCGACACCCATGCCCATGCCGGCCACGGGCTGGTGAAGACGCTCGGCAATGGTGACTTCGCCGCCTGGGGCGAAGCCTGCCGGGTCATCTACAGCTCCGCCTCTCCCGCCGAGTTCTGGTATGCCGAGGCCCGGCTCGCGGGGCTGGAGCGGTTGAAGGCCGGCGTCACCACCGGCGTCTCCGTCCTCGGCGGCGGCGATTGCGTGATGCGGGTGGACACGCCCGCCGCCGGCGAGGCCCGCGGCCGTGCCATCGCCGAGATCGGCATTCGCGAGGTCATGGCCGTCGGCCCGCGCCGCCCGCCCTTCCCGCAGGATTACACGATGGAGGACGGCAGCACCCGCGCCATTCGCTTCGAGGACCAGCTGGAAACGATGGGCCTGCTGTTCGAGCGGCTGCACGATCGCGGGCGGATGCGCCTCTGCACGATGATGCCGGTGTATCGCGACGCCACGCATGATCGTGCGAAGGTCGCCGAGATCAAGGCGCAGGGCCGCGCGATGCGTGAGCTCGGTACGAAGTTCAAGGCGATCTTCCACCAGGACGGGCATCGCGCCGGCAGCATCGCCGTGACGCAGGACATGTTCGGGCTGCTGGCACCGGACGCCTTCCTCTCCCACTGCACCGACCTGACGGACGCCGATATCGCCACGCTGGTGAAGACCGGCGCGCATGTGGTGCACAACCCGATGGCCCTGGCGGCCGTGAAGGGCTTCTGCCCGGTCGTGAAACTGCTCGATGCCGGGGTGAACGTCGCCATCGGCAGCGACGGCACTGCGCCCGACCGCAGCGGCGACCTCTTCCGCCACGCCTTCGCCGCGATGCGCTACGCCCAACAGGCGGCGCGCGACGACACCCTCCTGCCGCCGGGCCGCGCGCTGGAGATGATCACCATCGACGCCGCCCGCGTCATCGGCATGGAACGCGAGATCGGCAGCCTGGAACCCGGCAAGCGCGCGGATCTCATCACCGTGGATCTCACCGCGCCACATATGGCGCCGGCGAATATGCCGGTGTGGCGCGTCGTCTGCTTCGCCACGGGCGCGGATGTGCGCGACGTCGTGATCGGCGGCGAGATCCTGATGGAAGCGCGCCAGGTCGCGCATCTGGACGAGGCCGAAATCGTCGCTGCCGCAGAGGCGGAGGCCGCGGCCATGCTGCGCCGCTCGGGCCTCGCATATCTGGCCGTCGAGGATCCCGGCTGGCGGCGCACGCGGCGTTAGGTAAGCTCCCCTGATGTAAGGGATTCCGCACTTGCCGCTCTGGGTTCTCATCACACTCTTCGCCGCGGCGTTGCAGTCCTGGCGCACCGCGCTTCAGCAGCGGCTTCGGGGTCAGCTTTCGCTCAATGCGGCGGCGGTGGTGCGATACCTCTACGGCGTGCCCTTCGGGCTCATCATCCTCGGCGTCTACTGGCTGATCATGGGCGGCAGCTTCGGGCCCGTCACGTTCTGGTTCATGGCGCTTTGCGGGATGGCGGGGCTCGCGCAGATCTTCGGCACCAACCTCCTCATCGCCTCCTTCGGACCACGCGGCTTCGCTGTGGGGACGGCCTATTCAAAGACCGAGGCGGTGCAGGCCTCCATCATTTCCGTGGTGCTGCTGGGCGAGGTGCTGGCGCCGCTTTCCTGGGCCGGAATCGGGCTCAGCGTCACCGGCGTGATGTATCTCTCGCTGGCGGGCCGGGGGCTGCGCTTTGCCGACATCCTGCGCGCCACCACCCAGCCGGCCGCGCTCTACGGCATCGGCGCCGGATTCTTCTTCGCGCTGACCGCGATCAGTGTGCGGAAGGCGAATATCGAGCTCGAAGGCACCGACACGATCCTGGAGGCGCTCTTCTCCGTGGTGGTGACGAACACGCTGCAGACGCTGATGCAGGGCGGCTGGCTGGTGCTGACCGACCGCAAGCAGGTCCAGGCCGTGTTCCGCAGCTGGCGCAGCTCCGTACAGGTGGGGCTGCTCTCCGCCTGCGGCTCCTGCTGCTGGTTCGTGGGCTTCGCGCTGGCACCGGTCCCGCTCGTACGATCGGTCGGGCAGATCGAGATCATCTTCACCCTGCTCTTCAGCCGCTTCTTCCTGGGCGAGCGGCTGAAGAACAAGGACATCACCGGCGCGCTGATGCTGGTGAGCGGCGTGGTGCTCGTGCTGTACGGCGCTCTGCGTTAGTTCGCTATGCAGCGTCGTGCAGGATGATGCCGAGCGTGTGCCGCCGCCCCTCGCGCAGCCGGCTCACGCCATGGCGCATATTCACCCGGTAGACGCCGCGCGTGCCCTGCACCGGCCGTTGATGCACCGCGAAGATCACGCCCTCGCCCTGGCGAAGCGGCACCACGTTGACCCGCGACTGCATGCGCGGCCGCTGCTCCGTCAGCACGAATTCGCCGCCGGTGAAATCGCGCTGTGCCTCCGAGAGCAGGAACGCCGCCTGCAAGGGGAAGACGTGCTCGCCGTAGAGGTCCTGATGCAGGCAGTTGTAGTCGCCCGCGCCGTACCGCAGCAGCAGTGGCGTCGGCCTCAACTGGCCCGCCGCGTGGCAGCGCGCGAGGAATTCGGCATGCGTCGGCGGGAAGCGCACGGCGTTGCCCAGGGCCGCGTTCCAGCGATTGGCAATGGGCGCCAAAGCTGCATAGAGCGCGCCGCGTAGCGCGAGAACATCGGGCGGCAGCGGGTTGGCGAAGTACTGGTACTCGCCGCGCCCATAGCCGTGCCGGGCCATCACCACCCGGCTGCGGAACCGCCCCTCTTCGTCATAGAGCGCTGTGAGCGCTGCGCATTGCTCGAGGCTCAGCAACACGCCCGTCGTTGCCGCGCCCTCGGCATCGAGTTCCGCGCCGATCCGCGCCCAATCGAGCCCCGCCAGGTTCATCGCGCGGCTTCCCGCGTCAGCAGCGCCAGCTTGCGCTCCACGCCCCAACGATAGCCGGACAGCGCGCCGCCCTTCCGCACCACGCGATGGCACGGGATCGCCACCGCGATCTCATTGCTGGCGCAAGCCGTCGCTACGGCGCGCACCGCGCTGGGCTGGCCGATGCGGGCGGCCACCTCGGCATAGCTCGCCGTTTCCCCCGCGGGGATGTCGCGCAGTGCCTTCCAGACGCGCTGCTGGAAGGCGGTACCGCGCACGTCGAGCGGCAGCGCGACCGCTTCGTGAGGGCGCTCCACCAGGCCGACCGCCTGCGCCACCAGCTTCTCGAACTCCGCATCGCCACCGATCAGCCGCGCCTTGGGGAAACGGTCCTGCAGGGCGTCGAGCAGCACCTGCGGCTCCTCCCCGAAATGGATGGCGCAGATGCCCTTCTCCGTCGCCGCCACCAGCACCGCGCCGAGCGAGCACTGCCCGAGCGCGAAGCGGATCTCGGCGTCGCGGCCGCCATCCTTCCACTCGCCCGGACGCATGCCGAGCAGCGCCCCGGCCTGGGCGTAGAAGCGCCCGTTGGAGCCGAAGCCGGCATCATGGAAAGCCGCCGTCACGCTGCCCGCACCGTCCAAGCTCTGGCGCAGGCGATCGGCGCGGCGGGCGGCGGCGTAGTCGCGCGGAGTGACGCCGGTGGCCTGCTTGAAGATGCGATGGAAGTGGAAGCGGCTGAGCCCGACTGCGCCGGCGAGGACTTCCAGCGCCGGCATCTCGTCCGACGCCTCGATGATCCCGCACGCCTCGGCCACCGCCGCGGCGTGCCGCTCCGCCTGGCTCGCGCCGTCCGGGCGGCAGCGCTTGCAGGCTCGGTAGCCGGCGCGCTCCGCCGCCTCGCAGGTGAGGTGGAAGGAGACGTTCTCGCGCCGCGCCGGGCGGGATGCGCAGGAGGGGCGGCAATACACGCCCGTGGTCAGAACGGCATAGAAGAAACTCCCGTCGGCCGCGCCGTCGCGCTGCTGCACGGCCTGCCAGCGCAGGGTGTCGTTCTCCTGGGTGTCGATGGACATGATGTGCTCCTCGCAATCGGTGCGGCTTCAGATGCTCCCCGCCGGCGGCACCAGCACTCCGTTGCTTG
>JAQGHY010000082.1 GCA_028291455.1 Rubritepida sp. | reverse complement strand
CATGATCACGAAGAACACCATGATCAGGCCGTGGGCGGAGACGAAGGCGTTCCACATCTGCCCGTCGGAGAAGATCTGCATGCCCGGCTGCTGCAGCTCGAGCCGCATCAGGAAGGAGAGCCCGATGCCGATGACTGCCGCGAAGAGCGAGAAGATGATGTAGAGGGTGCCGATATCCTTGTGATTCGTGCTGAACAGCCAGCGATTCACGAAGCTCGGGGTGTGGTGGCCGTGGTCGTCATGCCCATGCGCATCGGCAGAATATGCCATGTCCGGGGTCGCCTTTCCTGATCAGTCTAGAAGAGCAGAAACGTCAGCATGCCGGCATGCTGACGGGGGAGCGGAACGTCACTGACGGGCCGCAGCGATTTGAATGGGCTCGGCTGCCGCCGGGGCGGCGGCAACGGCCGGAGCATTGCCGTCCGTCGTGGAAGCGAAGCGCGTCCGCGCGCTCGCCACCCAGGCCTCGAATTCTGCCTGCGGCACGGCCTTCACCACGATCGGCATCAACCAATGGTTGGTCCCGCAGATCTGGTTGCACTGACCGTAGAAGGTGCCGACGCGATCGGCCTTGAACCAGGTCTCGATCGTCCGGCCGGGAATTGCGTAGCGCTGCACGCCCAGGCTCGGCACGAAGAAGCTGTGGATCACGTCGGTGCCATGGGTCAGCACCCGCACCGAGCTGCCGACGGGGATCACCAAGGGCTCGTCCACTTCGAGGTTGCGGAACTGGCCGGGACGTATGTCCTCGGCCGCGACCGCACGGCTGTCGAAGGTGAAGCTGCCATGGTCGGGAAACTGATAGCTCCAGTACCACTGATGCGCCGTGACGTTGATCGTCATGTCGGCGTCACGCGCGCGGTCCTGGTAGTAGATCAGCCGGAAGGAGGGGATCGCGATGACCAGCAGGACCAGCACCGGAAGGACCGTCCAGGCGATCTCCAGCGGCGTGTTGTGGCTGTTCTGCGAGGCCACCGGGTTACGCTTGGCGCTGAAGCGCCAGACGCACCAGACCAGCAGGGCGGCCACGAGAACCGTGATCACCACCATCAGCCAGAACACCAAGGTGTTGAAGTCGTGAATGGCCTCCTTGATGGGGCCACCCGCGGGCTGCAGGCCCATGGCCCAGGCGCGCGGAGCGCCGACCATGGGAGCATCCTGCGCCAATGCTGTACCCATCCGGGCCAAAACGGTGCTCGCGATCGCCAGCGCCGACATTCCGAGAATTCGTCCGATACGCCCGATCACCCGTCGCACCCTGCCTTCAGACCTAGGAGGCGACGACCGGAAGGTGCCGCCCGGCAACCACGTCGGCCGCCTTTTTCAAGCGCATCATGACCACGCTTCCCCTAGGAAGACCGGCCCCGCACCGCCGCCGGACAATAGGCTTAGCCCACGCGGGCCACAAGCCTTGCGGCATCGCAGCACTGGGATGTTTCCGCGAATTCAGCCGGCTTCGATGAGCTCGCTCTCGCCGCCCTCGGCAACATGGTCGACCATGTCGGTCAGCATGGACCGGATATGCGGATCGCCGACCATGTAGAAGACCTGCCGCCCGCGCCGATCGGCTTGCAGCAGCCGGGCCGCGCGCAGGAGCCGCAGGTGGTGTGAGACCAGGCTGGGCGAGATGGAGAGCATCTCCGCCGTCGCGCCGACGGAGACGGGATGGTCCAGGCAAGCGAGGATGATCTTGAGGCGGGTGGGGTCGCTCATCAGGCGGAACATCTCCGCGAGCTCCACCACCTCGTCCTCGTTGATACGCATGCCTGTCGCCATTCCCACAGCTTCTTACTTGCGGCGGTGAAGCACAAGCGAACAACGACAAGATATTGATTTTATTGCTTGAGTGAAGACATGAACAGCTATTCATCCATCGTTCGAGGAAGCCGCGCCAACCGGCGCGCCCCCTCCGGCTCAGGCATGCTCGGCCGCGAGTGCGGCGTTGAGGCTGTCCGCCTCGGCCTCTCCCCGGGTGGTCCGGTCGAAGAAGGCGATCAGCGCGACGGCCGCAATTGAGATCAGGATGATGCCGTCTCCGAAGATCGGCTTCAGGACATCGGGGAAGATGCGGAAGAAGTTCGGCGAGACGATTGGGACTAGGCCGAAGCCGATGGCAATCGCAACGACGAGGACGTTGTTGCGCTGCCCGGCATAGTCGACCGTAGCCAGGATCTTGATACCGGACGCCTCCACCATGCCGAACATGATGAACCGAGCTCCACCTAACAGCACCAGCATGATCACGCTGCCACGACGCAGACCCGGCGCCTGTGAACTAGGTCACGCGCCAGCCCGATGTCTGCGAGTCGTGCTCGGGCAACTTTGCAGGTGCAGCCTGTCGGTTGCGGCGGCGAAGTCCGTGGACCAGCTTTCGCGGAACCTGCTTTGGAGATGACGGCGCGGCAGGGGGTCGCCCCTGCCAGGGGCCTTATCGCGCGGACCTTCGTACAGTCCGATCGGGTGAAGCTTAGTTCTTCACTTCGACGAGCGTGAACAACGCCACGGGCGGGCAGGATTCCATCCGCTCGATGGTGGTGCAGTCGCGATCCAGCAGGTCGCCCAGCTTGAAATCCGGGTGCCAGCCCAAGATCCGCGCGAGCGGCGCGGTGCTGCGTTCCAGCCACCAGCGGAAGCCCGCATCGGCGGCGAAGTGGTTCACGAAGAGCAGGTGCCCACCCGGCCGCACCACGCGCGACATCTCGGCGAAGAGCTTCTTGGCGTCGGGCACGACGGAGGCGGTGAACATGGCCACCGCGATGTCGAAGCTGTCATCGGCGAAGGCGGTGCTTTCGGCATCCATCTCGACCAGGCCATGCACGGCGGTGAGCAGCTCCTGCTCCACGCGCTGCTGTGCCTTCAGGAGCATCTCGCGCGAGAGGTCGATGCCGACGACCTCGAGGTCTCGGCGGTAATGCGGCAAGGCGAGTCCGGTGCCGACGCCCACTTCCAGGATGCGGCGTCCGGCGGTCTGCGAAAGGCGATTGACGGCGGCCACGGCGCTACGGCGCCCGAAGGCGGAAACTCCGCCAAAAACAAGGTCGTACACCCCGGCCCAGCGACGATAGGCGTCGCGGACGGATGCTGCGTCTAGAGACGCGCGGGGGTGTGCCCGTTCACCCTCCGAAAGGCCGATGATGGAAATTTGACTGGTCCCTTTCGAGCGCAGGGCTTTCGGTTACTCCTCGGCATGAGGCCACGCAAGCAGCTTTGTGGATTTCAGATTGCCGTACGGTTTCTATTGCGTTGCGGCAAAGCCGTCAGAACGCCCCCGGCCGCGATGATCGCGGCGCCCAGAAGCGTGATCGTGTCCGGCCAGTCCGAAAAGACCAGGACTCCGGCGACCGAGGCCCAGATGAGCTGCGTGTAGGAAAGCGGCGCCAGCAGGCTCGCCGGCGCGCGGGCATAGGCCAGCACCAGCAGCCCATGGCTGACACCGCCGAGCAGGCCGACGCTCACCAGAAACACCCATTGCTCGGGGTTAGGCGCGATGAAGACGAAGGGCTGCGCGAGCGAGGCGGCAATCGAGGCCGCGAAGCCGGTGTGAAGGATGGTCACCCGGCTGTCGTCTATCGCGGCCAGGCGGCGGGTGAGGATCTGGTAGAAGGCGAAGGTGGTGGCCGTGCCGAGCGGCAGCAAATAGGCCCAATGAAGCGGCGCCCCCGTCAGGAAAGGCGGCCGCAGCGCCACCATCACGCCGAGGAACCCGATGCCAACGCCACACCAGCGCCGCGGCGTCACATGCTCGCCCAGGATCAGCGCCGCCAGCGCCACGGTGATGAGCGGCGAGGCGAAGCCGACCGCCGTCGCGTCCACGAGTGGGATATGCGCGAGCGCCGAAGTGAACAGCACGCTGGAGCCGCAGAGCAGCAAGGAGCGGAGCGCCTGCAGCCCCGGTGCGCGCGACCGCCAGGGCAGCCGCCCCATGCTGATCCGCAGCACGAGCGACACGGCGAGCAAGGAGAAGATGAATCGGGCCCAGATGATCTGCATGACGGAGAAATACGCCGTCATGAGCTTCACGGTCGTATCCATCATCACGAAGATCATGAGCGCCGAAAGCTGCAGAACCACGCCCTTGAGGGTGGCAGTCATGCTCGGGAGTCTTTGCGGCGCTTCTGCGCCGGTCGCGCGGCGGCTAAATTCCGGCTGGCTGGCGCCGCGGTTTGCATACCCCCGTCCTTACGGGACGGGGGTGGCTCCGGCTAGCCTTACGCGGCGTCCTCGCGGCGATCCTTCACGCGGACATAGGCCAGGGCAGCATGTTCCAGGCAATAGGGCTTGGCGGCCATCGCGGGCCCGCAGCAGAAGTGGAAGCCCTGGGTTCCAGGCTCGCCCAGCGGCCAGCAGCAGCTCTTGGTGCTGACGCGCGGGAAGGCGCGCACGACGGCGACCGGCTTGGGCATCGGTGCCATGGCGACCGGGACCGCCATCGGCTTGGGCTCCTCGCGGCGCGGCATGACCGGCAGGGCCGCGCGCAGCGGCGGCAAGGTCGGCCGGCGGCCGGTGGCCACCGGACGCGGTGCGGCCGGATCCCGGCGGATCGGGCTGGGCCGTGCCGGCAATTGCAGCCGGTGCGCTTTACCTACGACTGCATTTTTTGAAACGCCCATGCGGCGCCCGATTTCGGCCGTGGAATGACCCTCGGCCCAGAGCGCCCGCAGGCGATCGATCGCTTCCGTCGTCCAATCCATCTGCTTAGTTCCCGCTGTTCGACACAACATAGGGTAGACAAAAGGAGGCTTGACATACAAGCCCTGGATTGTCCCGATTCGCCAGAAACTTGTGGAAAAGCCCTGCCGCACGGCATTCAGTCGAGGCTGAAGCCGGCTGTGAGTCCTCAGAAACAGGTTTTGCTGGAAATTGCGCCTGTTAACGAATCAAAACGTAATTTACGGACAGGTCAATTGTCACGGTCGGATCCGATCCGGCGGGAAAGGCCGGCAGCCGCGCACCGTTGAAGGGGAAGGTCGTCCCATAATTCAGCGAGGGCGAGGTCGAGGGCCCCACCAGCTGAACGCCGCGAACGGTGCCGTCGGGATTGGCGGTGACGCGGACACGGACCATCCCGTCCTCGCCGCGCATGATCGCGGCATTGGGATAGTGGATGTTCTGGTCCAGCCACCGCCGGAAGGCCGCCCGCCAATCGGCTCCGACCTCGGCGCCGGACACGCGCACCGAGGGATCGCGCGAGGGCCGGCCCTCCAGCATTCGCGGATCCACCGAAAGATCCAGTCCGCGGGCCTGCGGCCTTCCGGCCGGGGGCTGCGAAGGCCGGCCGAGCTGCGCTCCGCCCGGCAGCCACATGCCGGGTAGGTTGGGCCGTGGCGGTTGGGGCCGCTGGGCCGGGGCAGCCTGCCGCGGCGGGGGCTGCTGCGGCAGCGGCGGGGTAGGTGGCGTGGGCGGCGGAGGCGGCGGCAGCGCCTCGGACAGCCGGTCGGGCAGGCGCATGTCGGTCTGTGGCGTGAAGATCTCGACGGCGCCGCGCATCGGCGGCATCGGGGCAACCGGGGGCTGGGGCGTGGGCGGCGGCGGCAAGGGCAACGGCTGCGGTATCGGCGGCTGCGGCATTGGCGGCGCGGGCACCGGGGGCGGTGGGGGCGCGGGCGGCTGAGGCTGGCTCTGCTGCGAGGGCGGGACGGCCGGCTGCGACGGCACGGGCGGTGCGTCGGGCGGCGGCGGCGGCTCGGCCATGGGGGGCGGCTGGGGTGGGCTGGGCTCGGTTTCGACGCCCTCGGGCGGTTCCGG
>JAQGHY010000049.1 GCA_028291455.1 Rubritepida sp. | reverse complement strand
TGGTGACGCGGATGGTGTCGCGCCGGCGCAGCACGCCGTTGAGCGAGAGGAACATGCCCTGCGCCAGGGAATCGCCGCAAAAGAGGAGCTTGATGCGGTCGGGCGACGGGCGTTCGGGCAAGGCATCCGGGACCGGCTGGGCCAAGGCGGCGCCCACCGATGACAGGAGCGCCATTGCACCATAGAGAAGACGGCGGCGGGGCTTGCAGATGGGATCGACGCCGACGGCCACGCCGTATTCTCCGGACAGACAGGGAAGTGCAAACCATATCATGACCGTCCCCAGGATGAAGTCCCGAGTCGTATGAAATGCTGAATCGCCGCAGCCTTTTCCTCATGCTGGGGGCTCCGCTCACGGGCTGCGCCGGTGCGCGCCCCGGCGCCCCCGCGCGGCAGGCCTCTACCCTCGCACCGGATCAGATCTTCGTCGCCGAAGCGGCGCCCGATTCGGGGCTGGAGGCGGTGCTTCCGGTTCGCGCCGGTGATGATCCCTATGCCCCGCTCGCGGCCGCCTTGCGCGGCGCCCAGCGCGGCAGCGGCGATGCGCGGGCGCTGGTGATGATGCTCGGCGACAGCCACGCCGCCGGCCCCGTGATGGTCGAGCATCTGCGCGAGCTGATGCAGGCACGCTTTGGCGCCGCCGGGATCGGCCGCCTCGCACCCGGCCGTGCGCAGCGCTACTTCAACCCATCCAGCGTGGAGATCGGGCAGACCGGCGAATGGACCGCGCGCAACGCGCTGCGATCCGGCACGCAGGGTCCCTTCGGCCTGACCGGTTATCGCCTGACGGGTGAGCGGGAGGGCGACAGCATCACCCTCCGCTCCAACGAGGCCGCTGGCTTCGACCGCGTGCATCTCGCTCTGCTCGCCGGACCTGATGCGGGGAGTTTCCGACTGCGGGTGGACGGTAACTGGATCGGGCCGGCCACGCTGCGTCACGCCACGCCCGAGTTCCGCCCGATGCACCTCGACGTGCCGCGCGGCAGTCGGGAGATCGCGCTCGAGCTTATCGGCGACGGGCCCGTCGAATTGCTGGGCTGGGGCCTGGATCGCCGAGGGCGCGGGGTGCTGGTGGAGGCCTTCGGAATCAACGGCGCCACGCTCGGCTCGCTGGAGAACCGGGACCAGACCATCCTCACGCGTGAGCTGACCGCCAAGCCGCCGGCGCTGGTGATTCTGGAGTTCGGCACCAACGAGGCCACCGATCCGGATTTCGACGAGGCCGTCTATGCCGCGGCGCTGACCCGGCAGATCCAGCGGCTGCGCCAGATCCTGCCCCGAAGCGGCATCCTCGTAATGGGCGTGCCCGATGCTGGCCGGCCGGTACGGCCAACCCGCCGCCAGCGTCATCCGCTGACAGGCTGCGCTGCGGTGCAGCCCCTGGTCTCGATTGCGCGTGTGCGTGCGGTTCAGCGGAGTGTCGCGCAGAGCGAGCGCACCGCCTTCTTCGACTGGAGTGCCGAAGTGACGCGCAGCACGTGCCGCCTGCCGGAGATGGCCGCCGGCGCCACGCCGCTGATGCGGGCCGACCTCGTGCATTTCACGCCCGACGGATACCGCCTCACGGCCGAGCGCCTGCACGCGCATATCATGCGCGGCACAGGGCTCGGCGCCCGCGGCACCAACGCCTGATCGGATGCTTTTTCCGACCGGTATCTTCGCGATCTTCTTCGCCGTCGTATTCCTGGGGCACTGGTCGCTGGTGCGCTACCGCCCGGCGGCCGACCGGCTTTTCCTGCTGGCGGCGAACCTTGTCTTCTACGCCTTCTGGAGCGTCGAGTTCTGCCTGGCGCTGCTTGCGGTCGGGCTCTGGAGCTGGGCGATCGGGCTGCTCGCGGCGCGACGCCGTTCGCGGGAATGGCTCTGGATCGGCGTCGCTGGCGCGCTGGGGTGGCTCTTCTACTTCAAGTACGCGAACTTCTTCCTGCAGGAGGTGCTGGGGCGGATGGAGTTCCTCGGCCTTGGGCCGATGCCGTTGCTGGATATCGTGCTGCCCATCGGCATCTCCTTCTACTGCTTCCAGGCCATCTCCTACATGGTCGACGTGCACACCGGCGACGCGGAGGTGGAGCGCAGCCCGTTGAATGTGCTGGTCTACCTCACCTTCTTTCCGCACCTTGCCGCCGGGCCCATCGTGCGCGCCGCGCATTTCCTGCCGCAGCTGGCCACCCCGCCGGACCGTTTCCGCATTCCGGTGGCAATGGCCGGGATTCTCATCCTCGGCGGGCTGTTCAAGAAGATGCTGATCGCGAGCGAACTCGCGACCGGGATCGTGGATCCCGTCTTCCGCGATCCCGGCGCCTACGGCTCGCTGGATATCCTGCTCGCCTGCTACGGCTATACGATCCAGATCTTCTGCGATTTCTCCGCCTATTCAGACATGGCGATTGGCTTCGCGGCGCTGCTCGGCTTTCATTTCCCGAAGAACTTCAACCAGCCCTTTCGCGCGACCTCGCTCTCGGAGTTCTGGCGGCGCTGGCACATTTCGCTGTCCACTTGGCTGCGCGACTACGTCTACATCGGCTGCTTCGGCGGGAACCGGCATGGCGCGCTGGGCGTGACCTCCGCGCTGATGGCGACGATGGTGCTGGGCGGCATCTGGCACGGCGCGGCGTGGACCTTCGTGCTCTGGGGCGCGCTGCATGGCGTGGCTCTGGCCGTGGAGCGTGCGCTCGGCGCCAGCCGCCCGCCCGTCGGCCGCGGTGCCGTGCTGCTGCGCTGGATCGTCACCTTCCACATCGTCGTGATCGGCTTCGTGCTGTTCCGCGCGCCCGATCTCGCGACCTTCTCCGCATTGATGATGGGGCTTGTGGACTGGTCGCTGCCGAGCGAGGCCGTCACCTGGCGGCTGGTGGCGCTCGCACTGCTCGGCCTCTCGCTACATTTCTGGCCGGCCGATCTGCGTGAGCGCATCGAAGCCGGGCTGCGCGGCCTGCATCCCTTGGCACTCGGCGCGGCAATGGGGCTCGCACTGCTCGCGATCCTGCTGGCGGGTCCCGAGGGCGTCGCGCCCTTCATTTACTTCCAGTTCTGAGGAGATTGCGGATGCGCCAGCCCTGGCTGAACCCTCTGGGAACTCCGCCCCAGCGCGGAGTACCCGACGATTTCTCGCCCGCCTCGGCGGCCCTGCCGATCCGCGGCGCCGCGATCGTACTGGCCGTGGCTTATCTGCTGCTGATCGCCGGGCGATCCGAGGCGATCCTCGATGCCGCCTATGGCCTGCCGGTCGTGACCGGCACGGAGACGCTCATCGCGATCGCCGAATGGTGGAACGATGCCATGAGTTCTCTGGCCGTGCCGGAGGCCTTCAGTGCCATCCGGGAATGGCTTTCTCTCGGGCGCTGACTAGAGCCCAGCCACCCGGTTCCGGCCCAGCATCTCGGCGAGCCCAGCCCACCAGGCCTGATACCCCACTCCCGTCGGATGGATGCCGTCATGCGATGGAAAGCTGCAACGTGCCTGCCGGCCGCTATTGATGGCGGGCAGATAGCGCAGCTGGTCCGGCGTGCGCTGGCGATACTGTGCCAGGACGCGGTCCAGCGTCACGCTGCTGCGCTCGAGGACGGGATCCTGCGGAAAACAGCCGGGGGTCGCCCAGATCATCTGCTGGGCTTCCCAGCGTTCCATTAACTCCGAGATGCGGACCAAATACGTCTCGGCATCGGCGGCGGTCATGCCGCGGAGATCATTGGTGCCGAAGACCAGGACGAGGCGACGGGCGCAGCGCGGCTCCTGCGCGCGAAGCCAGGGCATGGCGGCACCGCCCTGCGCGATGACCTCGAACCCGAGCGTCCTCGCATAGGGGCCCATGCCCACCGCCAAACTGTCACCCAGAAGGATGTCAGGGCAGGCTGCCTGGGCGCGCGGCGCGGTAGTGGGCCATGCGAGGAGCACGGCAAAAGCGAGCGCCGAGGTCGAGTTCAGCCAGAATCGGGCCATGAGCGTTCGAGACTCCTTCCTGGGGCCTGCCGCGTGATGGCAGTCCCGCGGTGAATTTCGGGTTAAAGGCTGGTCGCTGCGGTCGGGTTGCCCCGGCACCGTAATGCGGCTGTCGCCGAAACATGGTTGACGCGGAGGGGGCTTACCGGCTTCCCTGTTGCTTCAAGCACTTGCAGGGTTGATCCACGCCATGGAGACGTTGACGCGATCAGGGCTCGCCGAAGCCATCTATGCAGCGGTCGGATTGTCCCGCAACGAATCAGCCGCCTTGCTGGAGGCGGTGCTGGAACGCGTTGCCAGCGTGCTGGAATCGGGCGAATCCGTGAAAATCTCGGGTTTTGGTACCTTTCTGATTCGGCAGAAGGGGCAACGGATTGGCCGTAACCCCAAAACTGGTGTGGAGGTTCCCATTCTTCCTCGCCGCGTGCTGACCTTCCGGCCGAGCCAGGTGCTCAAGGCCAGAATCAACGGCGAGAGCATCGAGGACGAAGAGGCGTGAGTGGTTTGCCTGATCTAGAGGATCGGCCCCGGCCGCGCAAATCGGCACAGGCCTTCCGGACCATTAGTGAAGCGGCCGACCAGCTGAATGTCCCGCAGCATGTGTTGCGATTCTGGGAGACGAAATTCCCGCAGCTCAAGCCGCTGAAGCGTGGCGGCGGCCGCCGTTACTATCGCCCAGAGGATCTGTCGCTGCTGAAGCGCATCTCGGATCTGCTTTATACGCAGGGCTATACGATCAAAGGTGTCCAGCGACTGTTGGGCGAGGGTGAGCCGGAATTGGCGCTCGCCGAGCCTTCGGAGGATACGGCGCTGGCCCAGGTGCTGGCAGAACTCGACGCCATCGCGGCGGAGCTGCGGAATCTTTAGAGCGGCTGCGCCGGCGGCCGCGAACGTAGAATGTTCTAGGTGCCGCGATCCTTGGACGTTTGCGTGGTGTCGTAGAATTCCCGGAATTCCGCGATGTTGCTGCCGTCCAGGCGAATGAAGTCGGCCTTTGCATAGCGGTGATCTCGCCCGCTATGTGCGTAGCGAATCGTCGCTGTGGCGAGCACCGCGACCCATTCGCCCTGGGCGATGACCCGCTCCACCTCATAGCCGATGACTTTGGCTTCCGCGTCGATGATGGCGAAGTAGTTCTCCACACCCGCCCGGCCGCGATGCACGCCGGACCAGGGAATGGAAGCATCGCCGATCGAGGTCCAGGTGGCGTCCGGCGTCAATGCGCCATACAGCGCCTCGCGATCGCCGGCGGCATAGCGGCCGTAGATCTCCTGCACCCGGGCGATGCTGCGCTCGGTCAGATCCGTTTCGCTCATTGGTCTTCTCCCGCGTTGGCCGGAGATTGGCGCGAGGCGAGGATCAGTTGCAATCAAGTTGTGAGGCGGGAGGAAAGCCGGTTCGGCTTTCCTCCATCCGTAGATGATCGCGCGACCGGTTTAGGGAGCGACCAGTTATCCGCCGCTATTCGTCATAGGCCATGAGGGTTTCGACCGGCACATCCAGCCGTTTCCTGCCCTGAAGGAAGGTCAGCTCGATCATCGCCGCCACGGCAGGCACCACCGCGCCAGCCTGACGCAACAGCGCGAGCCCGGCGGCCATCGTCCCGCCGGTGGCGAGGAGATCATCGAGAAGCACGACGCGCTGGCCAGGCGAGACGGCATCGGACTGCATCTCGATCCGATCCGAGCCGTATTCAAGCGCATAGTCGAGGCCGATGGTCGCGCCGGGCAGCTTACGCGGCTTGCGCAGCATGATGAAACCGAGCCCGAGCTCGAGCGCCAGCGGCGCGGCGAGAAGGAAGCCACGGCTCTCGATACCGGCCAGGAGGTCTGGCTTATACGGCGTGATGCGCGCGGCCATGGCGTTCATGGCGGCTTTCCAGGCCGGGCCATGACGCAAGAGCGTCGAGATGTCGTAGAACAGGATTCCCGGCTTGGGAAAATCTGGGATGCCACGGATGTGGCTCTTGAGTTCTGTGTCGGTCACGGCTTTCTTCACATGGAGCGGGCGGCGCAGGAGGCGCCAGCGTGCCGTATTCCATCTGGAAGATTAGCCTTGTCCGCCAGTGCCTCGCAAGGTCTCACGCCCACCATTGTAGAAATAGAGGAGGGCATGTCGCCCCAATGTCACGAGGCAAGATCGCGTTCCTGATCGGTGTAGTCGGGTTTATTCTATATATCGTCCTGGTCGTTGCGGCCGGAGATTTTATTGTGCGTCTCCATTGGGCGTTACAGCTGTTGTACTATGCGGTTGTGGGTATCGTCTGGACCATTCCGGCAAAGTGGTTGATCGTCTGGGGAGCCCGCACCCCCGGCTGAACGGCCCACCCCGGCTTGGGTGGCGTTACATGCTGGCACCGGATGCGCGCACCACGGGCGCCCAGCGCGTCTGTTCGGCCTGGACCCAGGCGGCCAAGCCGGGTTGCGGCACGTCGTCGGTGGTCACGAAGGCGACCGCATCGAGTCGCTCGCGGATTGCCGGCTCGGCCAGGATGCCGCGCACCGCATCGGCCAGCCGCTCGGTGATCGATTGCGGGAGGCCGGCGGGGGCGGCCAGCATGAACCAATTCAGGCTCACCACATTGCCGAATCCCGCTTCGCGCGCCGTCGGCACGTCCGGCAGGATCGCGGCCCGCTGCGCCGAGGAGACGCAGAGCCCGCGCATGCCGCCGGACCGGATGGCGCCGACATTCGCGGCCGCCGTGTCCCAGAGCGAGGTCGTGGTGCCGCTAAGCACTGCCGTCTGGGCTTCCGGCGCGCCGCGGAACGGGGCGTGCAGCAGTTGCGAACCCGTCTCCATCCCGAAGAGCACGCCGGTAAGGTGGCCCATCGAGCCGATGCCCGAGGAGCCGAAGCTGACCGCTTCCGGCGCGCGCTTCGCCGCCGCGGCGTAGTCCGCCATGGTCTGGAGCGGGGAGTTGCCGGCCACGGCACAAACGATCGGCGCGCCGCCCATCAACGAGATATAGGTGAAGCTGCGCGCGGGATCGTAAGGCAGGTTCGCCATCATCGAAGGCAGCAGCGCCAGTGGGCCCGCCGTGGTCAGCAGCAGGGTGTAGCCGTCCGGCCGCTCATTGGCCGCGGCGCCGACGCCTACGGCACCGCCGCCGCCGGCCCGGTTGTCGATCACGAAGGAATGGCCGAGCAGCCGCTCCAGCCGTTCGGCCACGGGGCGCATCATCAGGTCGGAGGCACCACCGGGGGTGAACGGGATGATGACCCGCACCGACCGTGACGGCCAGGCCGGCTGCGCCTGGACGATGGCGGGAGCAGCCAGCAGCGGCGCGGCGGCGAGAAGTTGGCGGCGGTTCATGGACGGCTTCCTTGCCTGGGCATAACCGCCAAGCAATCTTCATGCCCAAGCCCGGAGCGCCAAGAGGCGCCATTGTCGGACCCGCCCTGCATGGAGGATGAGCAGATTGGCCGGTATCTGCCGTGACCTCATGCGGAACTATGCGCGGGAAGCCCGAAGCCTCCCGCGCCGTGTGTCGCCTGTCAGTCGCCGGTCATGGTGAAGGCGCCGGGGTTGATCGTTACCGTGCCGGGGCCGGAGACCGCCACGGCCGCACTCAGCGGCGACCAGGTCAGCGCATTGCCGCTCGACGCCGCGTCGAAGAGACCGACATGCGAGTAGCTGCCGGCCGCGGCCGTGAAGGTGAAGCGCACGGCCTCGGCATTCTGCTGCACGCCGGTGCCGGTGAAGGTGACGCGCTGGCGGGCATAGCCGTTGCCGACGGGCTCGCCGCTGATGCCGGTCGGATCGCTGCCGCCGGTGCCAACCGCCAGGTAGACTGCGCTGGGCAGCACCGGCGACCGTCCGCACAGGGCGCGGGTGAGGATGTTCTTCGCGAAATCGGTAAGTGAGCTCATGTATCGGATCCTTGTGCGGGGGTCAGATGTCGGCGGCGGCGGCGAAGAGCGGGGGCAGGGGATTGCCCTGCGCATCGATGCCCGCGGGCTGGGCACGGATCGCGCGGTAGAGGTCTTCGATGTCCAGCGCGCAGGGGTCTTCCAGCGCTGCCTCGGCGAAGCGGAAGCTCATGCGTTGCAAGGGGGATTTGCCGGCCCGCCTCGCCGCCTCGCCGAGGTAGCCGTGCAGCTGCGTCTCGACGATGCCGGCGATGCGATCCACCTGGACATGCGTCAGGCGCCAATAGGCGGCGGTGACGCCGGTCTCGCTGATTTCGATGGGTTTGAGAAAGGCCATGGGTTGCTCCTTTGAAGATCAGGCCGTGGTTTCGACCGAGAGGATTCGGGCCACCCACCGCACGGTTTTATTCGCCTCGCCTGTCGCGGTGAGGGCGAGGCCGCCAGCGGTCGTGTCGGCGGCCAGGCCCAGCCGCCAGGTGGCTGCGGCGGCGCTTGCATGGAGCGGGGCGACGCTGCTGCCCGAGCCGCCGACCAGCACCGTCGCGGCGGCGCTGGCGCCGCGCTTGACGAGGGCCGTCAGTTCCCAGCCGGCGCAATCGCCGGCCGTGCCCGCCGTCCCGCCGGTCTGCTGCGCGACGACGAGCAGCCGCAGCATGTAGGTCCCGGAATTGGGCAAGTTGACCGTGTTGTTGCTGGCCTGCGCGAGACTGTCGCCCGTCAGGCGCGTCGCGGTCGCGTCGGTGGTAACGCGGCGGAGAAGATGCTCCCCGGACTGGGCGTCGCCCTGGATCGTGAAGGCTCCGGAGGCCCAGGCCGCACGCCCCACGAGGCCGCGCGTCGTTGCATTACGCCCGCCAGGTATCCACGCATTTCCTCCATCCGCCGTATTGGCCGCGCCGCCCGAGACGGTGGAGGTGGTAGCCGAGGCCACGTTGTTCGCGCCGCCACCAATGGCGGAGGTGTTTCCGCTCGAAACGTTGAGCGAGCCACCTGCGACCACGGTATTGCTGTTGCTGGCCGTGTTGCTCTGGCCGCCCGCGATGGTCGAATTGGGACCACTGGCAACCTGGGTGGCTGACGAGCGGGCGATCTGAAAATCCGTGGCATTGGCGCCCCGCGCAATGCCGCCGGCGATTGCGCCGTCGGCGAACTGCGCCGTTACCGCGCCGGCGCCTTTGGGCTGGCCGATGACCGCGGAAATATTCGCATCCGCCCCGGCGGCGAGCCAGCCCACCAGCCCGGGAGCGCCGGTCACGCCGCCGCGCATCTCCACCCGGTTGACGGCGCTCGGGGGGGTCGTCACCTCCAGCGCGTGCGACCCCGGTTCCGCGCCGAGGCTCAGCGTGCCGCCGGTTGCGCGCAACAGCTCGACACCATTGGCCGCGGCGGCCAGGCCCCCCGTGACCGGCCGGTAGAGACCGGTATCCGGCTGGCCTATGGCGAGACCGGGCCGGGCCGCCTCGCCCGCCGGGCCCTGCAGGCCCGCGGAGCCATTCGTCCCGCTGTTGAACAGTGGACCCGGGATCGCCGTTTCGAGCAGCGGCGGGCTCGCCAGGTTGACGCGGTTGGCAATGCCGGTGACGGCATTCGCCAGGTGGATCGCGGCGGCGCCATTGTTGCGCAGGTTGTAGTTCAGGACGCGGAGAGCGCCGATGTCGAGGCGGTTGGAATGCTGCTCCAGCCGGATTGCATTGTCCTGCGCGTCGTCGATGCGTAGCGAGCCGATTTGAACTTTGCTGTTGCTTGCGTTCACGTAGATCCCGATGGAGCCCGCCACGGGCGCGCCCGCCGCGTTGAAGATCTCGCACTGCACCGTCATTGCATCGATCTGGCCATCGGTGCCGTCCGCGTCGATCCAGATGCCGTGGCGGACGAAATCCGCATAGGCCTGGCCAATGCTGAATTTCTGCGTGTAGCCAGCCGCCGACGAGGAGAAATGGAACATCGAGCGATAGCCGAGCACGAAGGCCTGATCGACGAAGACGCCGTCACAGCGGCGGAAGATCAGGGCATCGCCATTGGCCTGCTGCCACCGCACGACATTGTCGTTCGCGGACCAGAAGGGCCAGAAATGCAGGTTCATCATCCGGCACGTGTCGAAGGCCTCGTCGATCTCGATCCCCGCGGTGAAGACCTGTCCGCGGATGCGATGGAAATCCATGCGGCCGGAGTTGCGGCAGTAGATGCCGCGATTGACGGGGGAGAACATCACATTGTCGAAATCCACGCCGCCGAAGCAGT
>JAQGHY010000031.1 GCA_028291455.1 Rubritepida sp. | reverse complement strand
GGTGGAACGCGCCACCGCCCGCGACCTCTTCGAGGATCCGCAGCACCCCTATACGCTGGGGCTGCTGGGCTCAATTCCGCGGCTGGACGAGGATCGCGAACGGCTTCTGGCCATCCAGGGGACAGTGCCGCCGCCCTTCGCGCTGCCGCGGGGCTGCCGCTTCAACCCGCGCTGTCCCTTCGCCATCGAGGCCTGCCGCGCCGAAATCCCGGCGCTGCGGATGATCGGCGAGGGGCACGAGGCCGCCTGCATCCGCGCGCCCGTCGAAGAGAGCGTCGCGGCATGAGCGGCGTGAACCGGTCCGGCGATGGCGGCACGCTGCTGGAGGTCGAGAACCTCGCCAAGCATTACCCCGTCCGCGAGGGGCTGATCCGCGCGAAGCAGATCGGCCTGGTACGCGCGGTGGACGGTGTTTCCTTCAGGGTGAAGCGCGGCGAGACGCTGGCGCTGGTGGGTGAGAGCGGTTGCGGCAAATCCACCACTGCCCGCCTGGTCCTGCGGCTGATCGAGCCCAGCACGGGCAGCGTCAGCTTCGAGGGGACGGATATCACCAAGCTGGAGGGCGCCACGCTGAAGGCCTTCCGGCGGCGGGCGCAGATCGTCTTCCAGGACCCCTATGCCTCGCTGAATCCGCGCCTCACCGTGGGACAGACGATCATCGAACCGTTGGAGGTGCACGGCATCGGCGATGCCGCCTCGCGGAAGGCGCGGGTGGAGGAGCTGCTGATCCTGGTCGGCCTCGCACCCTATCACGCGCAGCGCTTCGCGCATGAGTTTAGCGGCGGGCAGCGGCAGCGCATCGGCATCGCGCGGGCGCTTTCGACCGAGCCCGACCTAGTGATTTGCGACGAGCCGGTCTCGGCTCTCGACGTCTCGATCCAGGCGCAGGTGGTGAACCTGTTGCGCGACCTGCAGCAGCGGCTCGGCCTTTCCTACCTCTTCATCGCGCATGACCTGGCGGTGGTGAAGCACGTCGCCGACCGGATCGCCGTCATGTATCTCGGCCGAATCGTGGAGATCGCGGAGAAGCGCGCGCTCTTCGACAATCCGCGCCATCCCTATACGCGGGCGCTGCTGGCCGCGATCCCGCATCCCGATCCGTCGCGGCGCGGGCGGGTGCAGCCGCTCGGCGGCGACCTGCCGAGCCCGCTCAACCCGCCCTCTGGCTGCCGATTCCATACGCGCTGCCCCTTCGTGCAGCAGGTCTGTAAGGAGATCGATCCGCCGCTGACGGATGGCGTCGCCTGCCATTTCGACGGAAAGCTGCCGCCCACCGGCCTGGATTTTAGCGGCGGGCTGACGCCGAAGGCCACGCAGCGCATGGCCCTCTATGCCGCGGCGGCGGAGCGCGGGTAGGCTCCCTTCCATGATCCAATGCATCGTCGCGCCCCGCCAGATTCTCATCGGCGGCGGCAGCTTGTCCCGTCTCGGCGAATTGCTGACGCAGTTCGGCTTTTCGCGTCCCCTTATCGTGACCGATCCCTGGATGGTCAGCTCCGGCACCATCGACAGGTGCCTCGCACCGCTAGTCGCCGCTGGGATCACGGCCGCGATCTTCCACGAGACGGTGCCCGACCCGACCGATAGCGTGATCGCAACCGGTGTGGCCGTGCTCCAGGCGGGCGAATTCGACGTGCTGATCGGCTTTGGCGGCGGCAGTCCGATGGATACGGCCAAGGCCATGGCCATCCTGGCCGCGGCGCCGGCGGGAACGCCGATGCGGCATTTCAAGGTGCCCTTCGCCGCCGACCGGGGCGCGCTGCCGGTCATCTGCATTCCCACCACGGCCGGCACCGGCAGCGAGGCCACGCGCTTCACGGTCATCACCGACGTGGCCAGCGACGAGAAGATGCTGATCGCCGGCCTCGGCGCCCTGCCGCTCGCCGCCATCGTGGATCACGAGCTCACGCGCACCGTGCCCGCCCGCACCAAGGCGGATACGGGCATCGACAGCCTGACCCACGCGCTCGAAGCCTATGTCAGCAAGCGCGCCAATTCCGTCTCGGACATGTATGCAGAGCGCGCGATGCGGCTGATCGGCCCGCACCTGCGACGAGTCTACAAGGATCCCGAGGACGCGGCTGCGCGCGAGGCGATGATGCTGGGCGCGACCCTGGCGGGGCTGGCCTTCTCCAACGCCTCGGTGGCTCTGGTGCACGGGATGTCGCGGCCGATCGGCGCGCATTTCCACGTCCCGCACGGGCTGTCGAACGCGATGCTGCTGCCGGCTGTGACGGGCTTCGGCCTGAACGAGGCGCTGCCCCGCTATGCCGAGGCGGCCCGCTGCATCGGTTGCGCGGCCTCTGGCGACGCGGACCAGGTCGCCGGCGCCAAGCTTCTCGAAGAGCTTCGCGCGCTGAATGCCGAGTTGGAGGTGCCCAGCCCGCGCGCCTATGGCATCGCCGAGGCCAAGTGGAATGCGCTGCTGCCCTTGATGGCCGAGCAAGCACTGGCGTCCGGCAGCCCCGGCAACAACCCTCGCATCCCCGACGCCGCTGAGATCATGGCGCTTTACGGCGAGGCCTTCGGCTGAGGCTGGCTTAGCTCAACACACCAAGGTGCGATCCGCGCCAGCGGTCGTTCCAGGCTGGTAAAGCGGCGACGGGAAGCGGCCTACCCACCAGGAAGCCTTGGGCGCGGGCCACGCCCAGGTTCCGCAGCAGGCGGAACAGATGCGGGCTCGACACGCCCTCGGCCGTCAGGGTCAGGCCGCGCCGCGCCAGGGCACGAACCTGCTGCCGCGCGCGTGCCGAGTGGGGCAGGGTCTGCACCAGCATCCGGTCGAGCTTGATGCCGGCGAAGGGCAGCCGGAGCAGCTTCTGCCGTGGATCATCGAGCAACAGGTCGTCGAGCAGCACGCCGTGGCCCGCCGCGTTCAGCCGGCGGAGCGAGCGCGCGAGACGGGTGCGGTCCTTCACGGGAGCGGTCTCCGTCAGCTCGACCAGGAGGCGGTGGCGCGGAAGCCGTGCGCGGCGAAGCTGCTGGCCAAGCCAGGAGACGACGTCGAGCTTCTCCATCTCGGGCACGGGCAGGTTCACCGACACGGGGATCGGCATCCGCCCGGGCAAGCGTGACAGGTCGCGGGCGGCAATGCGGGTGACGGCCGCGGCCAATAGGCGGGAGAGGCCCATCTGCTCCATGGCGGGAACGAAGTTCACCGGCGTCAGGGAGACCGGCTCGCTGCGCCAGCGCGCCAGCGCCTCGACCATGACGAGCTTGCGAGTGCGGACATCCACGATGGGCTGATAGCGCAGGAGCAGGCTGTCGCCAGCAAGCCCGGCCTGGAGCCGGCGGGAATTGCGGCTCGCCCGAAGCGCGTCATGTGCCACGACCCTTGTGCCGTTGAGCAGGCCCATCAGGAACTCGCCATCTTCGGAAATGGCAGCGCGGGAGGTGAGGGGGGAGATCACCGCCCGGGGCGACGCCTCGGCCAGCGCGTCCACCAGCGAGTGCTCGATGGGCAGATCGCCGTCTTCCAGAAGCATATGCACGAAGCCGCTGAGATTGCTGACCACGGCGCCCAGAACTTCGGCTTGCGAGCGGAGGATCAGGGGAGCAGGGCCACGCAACTTGTGGATGGCCTTGGAAGCCGCTTCGATCAGGCCTTCGTCTTGGGCAAGCACCACCACACGGCCGATCGCGGGAACGTCCGATGCGGCAGAGATGCTCTCCTGCCGCTGAAACGTCTCAAAACCCGACAAAACTCGTCACCGTGATCATTGAGCAGAGATGCCACACTTTCTGGCGCGACTCAATCACGGCATGGATCGATAATGGCTAAAGCATGAATTACCGGATGGCGGTCTGCCCTTTTGGCAGCCCTGCATCGGGCTCGCCCCGGCGCAGCGTATTCCGGCCGGTAAAGAGCACGATCGGCGCCGCGATGAAGACCGAGGAGGAGGCCGAGACGATGATGCCGAAGACCATCACCCAGGCGAATCCGGACAGGGTGTCGCCGCCGAACAGTGCGAGCGGCAGGGCCGAGAGCAGCAGGGTCATCGAGGTACCGAGGCTGCGGTTCAGCGTCTCGTTGATGGAGAGGTCGACCAGCTCCTGCAGCGGCATTGTCTTGAACTTGCGGAGGTTCTCTCGCATCCGGTCGAAGACCACGACCTTGTCGTTGGCGCTGAAGCCTATGACCGTCAGGATCGCGGCGATGCTGGTCAGATTGAACTCGATCTGGAACAGCACCATGAACCCGACCGTCTTGGTCGTATCCAGCAGCAGGGTGATGATCGCGGCGAGGCCGAACTGCCATTCGAACCGCGCCCAGATATAGATCAGCATCGCGATCAGGCTGAGCCCGAGTGCCAGCAACCCGCCACGGAACAGCTCGTCCGAGACGCGGTTGCCTACCGCCTCCACTCGCAGGATCCGCAGGCCCGGCGATGCCGCTTCCAAGGCGCCGCGTACCCGCGAGACCACCGGCTGGGTCTGCGCCTCGTCGGGCGGAGCCGGCACGCGGACCAGCAAGGTGCTCTCGTCGCCGAATTGCTGGAGGCCGACATCGCCGACATTGAGGCTGTTCGTCGCCGCGCGCAGGACGTTGAGATCGGCCGGTCCTTGCGTGCGGACTTCCATGACGATGCCGCCCTGGAAGTCGATCCCCTTCTGCAGCCCCGGATAATAGGCACCGATCAACGAAGCGCTGGACAGCACGGCCGAGGCGACGAGACCCATCACCGCGCCGCGCATGAACTGGATGCGCGTCACGTCCGGGCAGATGCGGAAGAGCGGCCGGGCGAGGCGCTGCATAAGGGTCAGCCCTGGCCGCTCGATGACCGGAAGCTCACGCGGCTTGGTCCAGCGGTACCACCAGACGACCAGGAGGCGCGTCAGCACGGTGGCCGTCCACATCTGCACGATGGTGCCGATGGCGACGGTGACGGCGAAGCCCTTCACCGGGCCCGAGCCGAAGCCGAAGAGGCAGGCCATGGCGATCAGATTCGTGAGATTCGAATCCATGATCGTGCCGGAAGCCTTTGTATATCCTGTCTCAAGGGCACTGATCGGCGATCTCCCGATCTTCACTTCCTCGCGGATACGCTCGTTGATGAGGATATTCGCGTCGAGCGCGGTACCCAGGGTCAGCACGATGCCGGCGATGCCGGGCAGGGTCAGCGTTGCCTCCAGCAGCGAGAGGCACGCCACCAGCAGGATGAGGTTCACGGCCAGCGCGATATTGGCGAACCAGCCGAAGAGCCCATAGGCGAAGCCCATGTAGAGAAAGACGAAGGCGGCACCCACGGCCAGGCTGATGAAGCCAGCCCGGATCGCGTCCGCGCCCAGTTCGGGCCCGACGGTGCGTTCCTCGACCACGGTCAGGGGCGCCGGCAGGGCACCGGCGCGCAGCAGCACCGAGAGGTCGTTGGCCGACCGAATGGTGAAGTTGCCGCTGATCTGCCCGCGACCGGCCGTGATCGGCTCGCGGATGTTCGGCGCGGTGATGACCTTGTCGTCCAGCACGATGGCGAAGGGCCGGCCGACATTGGCGCGGGTGATCTCGCTGAAACGGCGCGTGCCGATGCTGTCGAAGGTGAAGTTCACGACCCATTCGCCGGAGCGGTTGTCCTGGCTGGCGCGGGCATCGGTGAGATTCGCGCCATCGACTTCGACGCGGCGGCGGACCGCGAAGCGCTCGCCGTCGCGCTCGCCGGGAAGGAACATCACGCCGGGCGGCGGCGTGGCGGCCTGGAGGTTCGCGTTCTCGTCCACGAGGTGGAAGGTCATGCGCGCAGTGCGGCCGAGCAGGTCCTTGATGCGGGCGGGGTCCTCGACGCCGGGGAGCTGAACCAGGATGCGGTTCTGCCCCTGCCGGGCGATCAGCGCCTCAGAGACGCCGGTCTCGTCGATGCGGCGGCGGACGATCTCGATGGACTGCTCGACGGCACCGCTCGCCTTGGCACGGAGCCCGGCTTCGGTGACGGTGGCGGTCAGCGTGCCATCGGGTGCCATCACGACATCGATATCCGGCTGCTGCGACCCGCCGCCGACGCTCACGGGGTTGCCGAGCTCCCGCACGATCCGCAGCGCGGCGTCGCGCTGGGCAGCGTCGGTGACGCGCAGCGACATGCGGCGCTGATCGAGTTGCGAGGCGAGGCCGGTATAGGCAATGCGCGGGGTCGCCTGGGTCATGCCCCGGCGGACGCCTTCGACCAGCCCCTCCAGCCGCTCGCGCAGCAGGACGGAGGTGTCGACTTCCAGCAGCAGGTAGGAGCCGCCCCGGAGATCCAGGCCGAGCGAGATTTGACGGATCGGCGCCCAGCTCGGGAAGGCCGAGCGGGGCAGCAGATTGGGCAGGCTCACCAGCGTGCCCAGCAGGCAGACCATAAGGATGGCTGCCGTCTTCCAGCGCGCAAAATACATCATGACGGCAAAAAACCCCGACCAGCGATTCGGGCGGAAGATGACGAGCGGGAGGGGGGGATGCAAGCCTTGCCCGGAAGAGATAGGGAGTCGGGATGATTTCCCCCCGGATCGGCGTCTTCGGCGCGGGCCATTTCGGCCGCTTCCACACCCTCAAACTGCGGGGCGCGACACAGGCCAGCCTCGCCGGGCTGCACGATGCGGACCCCGCCCGGGCGGCGCTGGTGGCGGGCGAAGCGGGCTGCGAGGCGCTGAGCGCCGAGGCGCTGCTGGCGGCGAGCGATGCGGTCATTATCGCGACACCTACTCTCTATCACGGCCGGCTTGCCGAGGCCGCGCTCCGCGCCGGCAAGCATGTCTTCGTGGAAAAGCCGATCACCGCGACGCTGGCGGAGGCTGATGCGCTGATCGCGCTGGCTGCCGCCGAGGGGCTGGTGCTGATGGTAGGCCAGATCGAGCGGCACTCGGCCGCCATCCAGACCCTGCGTGAGAGCCTGGGCGGGCGCCGGCTGGTGGCGCTGGAGGCCACGCGCGTGGCGCCGTTCCGGCCGCGCAGCCTCGATGTCTCGGTGGTGCTGGACCTGATGATCCATGACCTCGACCTGATCCTCTCGCTGGTGCCGGCGCCATTGACCGAGGTTCGCGCCGTCGGCGGGCGGGTAATGACGAAGTTGCCGGATTGGGCCGTGGCGCAACTCCGCTTCGCCGACGGTACTCAAGCCCAGGTAACTGCCAGCCGGGTTGCGTTGGGGCTGGAGCGCAAGCTTCGCGTCCTCGGCCCAGAGGGCGAGATGCGCGTGGATTTCCTCGGCCGAAGCTTAGAATTCCTCGCACCGGATGGCGAGACGCCGGTGGAGCACATGCCCGGCTGGGGCCTGACGCGCCGGAGCTGGACCGATCACGACAGCCTGGAAGCCGAACAATCCGCCTTCATCGCCGCCATCCGCGACGGCACGCCGCATGAGGCTGATGGCGTGCAGGGCCGCGCGGCGCTGGATGCGGCGCTGCGCGTAGAAGCCGCGATCGGTTAATGCCGGCGTAAGAGCTTCCCAGGAAGCGCACCTGTCGCCACGCCGTCGCGGTAGGTCACCACGCCGCGCTTGATCGTCGAGCGATAGCCGCTCGCCGCCTGTAGAAGGCGCCGCCCGCCGGCCGGCAGGTCATGCATCATCTGCGGCGGCAGCAGGCCGAGTTCGCTCTCCGCGATCAGGTTGAGATCGGCCAGCATACCCGGCGCGATCACGCCGCGGTCGCGCAGGCCCATGGCGCGGGCGGTGTCACTGGTCTGGCGGCGGACCAGTTCCTCCATGGAGAAGCCCCGCTTGCTCCAATGCATCAGGACATAGGTGGGGAAGCTCCCGTCCGAGATGAAGCCGACATGCGCGCCGCCATCCGAGAGACCGATGATCGCGTTCCGGTGACGCATGCATTCGGCTGACGCATCAAGGGTATAGTCGGCGAAGTTCGTGAGTGGCGCGAAGATGAAGTTGGTGCCTTCGCCTTCCACCAGGTAGTCGTAGGTGAACTCTTCGGGCGCACGGCCTTCGCGCTCAGCCTGGGCGCCCAGGCTGTTCTCGCGCGGCGGGGCGTAGTCCGGCGGATCGCCGAAGGGGAACATCCGCTCCCATTGCAGCCGGGTGATGAGCGGGAAGTTGGACCCGGCGACCCGGTCCTCGGAGAGGATGCGGGCGCGGCGCCCCGGCTCGCGCATAGCGGCGGCGCGGGCGGCGGGGGCCAGGTGGGCCACCTCCTTATAGGAGGCGCAGCCGGAAAACGGGTTCTGGCTGCCGACGAGGCCGAGCAGGATCCCGATCGGGCGCGGCGGGAAGACGGGACGGATGTTCAGTCCGCTCGCGGCGGCATCGTCGGAAAGGGCCAGTAGCTGCTTCCAGGCCTCGGTACGGTCGTGGCGGGCCGTCAGCGAGAAGACGATGGGCCGCCCCGAAGCCGCGGCCACGCGCCGGACCATGGCGAATTCAGTGGCGGGATCGGGTGTGTTCCAGTCCGAGATCAGCTCGAGCAGGCCGCCGCCGCCCTCCGTCAGCCCCGAGGCGATGGCAGTCAGTTCCTCCTCCTGGGCCTTGAGCGTGGGGGTCGGGTCACCGGCGAGGGTCTTGTGGCTAATGGTGCGGCTGGTGCTGGCTCCGAAAGCGCCGGCGGCGGCGGCCTCGACAGTCAGGGCGCGCATGGCGGCGATCTCGGCGGCAGTCGCATTGTCCAGGTCGAGCGCCCGCTGGCCCATGACATGCACGCGCAGCGCGCCATGCGGCAGCAGGGTTCCGATGTCGATATCGCGCGCCTTGCGCTCCAAGGCATCAAGGTACTGGGGGAAGCTCTCCCAGGACCAGTTCAGCCCTTCATGGAGGACAGGGCCGGGGATGTCCTCGACGCCTTCCATCAGAGCGATCAGCGTATCGCGGTCGGCGGCGCGGCAGGGGGCGAAACCGACGCCGCAATTGCCCATCAGCGCCGTGGTCACGCCATGCCAGGACGAGGGGGCCAGATGGCTGTCCCAAACGGCCTGCCCGTCATAATGCGTGTGGATATCGACAAAGCCGGGCGTGACCAGCAGGCCGTGCGCATCGATCTCCTCGATACCCGATCCCGGCACCGCGCCGACCTGGACGATCTGCCCGTCCTGGATGGCGACATCGCCCTGAAAGCCCGGCATGCCCGTGCCGTCGAGCACCTGGCCGCCTCGGATCACCAGATCATGTTTCATGCTTTCGCTCCGCGAATGAGGCGCCCGGGCAGGGCTTCGGTCATCACGCCGTAGCGCTGGGTGACCTGGCCCGAGCAGATTGTCGCCGCATAGCCCTTGGCACCCTGGACCAGCCGCTTACCGCCGGCAGGGAGGTCGTAGCGCATGTTCGGTCGCTCGACTGTAAGAGCTTTAAAATCAATGACGTTGAGGTCTGACTTCATGTCGACCGAGAGGGTTCCGCGATCCTTCAGGCCGAGCGCATTGGCATTGTCCGCCGCCAGCCGCTTCACCACGAACTCCACTGGAAGATGCGCGCCACGGGCACGATCCCGGGCCCAATGCGTCATCATGTGGGTGGTGTAGGAGGCGTCACAGATATAGCCGACATGGGCACCGCCATCGCCGAGGCCCATCAGGGTATGGGGATGCGTCACCATCTCGCGGATCGCGTCGAGATTGCCGTCCGCATAGTTCAGCAGCGGACGGTTCAGGATGGCGCGGCCGCCTTCCTCCAGCATCCAGTCGTAGCAGAGGTCCTCCGGGTCGCGGCC
>JAQGHY010000008.1 GCA_028291455.1 Rubritepida sp. | reverse complement strand
TGTCCAGACCTTCGCCGAAGCGGGCTTTCCGGAAGTCACCTCCACCAACTGGTTCGGCTTCTCTGCCCCGGCCGGGCTGCCGCCCGAGATCGCGGCCCGCTGGGTCGCCGAGATCGGCACTTCGCTGGCCGATCCCGGTGTGATCGAGCGCTTCGGCGCCATCGGCGTGCGGCCCGGCGATCTTGGGCCGGCGGAATATACCGCGCTGGTCCGGGGCGAGCTGGACCGGTGGCGGACGGTGATCGCGACGGGAAACATCGTCGCGGATTAGCGCGCTGCGCTGAGGCAGATCCGGCAGGACGCCCCGACTATTTCCTGCCGGCCGTTCCCTGTATCCTGCGGCCAACGAAAAATTCCGCAGGAGTCCAGAAATGCCCGCCATCACCCGCCGGGCAGCGCTTGCGCTGCCGCTCGCCATACCCGCGTTGTCCCGCGCCCGGGCGGAGGGCTGGCGCCCGACCCAGCAGGTGCGGATCATCTGCCCGGCGGCGGCCGGCGGCACTGCCGACATGATGGCGCGCCTGCTCGGGCAGCACCTCACCACCGCCTGGGGGCAGACGGCCGTGGTCGACAACCGCTCCGGCGCCGGCGGGATCATCGGCACCCAGGAGTTCCTGCGCCAGCCGGCGGACGGGCACACCATTCTCTCCGGCAATATCGGCCCGCAGGCCATCGGCTATTCGCTGTACCGCAACTTCCCCTACACGCCGGACAAGCTGATCCCCGTGGCCGGCAGCGTGCGCGGGCCCAATGTGCTGGTGGTGCATCCCTCCGTGCCGGCTCGCACCGTGCCTGAGCTGGTGGCCCATCTGAAAGCCAATCCCGGCCGGCTTTCCTACGGCTCGCCTGGCATCGGGCAGAGCGGGCATCTCACCTCGGTCTGGTTCAGCCAGCTCACGGGCACAGAAGGCATACACATCCCCTTCCGTGGCGCCGGGCCAGCGGCGATCGAGCTGGTGGCGGGCAACATCCAGTACATGTGGGACAATCTCTCGAGCGGCATCGAGCAGATCCGCGGCGGTCGCGTTCGCGCGCTGGCCGTCTCCAGCGCCGAGCGCAATCCGCAGCTGCCGGACGTGCCCGCGGCACGCGAGACCATGCCGGAGCTGGACAAGTTCGAGGTGAACACCTGGTTCGGCAAGTTCTACGCCGCTGGCACGCCCAACGCCGTCGTGCAGGCGCTGAACGAGCAGATGCGGATCCTCGCGGAGACCGACAACTTCAAGGCGCGCGTGGCGCAGATCGGCAGTGTTTCGCTCTGGGGCACGCCGGATCAGTTCGGCACCTTCGTCACCGCCGAGATCGAGAAATGGCGTGCCGTGATCCAGCGCGAGGGCCTGCAGATGGACGTGTCCTGAAGCGCGCGGGCGCCTCAAAACCATCCCGGTGCGGTTTGCGGTTGCGCGGAACGCCGGGCCGACCAATCTTGGGGGCATGAGCAGCAGCACCGCCCCCCAAGATGCAATCCTCAGTGCCTTCTGGCGCGTCCTCGCCGGTAGTGGCTGGCATGGCCTCACCATGCGCTCCATCGCCGACGAGGCGGGCACCCCGCTCGCGGAGTTGCGCAGGAGCTACGACTGCCCGCTTTCGATCCTGGAGGCGCATGAGCGCAACGTGGACGCCGTGGTCCTCGCGGGGACCGTGGACGACCCGACCAGCAGCGCGCGCGACCGGCTCTTCGACGTGCTGATGCGCCGGATGGACGCGATCCAGCCATACCGCGCCGGCGTTGTCCGGCTGATACACGACCTGCCGCGCACGCCGATGCTGGCGCTGTGGCTGGCCAGCCGGATGCCGACCTCGATGGCCTGGATGCTGGAGGCCGCCGGGCTGGACGCCTCCGGGCCGGGCGGTGCGCTGCGCGCCCAAGGGCTCGGCGCCGTCTGGCTCGCGGCGTTGCGGGCCTGGGAGAAGGACGAGAGCGCCGATCTTTCGGGCACCATGGCCGCGCTGGACCGCGCGCTGGACCAGGCGGACCGGCTCGCGCGCATGCTCGGCTTCGGCAAGGCCACGCCCGCGGCCGACGAGCAAACGCCGCCCGCTACGGGCACGGTTTCCGTCGAATTGCCGTCCGATCCTGTTTGACCCTGTCGCGCGCGAAGCGCTAACTAGGCTGGCAACGCCACAAGGTTCGGGAGCTCGAAATGACAACCCATGGTTTCAATCCTGAAGAGATGATGAAGGCCTTTGCATCGATGAAGATGCCCGGCCTTCCCGATTTCCAGGCCCTGGCGGAGGCGCAAAAGCGCAATATCGAGGCGCTGACCACCGCGAACAGGCTGGCCATGGAAGGCGCGCAGGCCGTGGCCCGCCGCAACATGGAAATCATGCAGCAGGTCATGGGCGAGATGAGCCAGGCCGTGCAGAGCCTGGCCACCGTCGAGGGGCCTGCCAACGTCAAGGCCGCGCACCAGACGGACTTGATGAAGACCGCCTACGAGCGCGCCGTGACGAACATGCACGAGATCTCCGAGCTCATTCAGAAGTCGAACGGCGAGGCCGTCGGCGTGCTGAACCGCCGCTTCGCCGAGGCGCTGGAAGAGGTCAAGGGCATGGTCGGCAAGAACGAAGTGAGCCGCACCTAACGGACGGTTCCGCCGCCCACCATTGGTTGCTGTAGCGCGATACCTGCCCCCTCGCGTGACGTGATGATGGCGATGGCTTCGATCGCCAGCGATAGTACCGGTGGATCGAGAGGGGCTTTGCCCCTTTCAAACTCTCCCAGCAGGGAACGGGTTCCCTGCACCCTCCTCAATCCGCCTTCGCGCCGGAGCGGCGCACCACTCCGGCCCAGCGGGGAAACTCGCGCGCCAGCATCGCCGCCATTGCCGCGGGCGTACTGCCGACCGCGGTGAAGCCCGTCGACTCCAGCCGCCCTCGCAGCACCGGATCCGCCAGCGCTCCCGCGACGAGGGTCTGCAGCCGCGACACGATCTCCGGCGGCGTTCCCGCCGGCGCAAGCAGCCCCTGCCAGGAGATCGCGACCAGATCGGGAAAGCCTAGCTCCGCCGCCGAAGGAATCTCCGGGAAGACCGCGATGCGCTGGGCATCCGCCAGCATCAGCCCGCGCATGCGCCCGGATTTCACATGCTCGGCGATCGCGGGCAGCGTCACCCACAGGCTCTCCACATGCCCGGCCAGCAGATCCGTCGCGGCAGGCGCTGCGCCGCGATAAGGGACATGCGACATCTCGCCCCCACTCCCACCGGCCGTCGCCATCAGCTTGAAGGCCTCACCCGTCAGGTGCCCAATGCTGCCATTGCCGGGCGAGGCGAAGCTAACGCCGGCGCCGCGTGATGCCGCCAGGAATCCCGCAAGATCGCGGAACGGGCTTTCCGTCCGCACCACCAGCACCTGCGGCGCCGCAACGGTCTGGGTGATGGGTGCGAAGTCGCGCAGCGGATCATAGCCGATCCGGCCGAACAGGCTGGGATTGATGAGCAGCGAATCCCAGCCGATCAGCAGCACCGTTCCATCCGGCGCGGCATGGGCCACCGCCTCGAAGGCGATGTTGCCACCAGCCCCGGGCCGCGCCTCCACCACCACGGGCTGGCCCAGTTCCGGCGAGATCTGCAGGCCAATACCGCGCGCCACGGTGTCGAGGCTACCGCCCGTCGCGAGCGGGAGGATGAGGCGGATCGGGCGTGCCGGGCGCCAGTCATCGGCACGGGCAGTACCGGCCAGAGCGGCGAGTGCGAGTCCCGGCAGGGAACGGCGGGCAATAGGGTTCAAGGCATTTCTCCTGCGCCGGCGCGCGGGAAATCATAGGCACGCGCAGATCCCCGGATATACCGGTCGCGGCGCCATGCAGGCGTCCACGTTCCCAAACTGCATCCCGACGCGGCGAATGATCGCCGCGCGTGCAGCTAACCGCCGCCTTGCCATGCCTTAACGCTCTCAAGCGGCCAGACCAGCATGAGGACATTGAGCGTGAGGTTGTCGCGGATCACCCATGCGACGCCGATCTCGGCGATCACCACCAGCGCTACGGTCAGCCAGACCGGCAGCCGGGACGCCAGCCAGAAGCCCAGCCACATGGCGAGGATGTCGCTCACCGAATTGATCACGCTGTCGCCGAAGTAGTCGAGCGCGATGGTCGCCTCGCGGTAGCGCTGGATCACGGTGGTGGTGTTCTCGGCGATCTCCCATGCGCATTCGACGATGGTCGCTATCGCCAGCCGCGGCAGTAGGCCGAGGCGCGGCAGCAGCAGGTGCAGCGCGCCGTAGAACAGCGCGCCGTGGATGATGTGGGAGGGCGTGTACCAGTCGCTCAGGTGTTGGGAATTCTCTGAGCTTATCACCTGGCCGTGCCACAGCTTGATGGTGCCGCAGTTGCAGATGGGCACGCGGCCCATCCACAGCAGGATGACGGCAGTCGCCGCGACGAGGCCGAGAAGGATCGCGATCCAGGCCCCGCGCGACGGCAGACGCGTCATGCGCGCATCAGATCACGAACTCGATCAGGAAGGGCGTGTCCTGCGCGAGGCTCTGGGAGACGAGGTCCGCCAGCTCCTCGAGATTGGTCGCCTTCGCGGCTTCCACGCCCATGGCATTTGCCATCTTCACCCAGTCGATATCGGGATTGCCGAGGTCGAGCATCTGCATCGCCGTCGGGCCGGGATTGGCGCCCACGTTCTGGTACTCGCCGATCAGGATCTGGTACTTGCGGTTGGACAGCACGATCGTGGTGATCGGCAGCTTCTCGCGCGCCTGGGTCCAGAGCGCCTGCACCGTGTACATGCCCGAGCCGTCGGCCTGGAGCGAGATCACGCGCCGCCCGCCGCCGGCGATGGCCGCGCCCGTCGCGACCGGGAAGCCATAGCCGATGGCCCCACCACGATTCTGCAGCCAGTCGTGCTTCGGCGCGCAATGCGTCAGCGGCGAAAGACCGCGGCCATAGGTGACGGACTCGTCGAGGATGATCGAGTCCTCGGGCATCAGCGCGGCGATGATCATGGCGAGACCCTCCGGCGAGGGTGCACCGCGCGGCAGTTCCGGCTTGGGACCGGGATCGGGCATCGCCACCTTGGGCGCGCCCAACTCCTCGGCCAGCGCCGTCAGCGCGGCCACGGCATCCTGCTCCTGCCGCGTCAGCACCGTGATGCCGGCCTTGGGCGGATAATGGATCGAGGGATGGTTCGGATAGGCGAAGAAGCCGACCGGCGCCTTGGAGCCGACGAGGATCAGCTGCTCGTAATCCTTCAGCCGCGCGATCGCGACATCGGGCGGATAGGGCACGCGGTCGAGTTGCATGCGGCCGCGGCCGCGCTCGATCTTGGCGTTCGAGGTCTCGGCCAGGATATGCGCGCCGGTATGCGCCACGATCCGCTGCGCCTGGAGCTGCGCGGCTTCCGTCAGGGCCGTCGGGCCGCCGAGCAGGATCAGCACGTTCTTCTTCTCGCGCAGGACCTTGGCGGCATTGCGGATCGCATGCATCTCGGCCTGCGGCATGGCCGGCACCGGCAGGGCTTCGGCAACAACGCCGCCTTCGTCCCAGCAGGTGTCGGAGGGGCAGATCATGGTCGCGACCTGGCCCGGCGAGGTGCGTGCGGCCTGCACCGCCGTCGCAACGTCCATGCCCACTTCGCTCGCCTTGGTGCTGGTGCGCACCCATGCGGAGACGCCGCGCGCGAAGCCCTCGGTATCGGCCGTCAGCGGCGCGTCGAAGATGCGGTGGAAGGTCGCCTGGTCGCCGACGCAGTTCACGATGCCGGAATGGGCGCGGCGCGCGTCGTGCAGACCGGCGAGGCCGTTCGCGAGGCCGGGGCCGCAATGCAGCAGCGTGACAGCGGGCTTGCCCTTGATGCGCCAGTAGCCGTCGGCCGCACCGGTGACGATATTCTCCTGCAGGCCGAGGACGCAGCGCATGCCCGGCACGCGATCCAGCGCCGCGACGAAATGCATTTCGCTGGTGCCGGGATTGGCGAAGCAGACGTCGACGCCGCTCTTCAACAGGCTATGCACCAGGCTTTCCGCACCGTTCACACGTAATCTCCCTATGTTCATCGACGGGCTGGTAGCCCGCCGTGATTGTCCTCTGGACGCGACGCGTAGCCTGGGCCGAAGATGCGGGCCAGACAAGTCGGGGAATAGCCGTGGCTCAATCAATCCAGCGGAAGATCTTGCTCTACGGCTTCATTGCCGGGGCTCTGGCAGTCTTCGTGTTCCACCAGGGCACGCAGCATCTGCTCTACAGCTTTCAGGGCAGCATGCCCTGGATCTCCGAGTATTTCGGCCGCACGGGACCAGCCTTCAATTTCGCGTCGACGGCGCCGCTCGGCGTACCAGTGGTCGTGTCGCAGGCCTTCTTCGGCGGGCTCTGGGGCATCCTGCTGGCGTGGCTGGTGCGGACGACGGCCTTGCCGGACCTCCCCTTCGGCTTCGTCTTCGGGGCGCTAGTGCTGACGCTGGTCGCCTTCACCATCGTCGCCACGCTGAAGGGCCAGCCGATGTTCGCCGGCGGCAATCATCAGATCTGGTGGCGCGCCGGCCTGCTGAACGGCGCCTGGGGCTTCGGCACCGTCTTCTTCCTGCGGCCCTTCTCGATGCGGGGCTAGGAAAGATCCTCCCATCGCCTGCTGAATCGGCCGCGCGCCAGAGCTTCGGCGTGATTCTGGCTGGCGGCCTAGCACGGCGGATGGGCGGGGGCGACAAGCCGCTGCGTCCGCTGGGTGGGCGCACCATGCTGGAACACGTGATCGCACGGCTGGCTCCGCAATGCGCGGGCCTTGCCATCAATGCCAATGGCGATCCTGGCCGCTTCGCTGCCTATGGCCTGCCGGTGCTGCCGGATACATTGCCGGACAATCCCGGACCGCTCGCGGGGATCCTCGCCGCGATGGAGGCGTCACCCTTGCCCTGGATCGTCACGGCGCCGGGGGATACGCCGTTCCTGCCGCTCGACCTCGTGAGCCGCCTGCATGCCGCGCGCGAGGCGGCCGGCGTGCCCATGGCATGCGCC
This sequence comes from Rubritepida sp., assembly GCA_028291455.1. GTDB lineage: Bacteria > Pseudomonadota > Alphaproteobacteria > Acetobacterales > Acetobacteraceae > Roseococcus. Next base: position 22,406 of record JAQGHY010000008.1, on the reverse strand, counting down.
AAATCTGCCGGGCAAACGCACCCGCCCATCGCACTCTGGCCGCGCGCGCTGGCCGACGAATTACGCGCGGCGATCATGGCGGGCGAGCGCAGGATCGATCGCTGGGCCGCGAAGCACGGCGTCGTGGCAGTGGAATGGGAGAGCGTGCCCTTCGACCCCTTCTTCAACGTCAATACGCCGGAGGAACTGGCGGACGCCGCGATTCTCTTGCGACGGCAAGCGGATTGGCCGTAACGCTGGGGCTATGACATCCATCACCCCCACCAAGCGGCTTTAAGCACCATGCGTATCGCGTCGCGCACCTGCCTCTTCCTGGCCGTGATCCTCGCGGCCTTCGCCTATTGGGGCACGAGCACCGTGGGCGGCAGGAAGGCCTACGATGAAATGGCCGGGATGATTCCCTGGGGTGCCGGCTTGCTCAGCGTGGTGCTCGCGGTCTGCGCCATCATCACCTGGTGGCTCGCCAAACGGATGCGGCGCGCCTGAATCGCATCAGGGCAGCGTGCTCAACTGGCGTTCCACCAAACCGCGCCACGGCGCATCCGCCGGCGCATCCGCCAGCAGCGCGCGCCAGGCCGTCCGGGCCTCCTCGTTGCGTCCGGCACGAACCTGGGCGAGGCCGACGAGGAAGCGCAGACGTGGATCCTGCGGCTGCACCGCCAATCCGCGCATGATCCAGCGCAGCGCGTTCTCCGCCTCGCCGCGCTCGATCTCCACCTCCGCCAGATCGCCCACCAGCCCGATCTCGACCCGGCCGGAAAGCGCGCGTTCCCAGGCCGCGACCGCCTCGGCGGTGCGGCCCCGGCTGCGCTCCGCATTGCCGAGCAGGATGAAGCCCTGGCGGCCGCTTTCCGTGGCGGGATCAGCGCTTTGCAGGCGCAGCCGAAGCGCGCGCAGCACGGCGTCGTCCCGCGCATCGGCCTGCTGCCGCACCGCCAGCGTGGCGGACGGCATCTCCGGAAAGCCGCGATCGAGATAGATCACCACGCCGGCGACCGGCACCAGCAGCAGCGCCATCACCAGCAACGGCGAACTGCCCGCGGCGGGCGGCGGCGCCTCGGCGGCGGGCGCGGCGAGCAGGCGGCGCTGCACCTCCAAGGTCGCGGCCTTGTACGCGGCCTCGTCCAGCCGGCCTTCGGCGCGCTGGACCTCCAACTCCGCGAGCTGCGCGTGGAACAGCGCGAGATCCGCCTCGCCGCGGCCACGCGCCCGCGGCGGGCGCAGCAGCGTCCAGGCGAGCGGCGAAAGTATGAGGGCGGCCACAACCGCCAAAGCCAACCACATCACGCCCGTTGATCGCCTTGCAGTTCGGCCAGGCGCGCACGCTCCGCCTCGGTGAGTTCGGTGACGGCGACCCCGCTACTCCGCCGCCGCACGCGCCAGATGGCGAAGAGCCCACCCAGCAGGGCCAGCCCCGGCGTGGCCCAGAGCAGGACCGTCGATAGCCTGAGAGGCGGGCGCAGCAGGACGAAATCGCCGTAGCGGTCGTGCAGGAAGTCGATCACCTCTGCGTCGGTGGCGCCGCGCTCGACCTGCTCGCGCACGATGCGGCGGAGGTCGCGCGCCAGCGCCGCCTCGCTGTCCTCGATGGACTGATTTTGGCAGACGAGGCAGCGCAATTCCTTGCCGATCTCGCGCGCGCGCTGCTCGGCGACCGGATCGCGCAGGCGGTAGGAGGTCTCGTCCTCGACCTGTGCGGCAGCCGGCAGCGACAGCAGCAATGCCAGGCAGAGCAGCAGCGTGGCCGGGCGCGGCATCACGCGCCCCAACGGCGCAGCAGCGGTGCGATGTCCTGCGACAGCACTTCCGGCGTGATCGGCCCGGCCCAGCGCCAGCGGATCACGCCCTCGCGATCGAGCAGGTAGCTCTCCGGCACGCCGTAGACGCCCCAGTCGATCGCGACCCGGCCGGGCACGTCGATGCCGAGGCGCAGGAAAGGATTGCCATGGCGCGTGAGGAAGGTCTGCGCGTCGGCCGGGCGGTCCTTGTAGTTCACGCCGAGGATGGGCACGCCCTGGCGCTGCAGGGCCATGAGCTGCGGATGCTCGATGATGCAGGGCACGCACCAGCTCGCCCAGAAATTCACGATGATGGGGCGGTCGAAGCTGCGCAGGTCGTTGGAGGCGAGGGGCGGCAGCCCGCTGCTGTCGAGGCCCGGCAAGGTAAATTGCGGCGGGTGACGGCCTATCAAGGCCGAAGGCACGCCGCGCGGGTCAAAGCTGCCATCCTGCAGGCCGCGCAGCATGGCCCAGAAGCCCAGGCCCGCCACACCCGCGACGGCGAGCGGCGCGTAGATCAGCAGCTTGCGGCGCGAAGGCTTTTTCGCGGTGGCCTCGCTCATGCCGTCGCCTCTTTGCGGTGACGCGCGGGGGCGGCGATGCGGATGCGGCGGTCGCTCAGCGAAAGCGCGCCGCCCAGCGCCATGATGCCGGCGCCGAGCCAGATCCAAGGTGCGAGTGGATTGTTATGCAGCCGCAGCACCGCCTCGCCGTCGCGTTCCTCGCCCAGCACGAGGTAGAGGTCGCGCACGAGATTGGTGTGGATCGCCGCCTCGGTGGTGGTGGTGCGGCCGAGCGGGAAGAAGCGCTTGGAAGGCTCCATCACCCGCAGGACGCGGCCGTCCTGCAGCACCGTGACGGTGGCGCGGCGCGCGGTGAAGTTCGGCCCGGTGACGTCGCGGATGCCCTCCAGACGCCACTCGTAGCCGGCAAATTGCGTGGAGCCGCCGGGGGGCACGGAGACCAGCTTTTCCGTCGCCAGCCCCATGCCCGAAATGCCCAGGATGGTGACGCCCATCCCCGCATGCGCGATCGCCGCGCCCCAAGCCGAGCGCGGCAGGCCGCGCGCGCGATGGAACACGTTGGCAAGCCGCGTGCGGCCCAGCCCGGACCGATCCGCGATATCGGCCACCGCGCCGCCGAGCAGCCAGAAGGAAGCAGCGAAGCCGAGCGCGCTCAGCACGTGCCATCCGGCGAAGGCCAGCGTCAGGATGAAGGCGAGCAGCGCAAGGCAGGCCGCCCACCACAGGCGCTGCAGCACGGGCCAGAGCGCCGCGCGCTTCCAGGCCATCATCGGCCCGACCGCCATGCCCATGATCAGCGGCAGCGCCAGCGGCCCCACCGCCGCGTTGAAGAAGGGCGGGCCGACGGAGATCATCTGGTCCGTCAGCAGGTCGAGGAAGAGCGGGTACAGCGTGCCCACCAGCACCACCGCGCAGATCGAGCAGAGCAGCAGGTTGTTCAGCACGATCGCGCCCTCGCGCGACATCGGCGAGAAGACGCCGGCCGGCGCCATCGAGGGAGCGCGCCAGGCGAAGAGCGCGAAGGCGCCTACGATGTAGATGGCCAGCAGGCACAGGATGAAGATGCCCCGCGCGGGGTCCGAGGCGAAGGAATGCACGCTGTTCAACACGCCCGAGCGCACAAGAAAGGTGCCCAGCAGCGAGAGCGCGAAGGCCAGCAGCGCCAGCAGCACGGTCCAGATCTTCAGCGCCTCGCGCTTCTCGACCACGATGGCGGAATGCAGCAGCGCGGTGCCCGCGAGCCAGGGCAGCAGCGAGGCATTCTCCACCGGATCCCAGAACCAGTAGCCGCCCCAGCCGAGCTCGTAATAGGCCCACCAGGAACCGATCGCGATGCCCATGGTCAGGAACGACCAGGCGGCCAGCGACCACGGCCGCACCCAGCGTCCCCAGGCGGCGTCGACGCGACCTTCGATCAGCGCGGCGACGGCGAAGGCGAAGGTGACGGCGTAGCCGACATAGCCCGTGTAGAGTAGCGGCGGATGGATCGCGAGGCCGATATCCTGCAGCAGCGGGTTCAGCCCCTGCCCGTCCGCCGGCGGCGGCCAGACGCGCTCGAAGGGGTTCGAGGTCAGAATGATGAAGGCGAGGAAGCCCAGCGAGATCATCCCCAGCACCGCGAGCACGCGGGCCTGCAACGCCGAGGGCAGCCGCCGCCCGAAAGCCGCGACGGAAGCGCTGCACGCCGCCAGCACCATGACCCACAGGATCATAGAGCCCTCGTGGTTGCCCCAGGTTCCCGTCAGCTTGAACAGCATGGGCTTCGCGGAATGGCTGTTGGCGACGACGTTCGCAACGGTGGTGTCGTTGCTCGCATAGGACCACATCAGCGCGCCGAAGGCCGTGGCGACGGCGAGGAAGCCGGCGAGGGCGAGCGGCGCGGCGGAGCCCATCAGCCTGGCGTCGGCGCGGTGGGCGCCGATCATCGGCAGGCTGGATTGGGCGATGGACAGCATCGCCGCCAGGATCAGCGCGAAATGGCCGAGTTCGGGGATCATGTACCGCTCCGCGCGGGACGGCCCGGCTCAAGGGTGTTCCAGGTGGCGGCCGGCGGCGCGGCACCCTGGGAAGGATTCCAGTGGCCGGACCGCTTCAGCGCATCGGCCACTTCGGGCGGCATATAGGTCTCGTCATGGCGGGCCAGGACCTCGCGCGCGCGGAACACGCCGTCCGGCGACATCACGCCCAGCGTCACCACGCCCTGCCCTTCGCGGAAGAGATCGGGCACGACGCCGGCGAACACCACGGAGACTGCGCTGACGCCGTCGGTCACGCGGAAGCGGATGGTGGGCCGGCCCTCGGCCGTGGTGCCCTGCCGCTCGACGCTGCCGGCCTCGACCAACCCGCCCAGGCGAAAGGCGCGGCCGGGCGGCGGCATCTCCCGCGCGATGTCGCTGGGCGAGCGGAAGAAGACGAGATTGTCCTGGAAGGCGGTGAGCGTCAGCGCCGTGGCCGAGCCCAGGCCGATCGCGCAGAGCAGCAGGATATAAAGGCGGCGGCGCCTGCGGGTCATCGCCGGGGCTCCAGCTGCGCGAGTTGGCGCTTCGCCGTTCGGTGACGCGCCATGGTGGAGCCGGCCAGTGAGGCAAAAAGCCCGAGCGCGGCTCCCCAGCTCAGAAGCACATGCCACCAATGAAGGGTCATAGGTTATTGCCCTCAGGCGCCGGGCGCCGGCTTGGCTTGCGGCCCTCAGGCATGTTGCGCGGGTTGGTAAGGCATCGCGTGGCCGCCGGCCGCTGTGCGGCCGGATTCTGGGTTGTCGGGCTCATGGTTCTGCGCTTTGCATCTGCGGCGCATCTGCGCGGCGGGCGGCGGCCATCTGGAGGGCGCGGACGCGGCGTTCCATCACGGCGGCGCGGGTCGCGGCCAGGACTACGGCCATGAAGGCAAGGGTGAAGCCCAGCGTACAGACCAGCAGCGGGTACAGCATGTCGACATGCATGCCCGGCGAATTCAGCCGCGTGATGCTCGCGGGCTGGTGCAGCGTGTTCCACCAATCCACGGAGAACTTCACGATGGGCAGGTTGATCACGCCGATCAGCGCCAGGATCGCGCCCATGCGGGCGCCCCGCTCGGGATCGTCGAAGGCGCGGACCAGCGCGGCATGGCCGAGCCAGAGGAAGAACAGCACCAGCACCGAGGTCAGCCGCGCATCCCAAACCCACCAGGTGCCCCACATCGGTCGGCCCCAGAGGCTGCCCGTCACCAGGCATAGCGCGGTGACGGCGGCACCGATCGGGGAAAGCTCGCGCGCCGCGAGGTCGGCCAACGGGTGGCGCCAGATCAGCGACATCACCGAGAGCACGGCGAGGCCCGCATAGCCGCCCATGGCGAGCCAGGCCATCGGCACATGGACGTACATGATCCGCACGGTCTCGCCCTGCTGCCAGTCCGGCGGGGCGAACCACAGCGCCCAGGCGGCACCGGCGCCCAGCACCAGCAGCGCCGCGCCCGTGAGCCAGGGCAGCCAGCTCTCCGTCAGCCGCAGGAAGCGGCCCGGATTGGCGAAGCGATGCAACGTACTGCCCGTGCGAGGCAGTGGGGAGGAGGGATGGGCTGATTCCACAGCCTTGGTATAGGGCGTCGCGGCCCCCGATTGAAGCATCCCCGGGGCCGAGCTGTTGGCGGCGCGGGGAAAGATATGCCAAGCCTTGCGTGCAACCCGCCGGGCGCGAAGAAAACGTCATGACCAAACCGCCACGCAAGACCCCGATCCATCTCATGAAGACCGAGCCGAACGTCTTCGGCTGGGATCAGCAGGTGGCCAATGGCGTCGAGCCGTGGAGCGGGGTCCGCAGCTTCCAGGCCGCCAACTACATGAAGGCCATGGAGAAGGGCGACCAGGTCTTCTTCTACCATTCCAATATCGGCAAGGAGATCGTCGGGATCGTGGAGGTGGTGCGCAACGCCTACCAGGACCCGACCGACGATACCGGCCGCTGGGTCTGCGTGGATGTAAAGACGGTGAAGAAGCTGCCGAACCCCGTGACGCTGGCCGCCATCAAGGCGGAACCACGGCTGGAAGGGATTCCGCTGATCCGGCAGTCGCGGCTTTCGGTTATGCCGATCAGCCCCGAGCATTCGGCCGTGATCCTGGAGATGGCAGGCAAGGCCTGATGGAACCATCACCAGCCGGCACGGATAAGCCCTGGCGCACCCTCTGCCGGCTCGACGAGATCCCCAATGGCGAGGCGCGCGGCTTCCGTGCCCCTGCCGGCGGCTTCACCGGGCTCTTCGCGGTACGCCGGGGTGAGCGCGTGTTGGTCTACGTCAACTCCTGCCCTCATGTCGGCGTGCCGCTGGACCCCGCGCCGAACCGCTTCCTCGACCGCAAGGGCGAGATGATCGTCTGCGCGGCGCATGGCGCGCGCTTCCGCGTCGAGGACGGCGAATGCGTCTCCGGCCCCTGTTTCGGCGAGGTCCTGGAATCGGTACCGGTGGAGCTGGTGGACGGAGAGATCCGCGTGCCGGAAGATGCCGGGCGATAGACCTGCGGAAACCGGTTGACGCCATGTTACGCCCCCTCAACAATTGCGTGAGGAAACCGCCGGTCCCAACTCAAGGGACGATCGTATGACTGCTTTCACCCGCCGCGCGCTGCTCGGCACCGGCGCTGCCGTGGCGCTGGCCTCGCCGGCTTTGGCCTATCCCGAGCGCACCATCCGCATCATCTCGGGCTTTCCGCCGGGCGGGCTGAACGACATCATCGCCCGTGCGCTGGCTCAGCCGCTCACCGGCATCCTTGGGCAGTCCGTCGTGATCGAGAATCGCGGCGGCGCGGGCGGCAGCGTGGGTGCGACGGCCGCAGCGCGCTCGGCGCCGGACGGGCACACGCTGTGGATGGGCATCGTCGATACCCAGGCCATCAACCCCTTCGCCTACCGCAATCTGCAATACGATCCGGAGCGGGATTTCGCGCCGATCAGCCTCGTCGGCAAATTCCCCTTCGCCCTGGTGGTGGGGCCAAGCAAGCCCGGCATCCTTACCTTCCCCCAACTTATCGACGCCGCTCGACCGGGCCCGGAGACCATCACCTATGCGAGCTGGGGCGTCGCCAGCACGCCGCATCTGGCCATGGAGCGTCTCCTCGCAAATCAGGGCGTTCGCATGCTGCATGTGCCCTTCACCGGCCAGGCGCCGGCGATGCAGGCGGTGATGGCCGGCCAGGTCGACTGCTTCCCGCTGCCGGCCGGCGGCGCCGAGGCCATGACGCGCGACGGCAAGACCCGCGCCGTGGCCGTGATGGCCCCCGCCGAGGTGCCGCTCTTCCCCGGCGTTCCCACGGTGAAGAGCTTCGGCGTGCCGCTGGACAGCGGTCTGTGGAAGGCGATCTACGCGCCCGCCCGCACCCCCGCGCCGATCATCGCCCAGCTCAACGCGGCGGTGCGCCAGGCCATGACGGCCCCCGCCTTCATCGAGGTGGTGCGCCAGCAGGGCGCGGTGCCCGAGCCCTCGACGCCCGAGGCGCTGGCCGAATTCCAGCATTCCGAGCGCCTCGCCTGGGGCGAGATCGTACGCTCCACCAACGCGCTGATCGAATAGGCGCGATGTACCGGCTGATCAGCGCGACACCGTCTCCTTATGCACGGAAGGTGCGGATCGCGCTGATCGAGAAGGGCATTCCCTTCGAGCTGCAGACCGAGGTGCCGTGGCACGCGGCCACGGCGACACCGGCCTACAACCCGCTGGAAAAGCTACCGGTGCTGGTGCTGCCGGACGGCACGGGCGTCTACGAGAGCCGCTTCATCCTGGAATGGCTGGAGGTGAAGCACCCCTCGCCGCGCCTGCTGCCGGACATGCCGGAGGAGGTGCTGGCGGCGCGGCAGGTCGAGGTGATCGCGGACGGCATCTGCGACGCGGTGGTGCTGCTGTTCTTCGAGCGCCAGCGCGCGGCGCCGAGCGAGGAATGGATGGCGCGGCAGCGTCGGAAGGTGGAGGGCGGCGTCCGGGCGCTGGCGGAACGTGCGGGCGAGGGCTTCCTGGTCGGCGGGCGCTTCGGGCTGGCGGATATCGCGGCGGGTACTGCGCTGCGCTACCTGGCGGTGCGCTTCGCGGAGTTCGATTGGGCGGGGATGTATCCGGCGCTGGCGGCGACGAGCGCGCGGCTGGAGGCTAGGGCCTCGTTCGCGGCGACCGTGCCGGTGCCGCAGAGCATTACTGAGAAGGTGGTGTGATTGGAGCGGGCGGTGGGAATCGAACCCACGACATCCAGCTTGGGAAGCTGACGTTCTGCCTCTGAACTACGCCCGCGGCGACATCAGACTTAGCCGCCAAACCCCGCCGCCTCAAGCCCCATATCAACCGCCTCGCGCACCGGTAGCCTGCAGGATCGGCACCCAGCGCTCCGTCTCGGCCGCGAGGAAGCGCGTCAGCGCAGCCGGGCCGGTGGGCATCGGCTGCAGACCCGAATCCGCCAGCCGCCGCTGCGTCGCAGGTTGCGCCAGCGCCGCCTCGGCAGCACTCGCCAGCCGCGCCAGGACCGGCGCCGGCGTTCCGGCCGGGGCGTACATCCCCTGCCAGGAGGAGCTTTCGAAGCCCGGCACCACATCCGCGATGCTCGGCAAGTCCGGCAGCATGGCGGAGCGCGTCGAGGTGGTGACGGCGAGGCTCACCACCCTGCCGTCCTGCGCCAGCGGGGCCAGCAGTGTCTGGCTGTCGATCATGAAGTCGACGCGCCCGGCGGTGAGGTCCGTCACCGCCTGGGGCGTGCCGCGATACGGCACCACGGTGAAATCAACGCCAGCCAGCTTCTTCAGCAGCTCACCCGCCAGATGGGATGCGGCGCCGACGCCGGTGGTCGCGAAGGTGGCGCGATCGCCGCGCGTGCGAAGCCAGGCCAGGAAGCCCGGCAGGTCGCGCGCGGGAACCGACGGGTGCACCGTCAGCAAAAAGGGCTGCTGTGAGATGAGCGTGATCGGCGCGAACTCCCGCGCGGGGTCCGGCGCGTCGGTGTAGAGCGCGGCCATCACCGCATGCGCCGCGCCGCTGACGAGCAGGGTCTGACCGTCCGGCGCCGCGCGGGCCACGGTGCGGGCGCCGATGGTGGCGCCCCCGCCCGGCTGGTTCTCGATGACCATGGTCTGGCCGAGCAGCTGGCCCATTGGCTCCATCAGGATCCGGGCGGCCACGTCGATGATGCCGCCCGCGCCGAAGGGTACGATGACGCGGATGGAGCGCGTCTGCGCGAGCGCCCGCGTTGCGAGAATGGGCGTGGCGAAAATAGGGGCGGCGAGAAGGGTGCGGCGGTGCATTGGCGAACTCCGTATCAAGTTATCGGCTCGTAAGAGACATTGCCCTAGGCCGCGCTCACGACATAGTCGGAGCCGCATGCCATGGGCCCCTGGCGGCCAATCAGCGCTGTGGCCTCCTGCCGCAGCCGGAGGGCCTGGGCCAACAGAGCGCGAGCCAGGTCCCGGTCGGCAATCCGCGCCAGAAGGGTGCGGCTGGTGGCGAGCTGAAGCTCTACCCATTCCATCGGATACCGGTTCGAGAAGCGCTGCGCGGAAAGGATCTGGAAGCCGGCCTGTCGCAGGCGGTCGAGCACCCATTCCGCCGGAAATTCGCGATAAGGCGTCTCGCCGGCCAGCAGCGAGCAACCGTCCCTGAAGCAGCCGATGGCCTGGACCATGCGGCCGGCCTCGTCCTCGGCTCGGCCAGCGAGGTAGGGGTCCAGCCCGACGACGTAGAGCCTGCCTCCGACGAGCGGGCGCAGCCGCGCGAACAGGCTCTCCTGAAAATACGGCGCGAAGCCCTCCACCGCGCCGAGAAGATATTCCGCGAGCACGGTGTCGTGCACCTCGCCCGCCAACAAGGCGGGGTCCGTCCAGTTGCCGGCTATCAGCCGGTCCTGCGGGCGCAGCGCCTTCCCCAGAGCGGCCTGGGTCTCGGCGTGATGGCCGGAATCCGCGGTCACCCCCGTCCATCTTTCCGTCGCGAGGCCACTGGCCCACAGGGCCGATTTCACCCCAGTCCCCGCATCGAGCAGCGAGCCCCAGGGCAGGTCGCCCTGGAGCCGCTCGATAACGCCAAAGAGCGGAGCGGAGGCTGGCTTCCGCACCACGATCTTCCGCCGCTCAGAAGGTGAACGTGGCGCCACCGATGACAGTGGCTCCACGCCCGCCGCCAATCGTTTCCGCTGCCGGCACGGTGTAGACCGTGTTGCCGATGTTGGTCGCGTTCACGAACAGCGTGAGCCGCTCGATCGGGCGGTAAGAGGCGTAGAGATCCACCGTCGTATAGGCGGGGATCGGTGAGGTCGCCCCGGTCGTGACGAAGCTTTGCGTCCTGCCGATGGTCCGCACGCGGCCGCCGATCGTCAGGCTGCGTTCGAGCAGCCGCACGCCGGCATCGACCAGCAGGTTGTTGCGCGGCAGGAAGCTGTGATCGGCGCCGTCGGCGTAGGTGATGTTGGTGTTGGTGTAGTTCAGGTTGACGTAGGCGACGCCCATGTCATAGCCGCCCTCGAGCTCGACGCCGCGCAGACGGCTCTTGCCGGGCACGTTGTCGTAGAACGAGTAGGAGTAGGCGGTCCTTCCGACAGTGCCCCGGATGGAGACCATGTTGATGAGGTCTTCGACGTCGTTGTCGAAATAGGCGAGCTTGAAACGCAGGCGATCGCCGTCGGTAAAGACGTTGCGCCGCAGGATGTTCGCACCGACCTCCCAACCCTGCGACGTCTCGGGCCGCAGGAAGGGATTGGGATAGAACGTCGAGGCGCCGCCCGCGGTGTGCGGACCGGAATACATCGTCTCGGCGATGGTCGGCGGGCGGAAGGCCCAGCCATAGCTGACATAGGGCTGCAGCCAGCTCAGCGCCTGCACCGCCAGGGTGAAGCGCGGGCTCACCCGGCCTTCGCTCGCATTGGTGGTGAACGGGCCGGTCACCGGCACCGGTCCCAGGGCCGGATTGGCGGAACCCGAGCCATTCAGCGCGAAGTGGTCGTAGCGAAGGCCCTGGGTGAAGCTGAAGATACCCTGGGAGAAGGTTGCCCGCGAATAGGCGCCGAACAGGTCCAGGGAGCCATCGCCGTTCACACCGCTCTTGCGGCTGGTGGTGTTGTCCGAGGCGTATTGGAGGCCGTATTCCCAGTTCACGCCCACGCTGCCCAGGGCGAAGCGGGACGTGTTGGAGGCGTGGCCCTGGTAGGCGTTGTTGACGATGCGGCGCCCCGAGGCGACGGCAGAGAAGGCGCCTGCCTCCGTCAGGTAGTTGTTCATCCGGATCTGGTTCCACGACACCGCCGCGTCCAGGTCGACCAGCGGATTGCCGACCGGCCGGTACCGATAGGACAGCTGCGTGAGGTTCGACTGGATGTTCTGATCGTAGAAATTCGAGGTGAAGCGGTTCTCGTAGACATTGGCGAGGAACGAGATGCGGTGCTCCTCGTTCGGCTGCCAGTTGATGCGGGCGATGCCCGAGCGCTGCGACTGCTCGGTATTCGGCACGGTCACGCCGTCGCCGTTCTTGTACTGTGAATTCTCACGGCCGCTGAAGCCGCCCAGCACGCTGACGCCGTTGCCGAGCCGCGCGGCGCTGACCAGGCTGGTGTTCCACTGGTATCCGTTCGAGCCGGTCATCGCCGTGGCCCGGCCGCCGACGTTCTGGCCCGGACGCAGGATGTCCTCGACATCGAGGAGGCGGAAGTTCACGGCGCCGACCAGCGCGCCCATGCCGCCGCGACCGGTGACGGCGCCGCGTTCCACATCGATGCCGGCGATGAAGTTCGGGTCCACATAGGCGAAGGAGCCACCTTCATGTCCCTGCGGACGGAAGTTCTGGCGGACGCCCTCCACCATCATGTTGACGCGGCCGAAGCCTTCCATGCCGCGCATATTCACAGAGATGCCCGGCTGCGATGCGAAGCCGGCAGCGGCAACGCCGGGGACGCTGTCGAGCAGCCGATTCGTGTCCGCGCCTGGGAGCAGGCGGTCGGGCTGGACGGTGGTGACGGCGGCCGGCGTCTCGAAAGCCTCATCGGACGGATCGCCCTGGACATGGAGCGCCGGTAACTGAAGGCTGCCCGGCTGAGGCGGCGGAGTTTGCGCCACTGCCCCCAGGCTTCCCACAGCGTACAGGGCTGTTGTTACGAGAGCGTATCTGAGAGCATGGACCTGGCTTCGCCGCACGACCGAAAATCCTCATTGTTTTCATGCTGATGGACCGGATCTGGCCCAACCTGTCGTGCTTCATACTGATAATAATTCTCAATTGCAATGCGACTGATTCGCATTTGCACTTTTGCAAATGACGGTTATGGTCCGCGGCCACATACCCGAAAGGTAATTTATATGCCGAAACGACCTATGCTCGCCGCTGGCCTGGCCCTTGCTGCCGCCATCGCGTGCGGACCGGCTGGGGCCCAGGCTCCGGCAGCCCAGGCTCCGGCAGCCCAGGCTCCAGCTGCTGTTGCCCCGGCAGCCCGCCCCGCCAATGCGGAGGCAGCACCGCCGAGCCCGGAAGCCATCGCTGCCATGCGCCAGCGCTTCCGCGACAATTTCCTCCAGCAGTACGACACCAACCGGGACGGCACGGTAACGCGGGCGGAGTACGATCCGATTCGCGCCGAGACGTTCCGCCGGACCGATGCGAACAAGGACGGCAGCCTCTCCGAGGTCGAGTACGTCGCTGAATATGCGGGCCGGCTGCGCCTGCAATATGCAGCCCGCGAGATCGACGATGCCTTCCTCCGCTCGATCGTGCAGGCGAGCCAGCGCTTCGAATCGATCGACCGCGACCGGAACCTCCTGATCAGCCGCGAGGAGTACGACACCGTCGCCAACCGCACGTTCAGCCGGGCGGACACGAACCGCGACGGCACCGTGACGGCGCCGGATTGGGATGCGCTCCCCGGTGTGCACCCCTGAACGAACCCGCTGACCCATGTGCCGCCGCGAGGCCGCGGCGGCACGTCACCTCCCGACGAGGATCATCGAATGCGTAATCTTCTTTCCGCCTTGGCTGCCGTCGGAATGGCCGCCGCGCCGGCCGCCGCCGCGGAGTTGCGCGTCAGCATCGAGCTGCCGCAGCTGAGCGGCGCGGAATATCATCGACCCTACCTGGCGGTCTGGATCGAGAACGCTCGCCAGGAACCGGTGACCACCCTGTCCGTCTGGTACGACACGCGGCTGCGCAACGAGCACGGGCAGCGCTGGCTCAAGGACTTGCGGCAATGGTGGCGCCGCAGCGGGCGCGAGATGACGTTTCCGGCCGACGGCATCAGCGGCGCAACGCGCGCCCCGGGTCGTCACCAACTGGTGATAGACGCGGCCAATCCCCGCCTCGCCGGTCTGCCGGCGGGCGAGTACAGCGTGGTCGTCGAAGTCGCGCGGGAGGCCGGAGGACGCGAGATGGTCCGCGTTCCGCTGCAGTGGCCGCCGGCGGAACACGCCGCCAGCGCGTCGGGCTCGACTGAGATCGGGACCGTGGCCGTCAGCGCGCGCCGCTAGAACGCGGGATCACCAGATCATGGTCCAGATTGGTGGACCATGATCTGGCATTTCAGTACACGTCTCGGCGGTAAAGGCCCTCTTCGGCCAGCCGTTCCATCGTCGTCGATCCGAGTTCGTCTGCCAGTGCCGCGTGCACGCCCGCCGACATGCCCTCGAGGCTTCCGCAGACATAGATCGCGGCACCCGCCGCCACCCAATTCCGCAGCTCCCCGCCCGCCGCGCGCAAGCAGTCCTGCACGTAGATCCGTGCCGGATGATCGCGCGAGAAGGCGAGGTCGAGCCGCTCGATATGGCCTTCCGCAGCCCAGGCCTCGATCTCCGTCCGATGGAGAAAGTCGTGCTCGCGGGTGCGCTCGCCGAAGACGAGCCAGTTACGCGAACGATGCATCGCCTGCCGCGCCTTCAGATGCGCGCGCAGCCCGGCAAGTCCGGTCCCGTTGCCGATGAGAATCAGTGGCCGGTCCTCATCCGGCGGATGGAAGCTGCGGTTGGTGCGGATCCGCAGCGCAATTGGGCCACCGAGCGGCGCGTGTTCGGTCAGCCAGCCGGAGCCCAGGCCCAGCCGGCCGTCCGGAGCCGACATTTGCCGCACAAGCAGTTCCACCCGGCCCGCGCTGGCGATGGAGGCGATGGAGTATTCGCGATGCGGAATCGGCGTAAGCTGGTCGAGTAGCAGCTGTGGCGGAAGGCCGGCCAGGGTTTCCAACTCGACCGGCAAGAGGCGCGCAGCCAGCGCCTCTCCAAGCGTCCCGTCGGCCACGTCCGCGCTTGCCTTCAGCCCAAGCTGCGCGAGGATGCGGGTCACCGCCTCCGGCGAGTTGCGCGGACCCACCTCGGCGATGTCTCCCGCGGACCACTCCGGCTGCCCTTCCATCGGCTCTAGCGCGAGGTGGAAGGCGCCGCCGCCAACACTTCCGGAATTGAGCAAGCGGCGCTCCACCAACCGCCAGGGGAGGAATTGCGCCGGTGCCCAATCGGGCACCTCCGTGCCGGCGAGCCGGCCCAGATGGTACTGCCAATGGCGCAGCGCGCCGCCATCGCCGTCATCCACCTCAACGCGGTCGAAGAGCGGTGTCGCGCCCTGCGCCTGAAGCCAGGTGTCGAGCTGCCGGCCAAAGGCGCAGTAGCGCGCATAGCCCTGGTCGCCGAGCGCCAGCAGCCCGTAGTTGAGGCCAGAAAGCCCGGCCGTCTCGCCCATCACCTTGCGCACGAAACGCGCGGCATTGTCGGGCGCGTCGCCCTCGCCGGTCGTGGCGATGACGAAGACGGCGCGGCGCGTGGCCGCCAGCGTTGCCGCATCCAGCGCATCGAGGCGGGCCAGCCGCACGGGAACCGCTCCCTGCAAGGCTTCGGCGCTGCGCCGGGCGATTTCCTCCGCGAAGCCGGTCTGGCTGGCATAGGCCACCAGGAGGGGAACGCCGTCATCGCCGGAGGCAGGCAGCAGCATCGCATCCGCCACTCGGCCGCGGCGGCGCCGCCATGCCACCGCACCGCAGAAGCCGAGGTAGATCAGCACCACGGCCGTCGCCTGGATCAGCCGTCGGGTCTCGGGGGTCAAGCGTGCCTTCAGTCCAGCAAGGCGGTAAAGGCCGGTGACAAGTGCTCACGCAGTCCCGCCGCCTCGCGCGTAACGAAGAGGGCGGCGATCCCGCGGTGCGCTGCCTGCTCCATCCCTACTTGCAGGCCCATCACGGCCAGCGCCGTGGCCCAGGCATCGGCTTGCATGCAGCTCGCGTGAAGCACCGTGACGGAAGCGATGCCGGCAACAGGCATGCCCGTGCGGGGGTCGAGCGTGTGGGCGTAACGTTGGCCCGCATGCTCGAAGAAGCGCCGGTAGTCGCCGGAGGTCGCGACGGCGAGGTCGTGCAGCGCGACCACGAAACTCGCCTCCGTACTGCCCGGCACCGACTCCAGCGTGACCCACCAGGGCATGCCGTCCGGCTTCACGCCGTGGCCGCGCAGCTCGCCGCCGATCTCGACCAGCGAGGAGGCAATCCCGGCATCGCGCAGGTATTCGGCAAGGAGATCCACCGCATAGCCCTTGGCGATGCCATTGAGGTCCAGGCCGAGGCCGCCGGGCTGCAAGGCTTGCCCCTCCTCGGTCCGCATCCGCTGCCATCCGACGCGGGCATTGGCCGTGGCGAGCGAATCGGCCGTGGGTGGGCCTTCGAGATCCGAGGGGCTCGGTCCGAAACCCCAGAGGTCCACGATCGGACCGATGGTGGGATCGAAGGCCCCGCCGCTCGCCTCGGCCGTCGCCAGGGCACAGTCGAGAACCGCGCAGAAGGCGTCGGGCAACACATGCCAGGAACCGGCGGGGGCGCGGTTGAAGCGGCTGATGTCGGACTCCGCCTCCCATCCGCTCATCTGCGAAATCACCGTCGCGAGCCGCGCTTCGATACCGGCCCGCAACCGCGCCGGATCCGCCCCGCCTGCGTAGCGGACCGACCAGGTGGTCCCCATGGTCTTGCCGTCCAGGGCGGCCACAGCCCCCGCCTTGGGCGGCAAAGGCAGCGCGCTCAAGGCGGGAATGAGGACCCGGCTGCTCAACTCAGGGAAGGACTTCGAGCGTCGCCACGTAGCTGGCATTGCGCTGCACGTTCGGAATGCCCGAACGGTCGTCGCGCACCGAGGCGTTCAGCCAGAACATGCCCGGCCCACCCCAGCTGACGGAGAAGGTGCCGTCCGCCGCAGTCGTCGCCTTCATCTCGTTGAGCGCGTCGCGGTAGCGGTTGCCCCCGGGAACGATCGCGACCTCGAGTCCGGCCGCCGGGCGCCCGTCGAGCATCATGCGGAAGCGCGCCGGCTCGCCGGCAACGAGGTCGTTGGGATGGGTGATCGGCACCATCTCCAGCCCCTCGTTGATCGGCTGGAGCGCGCGGTCGGTCGGCGCGCCGCGCGTGACGAAGAATTCGACGCGCCGCATGCTCATGGTCACGCGCAGCTGGTCCGCATTTGCCGGAACCTCGCGGGCAAAAGCCTCACGCGTGCCACGCCAGCGCTTCTGCTGGCCGCCTTCACGCCAGCTGGCGAAGAGCCCGTCGCCGGCGACGGAAACGCGATAGGTGCCGGGCTGGGTAAGATGGAAGTCGAAGGTGCTGCGGTAGCGGCTGCGGGCCTGGTTCTCGGCGGCGGGGGCGGAGCCGTCCGGGGCGAGGATGGCGAGCCCATCGAGCGGCATGGGGAAATGCTCGAAGTAGAAGAGGTCGTTGGAGATGGCGGCATCGACCGTCACCCAGGGATCGTCACCCGAGAGAACGGTGGCCGAGGGCAGCATCCAGGCGCGGTGCGCCTGGGCTGTGACCGGCAGGGCGAGGATGGCGGCGAGCAGGAGGCCGCGGATGGGAAAGCTCTTCATGGCTTCAGTCCTTCTCGGTTTCAGGGTTGGGTCTGGACGGACAGGGCGCCGAGCTCCGTCGTGCCCTGGGCCTGTCCGGCCTGAGGCGCGGCGGGCGGCCATTGGAACGGAACGCGCAGCAATTCGCGGCCGCCGACCTCGCGCGCGGCCTCCACAACCAGACTGTACTGGCCCGGGGCAAGGTCGGCGAAGCGTGCGGCGTCAAAGCGGATGGTGTGCCGGCCCGGCGCGCGGGTTGCGCCGCTGACGCCGTCGACAGGCATGGCCAGTTCACGGCCCGCGCGCCGCCACCATTGGCGGATGTCCTTGAGCCATTGCTGGCCCTCGTTGTTCGCCTTGCGGACCTCATACCAGACGGCGAGGTTGAGGGCCGCCGTGTTGTCCGCCCGCTCCACCCAGATCGCCACATAAGGCCGGTGGTATTCCGCAACGGTGAGCTGCGGAATCTCCACCGTCACGCTCATCTCCGCCGCAACGGCGGGCGAGGCGGCCGCAAGTCCGGCGAGGGCCAGGGAAGGCAGGAAGCGCATGAGGTGCCTCGTCAATGAATGAACAGGATGGCCAGGATCACAGGGATCACCAGCCCCAGCCCGACCATAGGCCAGGTGGTGGGCCGCGCCCGCGCATGGAGGTGCAGCAGGAAGAGGCCGGTCAGACAGAAGACCAGGCAGGCGACGGCGAAGAGGTCGAGGAACCAGCTCCAGGCCAGGCCCGCATGGCGGCCCTTATGCAGGTCGTTCAGGTAGGACACCCAGCCGCGGGTGGTGACCTCGAGTGTTGCTTCGCCGGTTTCGCGGTCGAGGTTGAGCCAGCCGTCGCCGCCGGGGCGGGGCAAAGGGAGGTAGATCTCGCTTGAGGACCAGTCCGCCTCGTTCTCGCCGGCCGTCACGCCGAAGGCCTGGCTGATCCAGGCCCGCAGCTCCGGCGGCAGCACGCGCTTCTCGTCCTGCGGCGTCAGCGGCAATTGCGCCAGCAGCGCGGCCGGTGCCGTTGCCGTGCGGGTCTGCACATGGGGCGTCGCCGGGATCTGGCCGGCATGGTTCAGCGTGATCCCGGTGGCGGCGAAGAGCAGCATGCCGATGAGGCACAGCGCCGAACTGATCCAATGCCACTGGTGCAGGTGCTTGAGCCAGAACGACCTGTTGCCGCCCGTCAGCGGCGGCCTTGCCGCGCCGGGCTTGCCTGAGGTCATGACGGGTTGGGCACCAAGCGCGAACTCCAGTTGCGAATGACTATCACTAGCGATCCTGCGCCGGGTATGCAACGCCACAGTCCGGCTACGGAGGAGGTGGACGGCAGACAGAGGGGCAAAACCCCTCTCGACGAACTATCCCAAGAAACGCTTCAGCGCCTCGAGAACCTCCCCCGGCGCCTCCTCGGCAAGATAATGCCCGCTCTGCACATCATGCCCGGTGATGCCGCCGGTGGCGTAGTTCCCCCAGACTTCCAGCGGCTCGTACCACTGCCCGATCTTCCCCTTGGCCCCCCAGAGCACCAGCAGCGGACAGGTGATCTTCACACCCGCCTCGCGGCTGGCGCGGTCGTGCTCCAGGTCGATGCTGGCGGCGGCGCGGTAGTCCTCGCAGATGGAGGTGACGGTGCCCGGCAGGCGCAGCGCGGCCAGGTAGTCGGCGCGGGCCTCTGGGTGGAAGAAGCCTTTGTCCTTCGGCTCGCGCGAGGTGTGGATGTCGAACCAGACTTCCACATCCTGGCCGATGATCGTCTCGGGCCCCGGATGCGGCTGGGCGAGCCAGAACCAATGGTAGTAGCCGAGGGCGAAACGCATATCGACATGCTCGAGGCTGTGCAGCGTCGGCACGATGTCCATCGTGCAGAGCTTTTCCACGCAGGCCGGATGGTCGAGCGCGATGCGGTGCGCCAGGCGGGCGCCGCGGTCGTGGCTGACGACGATGAAGCGTGGGAAGCCGAGCTCGCCGAGCAGGCCGACGATGTCCTTCGCCATCTCCCGCTTGGAAAATGCGAGGTGGTCGGGGCTGGCCGGCGGCTTTTCGGAAAAGCCGTATCCGCGCAGGTCGGGCGCGATGACGGTGTAGGTCTTCGCCAGTTCCGGCGCGACGAGGTGCCACATCGCATGCGTCTGCGGATTGCCGTGCAACAGCACCAAAGGCGGGCCGCTGCCGCCGCGCCGGAAGCGTACCGTGACGCCGTTCACCTGGCGCGTTTCCAGCGTGAAGCCTTCGAAGAACATCCGTCTCTCCCAACTCAGATCCGGAGGAGGCTAGATCACGCGGTCGCCCCTGCACACCGACCGGCCCCCATTGACCAGAGTGGCGTCGCTGAGCGAGCGTTGCCAATCCACGGAACCATATGAGGAGACGACCATGCCCGCCGATGACGAAGCCCTATTCCAGAAGGGCCTGCCCATTCGCCGCGCCGTGCTGGGTGCCGAATATGTCGACGCCAGCATGGCCAAGGCCGACGACTTCATGATGCCCTTCCAGCGCGCCACCACCGCGCTCGCCTGGGGCTGGGCCTGGGGCGATCCGACGCTCGACCGCAAGACGCGCAGCCTGCTGAACCTCGCCATGCTGACCGCACTGGGCCGCACGCCCGAGATCAAGCTGCACGTGAAGGGCGCGCTGAACAACGGCGTCTCCGTGAAGGAGATCCAGGCCACGCTGCTGCACGCCACCGCCTATTGCGGCATTCCCGCCGGCCTCGACGCCTTCAAGGCCGCGCATGAGGTTCTCCTCGCCGAGGGCGCCATCAAGCCGAAGGGCGCGGCCCCGGCAGCTGCGCCGGAACCCACGCCCAAGAAGAAGAAGGCGAAGAAGTAACGTCATGAAGCGCGTCGCCTTTGCCGGCATCGGCAATATGGGCTGGCCGATGGCCGCCAACCTGGTCAAGGCCGGTTACGATGTCGTGGTCACCGACATCTCCGCCGAGCGCGTGGCAAAGTTCGCCTCCGAGGTCGGCGGTTCCGCCGCCGCCTCGCCGGCCGAAGCCGTGGCGGGCGTGGACGTCTTCATCTGCATCCTGCCCACCAGCAAGGAGGTGGCGGTCGTCGCCGAGGCCGTGGCCTTGGCGTTGCCGGAAGGCGCGCTCTTCATCGACATGACCTCCGGCAACCCGACCCGCACGCGGGAGATCGCGCAGACGCTGTCGGGCCGCGGCATTCGCATGGTGGATTGCCCGGTCTCCGGCGGCGTGCCGCGCGCGAAGTCGGGTGAGCTCGCCATCATGGCGGGCGGCGCGGATGCCGATCTGGACGCCGCCGATCCGTACCTCAAGGCGATGGGGACTTCGATCCATCGCTGCGGGGCTATCGGCGCGGGGCAGGCGATGAAGGCGCTGAACAACCTGGCCAGTGCCGGCGGCTTCCTCATCGCGGTCGAGGCGCTGCTGATCGGTCAGAAGTTCGGTCTGGAGCCGGGGCTGATGGTGGATGTGCTGAACGCTTCGACGGGGATGAACAATTCCACGCAGAAGAAGTTCAAGCAGTTCGTGCTGTCGCGCCGCTTCGATTCCGGCTTCGGGCTGGACCTCATGGTGAAGGACCTCTCCATCGCGCTGGAAGTCGGCAAGGAGGCGGGCGTACCGACCCCCTTCTCCGCCCTCTGCCGCGAAATGTGGGCGAGTGCCGCGACCATGCTCGGCAAGGGCGAGGACCATACGGCGGTGGCCAAGCTGTCCGAGCACCTGGCCCAGCAGACGCTCACCGGCGGGAACCGGTAGGCCTAAAAACGAGGGGGCGGCTGCCGCCCCCTCAGCGCCGCTCCAGTATCATCGGCAGGCTTTCGCCGGGCCGCAGCGTGAGGCGGTAGGTGGGAAATGCGCGCTGCCCCGCCACTCCGCGCAACCGGAAGCGCGCACCCAGAGTGGCCAGGCAGATCATCGCCGCCTGCAGCCCAAAATGCTGGCCGGTGCAGATGCGCGGGCCAAGGCTGAAGGGCAGGTAGGTGTAGGGTGCCGGCGGCGGAGCGTCGGGCAGGAAGCGCTCGGGGCGGAATTCGTCGGGCGCCTCCCAATGGCGCTCGTGGCGATGCACGATCCAGGGCGAGACCATGACGATGCTGCCCTGCGGCACGTCGATGCCGGTCACCTCGGTATCCTCGGGCGCCCGGCGCGCCAGCAGCGGCAAGGGCGGGTAGAGGCGCAGCGTTTCCTCGATGACGGCGCGCGTATAGGGTAGCTCCGGCAGGTCCTCGAAGGCTGGGTCGCGGCCGCCCAGCACCGCATCCAGTTCGGCATGCAGCGCCGCCTCCGCCCACGGCGCCTCGGAGAGCAGGAACCAGGCCCAGGCGAGCGTATTGGCCATGGTCTGATGGCCCGCGACGAAGAGGCTGACAGCCTCGTTGCGGAGCGCCCCGCGCGTCATGCCCGGCGCCCCCGCCATGGCGGCGACGAGCGATGTCTCGCCCGCCTTCCCGTCCAGGATGACGCCGATCAGCCGATCCACCACGCCGTGGATGCGCCGGACCTCGCCCCGCGAGCCGAAGCCTCGAATGCGCGGCAGGAAGTCCGTCAGGCCGAGCATCGAGATCAGGTCGGTCCTGCCGACTCTCGCCTCGTAGAGGGCGAAGGCGGCGCTGAGTTCCGCGGCGGCCTCGCTTGTCAGCGCGCTGCCGAAGATGGTCCTGCCCAGCAGCCCCGCAGTGAAGCGGTCCATCTCCTCCAACGCGTCGATCGGCGTCCCGTCCGGGCGAGCGGACCAGTCCGCGCGCCATTCCACGGCAGTCCGCGTCATTTCGGGCGTGAGGCCGGCCATGCGCGAGGCATGCGTAACGGCCTGCACCGGCGGCCGCCGCGCCTTCCAGACCGGCCCGTCCGAAATGAGGAGCCCGTCGCCCAGCAGCGGTTCGAGCGTGTGGCGCAGCTGCGGCAATTTGCGCTCGAAGCCGGCCAATTGGGTAACGAAGACGGCTTCGATGGCGGCGGGCATGTTGAAGACGAAGATCCGCTGGTGCAGCACCTTCGTGTTGACCACCTCGTTGCGGAAGGCGCCTTCGTTCCACACCTCGAGCAGGCTGCGGCGCGCCCGCGCCAGCAATTCCGTGAGCGGCAGGCGGCCGACATGCCTTGCCGGACGCGGCGGCTCGTAGACGGGGTGATCGCTCATTCCTTGTGGATGCGCAGCGGCCCGAAGGACTGCGTGACCGGCATCATCTGGAGCGTGTCGATGTTCACGCGGGGCGGCAGAGCGGCGACCTCGCGGCGTCCGGCGGCGATGATCCTCGCGCCATCCGCGGCGAAGCGCGGGGCTATGGTCCGGCTAAATCCGGCCGTGGCACCCGTGACGAGAACGATGATGGGAAGGCCTCCGTTCAGTTTCATGCAA
>JAQGHY010000004.1 GCA_028291455.1 Rubritepida sp. | reverse complement strand
CGACCGGTACCTCGTCCTCGTCTGCGTCGCCCTGGCGCTCGGCTTTCTGCTCCGCGTCGGCGCCGGGTGGTCGCCGCTTGCGGCGGTCGTCGCCAATGCGACCGGTGCTGCGGTGACGGGTCTCTACGTGCCGGTGCTGATGAGCGTGATCTACGACCGGGCGAAGCGTTCCGGCGAAGCCTTCAGATTCCACGTCGCGGCCGAAACCGGCTGGGATATCGGCGCGGCCTCCGGCTGCCTGACGGCGGCGGCGCTGGTCTGGGCGACCGAATTGCCCTCGCTCGCGGTCCTGCCGGGCGCGCTCGGCATCCTCGGCATCTACTGGTGCGTGCGGGACCGCCGGCCGCCCGTGGACGTCGTGCTGCCGCCACAAGTCCGCGCTGCCTGACAGTCTGGCGGCCGTGCGTGAGTTAGCCGCCGCGGAACGATGGGCGTGCGCCGGCATCTATGGAATGTCGTCGGAGATGCTTTGCGGCTGTTGCCCGGCGGCGGTCCTGGTGAGCAGCGGGATCACATCCTCCAGACTCTCGACGACGGCGTGGCAGATGGAGCGGATGGCGCCTGTCGCGGTCAGCAGATCCGGCACCATCAGCGGCTCGGATGCGGTTGTATGAGTCCTCTAGCGCCAGGCAGTTGCGAGGCTCGATCCCCAGCAGCGCGGCGGCCGCGCGGAGAAAAAGGCCGCGATGTGGCTTGCCGCGTGCCGCGCGAGGCGCTCAGTCGGCGGCGCCCAGAACCACGGAGACGTTCTGTCCGCCAAAGCCGAAGGAGTTGGACAATGCGGCGCGGAACGTGTGAGGGCGCGCGACCGGGATCGTGTCCAGCCCCAGCGCGGTGTCCACGTCCTCCTGGTTGATCGTGGGCGGCAAGATCTGGTGCTGCAGGGCTAGCAGGCAGATCGCCGCCTCGATGGCACCGGCGGCCGAGAGCGTGTGGCCGATCATCGACTTGGTCGAGCTGGTGGGCGGCAAAGCCTCGCCAAACAGCATGCCGATGGCCATCGCCTCCATCTTGTCGTTCTCGGGCGTCGAGGTGCCGTGGGCGTTGATGTAGCCGATATCGGCCGGCGACAGCCCTGCATCGGCGATGGCGCGCTCCATGCAACGGACGATCGCGAGGCCGTCGGGCGAGGAGCGGGTGCGGTGGAAGGTGTCGGCCGCTTCGCCCACGCCGAGCACATAGCCGAGGATGGTGGCGCCACGCTCCCGCGCGTGTTCCTCATCCTCCAGGATCAGGGCGGCGGCCCCGTCACCCATCACGAAGCCGTCGCGCGTGAGGCTGAAGGGGCGGGAGGCGGCCTCGGGCGGGTCGTTGCGGGTGGAGAGCGCATGGAGCAGCGCGAAGCGGATCAGCGTCTCGGGCTGGAGGCTGGCATCGCTGCCGGCCGCGATGGCCTTGCGCGTCTCGCCGTTGCGGATCGCTTCGATGGCGAGCTGGATCGCCGAGCCGCCGGAGGCGCAGGCCGTGGTGACCATCTGGGGCACGCCGGTGGTGCCGAACCGCTCGGCCAGGCGCGTTCCCGCACCGCCGAAGAGGAACTCCTCATAGAGCGGCACAGTCCCCTGTGCCGCCTCGATAAGTGCCGGATAGGTGACGGCGCCGAAGCTGGAACGCTGCGGCCATTCGATCTCGACGGGCGGAACGCCGATGCTGAGCGGCCCGCCGAAGGGCGCAGATAGGCCGGACTGCGCCAGCGCCTCGGCGATCGCGGCCTCGCCCATCCGTTCCACGCGGGCGGAGACGGAAAGCGGCTCGCCCGGCTGGTCCTCCGGCAGGTCCACGCAGGCGGCGATGGTCGCGCGCATGCCCGTGGTGTCGAAGCGCGTGATGTAGCGGACGCCGGAGCGCCCGGCGACCAGCGCATCCCAGTTCGTCTCGGTGCCGAAGCCCAGCGCCGTGACCATGCCGATGCCGGTGACGGCGATCCGCGTCTTCATGCCGTACGCTCCAGAAGTCCGGGGCGCTCCAGTAGGGCGACGGCCTCGCCGCGCCATTGACCCGCGCCGGTGACCAGCACCTGCGGCGTGCCGGCGGCAATCGCGAGGGCGGCCAGGGCCAGCCCGGCGGGGAAGGCGGCCTCGACCGTGTGGCCCAGGAGGTCCGCCGAGAACAGGTCCGGCGCGACGCCGAGGGCAGCCAGCTCGTCGCGGGTCGGCGCGACGGCGCCCGAAGCGGTGGAGATGACGAGGCAGCCGGCACGGCGCTGGGGCACGGCGGCCAAAAGCGCGGCCAGCCGGGCGGGACGGCCTTCGGGGCGGCCCTGATCGGTCGCGATATGCGACAGGATGGCGATCGGCGCCGTGGCGCCTTCTGCCAGCGCGAGGGTCAGGAAGGCCGCGCCGCTGCCCAGTACCATTCCCTGCCGGGCCGGCAGCGGCTCCCATGGGCCGCGATGCAGCTGGTTGCCCATGGCATAGAGCAGCAGCATGTCGAGACGTTCCGACGTGAAGGCGGCGCCGACCAGGCCGAGTTCCGACGTGCCCGCCGCGATCCGTGCGGACATGACCCGGACCGCCTCGGCGCCCGCGACCTCCTCGCCCAGCAACGTGCGGGAGGAGCCGGCGACGTTGTGGGTGATGGAGATGGAGCCGGCCAGCAGGTTGGACAGTTGCGCCAGGAACAGGGTCGGCCGCAGTCCGTCCATCAGCATGCGGTGGCGGCCGGCTTCGTCCGGCGCGGCGGCGAGGATTTGTTCGTCCAACGCCCAGTCGCGCTCGCCGCCACCCGCGGCCACGACTAGGTCGATCTCGGCCACGCGCTCGCGCAGGCCGGCATCGTCCAGCGCGAGCCCGGCGGCATAGACGCCCAGGCGCTGCCAGGTCTCCATCTGGCGGAGTTCGCGGCGCGCGATGACGGCGGCGAAGTCCAGCGGGGGAAGAGGGTGGATGGGGTAGGGGGCGAAGCGCGCCTCATCCAGCACCGGTGCGGCGCCGCCGAGGAGTGCCGCATGGACCGCACGGCCCTCGCCATGGGAGGAGGCGAGGCCGAGCCCCGTGATCGCGACTTTGCGGCGCATCACGCGAGGCCGATGGTCAGGGCGCGGGCGCGGACGGCGGCTTCCAGCTCGGGGGCGGGGAAGACCATCGTGCGGAGGGTCAGTTCCGCCTCGGCGGCGCGGGTGTCGCCCTCGGCGAGGGTGCCGCGCAGCACGGCGTAGCCGGAGCCGTCATGGATTAGCTCGGCCGTCACGGTCAGGGCGGCGCCGGGGCGGACCATGCCGCGCATCTTGGCCTCGCCGACCTTGGCGAGCAGCGCCATGCGGGTGAAGCCGCTGCGCGCCACCATCAGCCAGCCGCAGGCCTGGGCCATCGCCTCGATCATCAGCACGCCGGGGAGGATGGGGAAGCCGGGGAAATGGCCTTCGAAGACCGGACTCGCCTCCGGCACGCGGGCATCGGCCACCAGGCGGTTCTCCTCCTGGGAGCGGATCCGGTCGATCATCTCGAAGTATTCCAGGCGCAAGGCTCAGCCCTGCTTGGCGGCAACGAGTTCCTCGATGCGCTGGGCAAGGCTGCCCATGACGAAGAAGTGCTCGGCCGGGGCCTTGCCGCTGTTCACCTGCTCGGTCCAGGCCTCGACCGGGACCTTGATGCCGAAGCGCTTGTCGATCTCGAAGACGATGTCGAGGAAATCCAGGCTGTCGAT
This sequence comes from Rubritepida sp., assembly GCA_028291455.1. Taxonomy (GTDB): domain Bacteria; phylum Pseudomonadota; class Alphaproteobacteria; order Acetobacterales; family Acetobacteraceae; genus Roseococcus. The sequence goes on along the minus strand of JAQGHY010000004.1, from coordinate 431 downwards.
GCCGAGGTCGTTGATGACATGGGCCTCGGGCGTGATCTTCGCCCGGTCTACATTGGCCGTCTCGGCGATGATGTCGGCGATGGTTTCGAAGGTCTCGTCAGGCGCGGCCGAGCTCATGGCGGCGGACTCCGTGGAATGGCGGTTGGGGGCAGCGTTTGGCGCGGATGCGCGGCGCTGTCCAGCGCAGGCGCCTGGTGGCACCGGCGGAAGTATTCTTCGGAATGGTCTTACTTCAATCTACGTCTAAGGCGATGACCGGGTGGGCCTTGATGCGGGCTTGGCCGGATCTTTAGAATTCCCCTGCGTGCTCGTCCTTTGACCCAGCCACAGCGAGAGGTATCCCCATGCTCTACGTCGATGGTTTCGTAGTCGCCGTGCCCAAGGCAAATATCGATGCCTACAAAGCCATGGCACGCACTGCCGGTGTGGTG
>JAQGHY010000320.1 GCA_028291455.1 Rubritepida sp. | reverse complement strand
TGTCATCACCCTGGGCAACCACACCTGGGACCGCAGCGAGATCATCCCCTACATGGAGGAGGAGAAGCGCGTCATCCGCCCCGCCAATTTCCCCCCCGGCACGCCCGGTCATGGCGCCGTGGTGGTGGAGGTGCCGGGCAACCGGCGCGCCCTGGTGATCAACGTGATGGGCCGGCTGTTCATGGATCCGCTGGACGACCCCTTCCGCGCCGTCCAGCTGGAGCTCGCGCGGCACAGCCTGGGCCGCTCGATCCAGGCCGCGATCATCGACGTGCATTGCGAGGCCACCAGCGAGAAGCAGGCTTTCGGCCACTCCTTCGACGGATCGGTGAGCCTCGTCATCGGAACCCACACCCACGTGCCGACCGCGGATCACCAGATCCTGCCCGGCGGCACCGCCTACCAGACCGATGCGGGAATGTGCGGCGATTACGACAGCGTCATCGGCATGCAGAAGGGCGGCGCCGCGCTGCGCTTCTGGAAGAAGATGCCCGGCGAGCGGCTGGCGCCGGCGGATGGCGATGCGACGCTGTGCGGCCTCTTCGTCGAGACCGACGACGCGACCGGCCTCGCCTTGCGCGTGGCACCGTTGCGGCAAGGCGGCCGGCTCAGCCAGGTCATGCCCTGAACGCCGGCGCGACAGACGCGACAGTACTCCGACAAACGCGACCCTATTCCATTTGATCGATACTGCGATTTGGAGTGATTTGACTGCACAACGACCCGGCGATCCCGGGCATCGCGCAGGAGATCAAGTCATGGCCGATTATTCGAGCACACCCAGCATCGGGCAGATGCACGAGAATTCGTGCTGGGCCGCCAGCCTGGCCTGGTTCCTGAAGCAGGACACCGCCGGCCGCCCGGCCTGGACCCAGAAGCAGGTCGTGGACCAGTACTGGCGCAGCATCGACGGCAACGGCGCGCTGATCGGCGATTACCTGGCCAACCTCTGGTCCAACGACCAGCGGCTGCGGATGAGCACGTCGGTCTACGCCACGCCGGATGCGGAGCTGACCAGCCTGCCCCTGGGGTCGAAGCCGGTCTGCATCGCGTTCAAGCATCTGACGGGCTTCGCGCATATGAACGTGATCTGGGGCCTCGGCGGCGACGACGTGATGTGCATGGAGCCCTACTGGCCCTTCCCGGGCGTGAACGGGAAGCGCACCGGGCGGTTCGTGAAGCGCAAGCTCGATCACTTCAACTACGGCGACAACATCGTCATGGCCTGGGCGAACCCGCCGCACACCTCCTCGACGGCGACCCCCGCCGACGCCAGCTGACGCCATTGCCGCACTTGCATTGCCTGTAGACAGCGGGCCGGTGCCGGGCGAAGCGTGAGGCCTTCACCTCCACGCCCGCCGGAGCCTCGACCGCATGCTCAACTGGATCGAGACGCATCTGGTCCGCGCCGTCCTTGTGGTGGCCGCGCTTCTCTTCGCGGCTTACGAACTCTCGGCCATGGTCTTCGCCTATTCCGGCGATGCCCGCACCGTCGCCGCGCTGGTTTCGGTGGCGCCGGAGGTGGGCGGGCCGATCTCCAGCATTCCGGTTCGGGCGGACCAGCAAGTCCTGGCCGGCGAGACGGTCTTCGCCATCGATCCGCGCCCCTTTGCCTTGGCCGTCGCATCGGCCGAGGCCAGGCTCGCCACGGCGCAGCAGCAGTCCGCGCTGGCGCAGCAGGCCGTGGCGGAAGGCAGCGCCTCGCTCGATCAGGCTCGCGCGCGGCAAGCCGATGCGGCGGATGTGCTGGCGCGTCAGCAACGACTCGTCCGCGACGGGGATACGCCGATGCAGCGGGTCGACGACGCCACGCGCGATGCGGGTGTCGCGCGCGCCGCAGTGGAGCAGGCGGATGCGGCGGCGGCGGTGTCGCGCCAGCTCGTGCTGGTGCGGCAGGCAGAGGCCGGCGAAGCCACTGCCGCGCTGGACGTCGCGCGCTATGAACTGACACGCGCGACAGTGGCGGCTCCCGCGGCCGGCCGCGTCGCTCCCTTCACCGCGCGCCCGGGCGACAGCGCTGTCGTGGGCCGTCCGGTGCTGCTGCTGGTGACGGATGCCGACTGGCGCATCGTCGCCAATCTGACGGAGCGGCATATGGGGCGGCTGCGGCCGGGCCAATCGGTATGGGTCATGCTCGGCAGCGATCCGTGGCGGGTGCATCGCGGCCGGGTGCGCAGCACCGCTGCGGCAGTGACGGGCGCGGCTATGGCCGGCGACGAGGGCGTGCTGCCGGCCGTCCCCGCCGATACCGACTGGATCCGCCTGCCGCAGCGTTTCCCGGTGGAGATCGTGCTGCCTGACCTGCCGTCCGGCCTGCGCCTGTATCACGGTGCGACGGCGCGGCTGCTGGTGTGGTTCTGACGGCAGGCTGGAGCGCACGGCAGGGGCTGATCACGGCGGCCGGCGTGGTGCTGGCGCTGCTCGTCGCGCTGCGGCTCGGGCTCGACGATCCTTGGTGGGCGGCGCTTTCGGCCTGGGTGGTCGCGAATCAGGACCGGCATTCGCTTTGGAGCAAGGCCGCCCAGCGGGCGCTCGGCACGGCGCTGGGGCTCGGCTTGGGGCTGGTGCTGGCCGCCGCCACGGCCGGAATACCCACGTTGCTGCTGCTGGCGCTCTTCGCGGTCGGCGCCGCCGGCGCGCGGGGGCGCTTCGCCTCGGCGCATGGCTATGCTTGGCTCTATGCCGGCGTCACGGCCACGATGGTGCTGATGCAGGCGGCATCGACCCCGGTGGGGCTGCTCGCCTTCGCGCAGTGGCGGATGATCGAGATCACCGTGGGCGTGCTCGCCGCGACCCTGATCGGAACGATGTTCGCGGTCGAGCCGGCCGCGCACCCGGCCGGGACACCGCACCCGCCTTCGGCCCTGGGTCGCCTGACCCTGGCTGGCGGAATGCTGCCGGTCCTGGTGCTGCTCGTGTGGCAGGCGCTCGACCTTCCGGCGGTGGTGCAGATGGCCGCGACCTCGATGGTGCTGCTGGACCGCGATGTCGGCTCGGTCCAGGTGCGGGCGCGGCAGCGGCTGTTCGGCTGCCTGCTTGGCGGCGTATGCGGGCTGGCGGTGGTGCTCGGCCTCGATCTGGCGACGCTGCCGCTTTGGCTGGCGACGATCGGTGGCGGCTTGTTCCTCTTCTCGATCCTGCACCAGGGCGGTGGGCCCTCGGCCTATGTCGGCACGCAGGCGGGGGTCGCCTGGGTGATGACCATGGTCTCCGGCCGCGGGCCCCCGGCGCTGCTGCTGCCGGTGCTGGATCGGCTGATGGGAATCACGCTCGGCGTGTGCCTGATCCTGGTGGTCGCGGCGCTGGTGGCGCCGGCCCGTCCCGCATGCGAGCCGGCGACCTAGCCTTCGTGCGCCTGGATCATCTCCCGCACGCGCGGATAGATGGCCTGGGCAAAGCGGCGCCCGCTGAACACGCCATAGTGGCCCACGCCGGTCTGCAGGTGATGGCGGCGCATCGTCACCGGCAGGCTGCGGCAGAGGTCCAGTGCCGCCATGGTCTGGCCGATGCCGCAGATGTCGTCCTTCTCGCCTTCCACCGTCATGACGGCAGTGCGGCGGATCGCCTCGGGCCGCACGGGACGGCCGCGCCAGGTGAGCTCCCCGCGCGCCAGCGAATGGTCCTGGAAGATGGTTTTCACGGTCTCCAGAAAGAATTCGGCGGGCAGGTCCATCACCGCCAGATACTCATCGTAGAAACGGCGATGCTGCGCGGCCTTCGCCGCATCGCCGTTGAAGATCGCCCAGAACTGATCCCGATGCGCCTTCACGTGCCGGTCGAGGTTCATCGACATGAAGGCCGAAAGCTGCAGCGCACCGGGATAGACGCGCCGTCCGCCGCCCTTGTAGCGCGAGGGAACCGACGCGATGAGGTTGCTTTCGAACCAGCCGATATCCTTGCTTCCCGCGAGCTCATTCACCTTGGTCGGGTGCTGGCGCGCGTCGATTGGCCCGGCCATCAAGGTCATGCTGCGCGGCGAGGCCTTGTTGCGGTCCTCCGCCATCAGCGCCACCGCTGACAGCACCGCCACCACCGGCTGGCAGACCGCCAACACATGGGCGCCGGGGCCAACCGCCTCCAGGAAGTGGATCACGTGCTCGGTGAACTCGTCGAGCCCGAAGCGGCCGGCTTCGAGCGGCACATCGCGCGCATTGTGCCAATCGGTGATGTAGACGTCGTGGTCCTGCAGCAGAACCTGCACCGTCCCGCGCAGCAGCGTAGCGAAGTGGCCGGACATGGGCGCGACGACGAGGACGCGCGGCAAGGCCAGGTC
>JAQGHY010000319.1 GCA_028291455.1 Rubritepida sp. | reverse complement strand
CGCCCGCGCCTCCGCGCGCCGTCCTGCCGTCGCCACCTCCCGCGCCGGTTGCACCTCCGCGTGCCGCAATGGCTGCGCCGCCGGTGGTGGTCGCTGCGCTGCCTGTGGCGGTCGCTGCGGCGCCTCCGACTCCCGCGCCCGTTGCCCCGGCACCCCCGCTTCCGCAGGCTGCCGCGCCGCCACCTCCTGCTCCGCCGGCACAAGTAGCTCCGGCGCCTTTGCCCCAGCGTGCCGCTCCGCCCCCGCAGTTCACCGCCGCGCCAGCTCCGATCCTGGCTCCTCCGGTTCATGCCGCGCCGCCGCCGGCGCCCGCGTCGGAGCCCGGGATAGACTGGGGCGCCCTCGCCGCCGCCTCGCGTCCCGCCCCGCCGGTCTTCCGGGAGGCGGAGGTCAGCCAATTCGCCGCGCCGGTCGTGCCGGAGCCGGAAGCCGAAACGGCTCCCGTATCCACCGCCGTGCCGCTGGTCGGCTTCAGCCTGCTCGATGCCATTGGCCTGACGAAAACAGCCGCTCCGCCGCCGCCCGCGCCCGGCGGAACCCTTGCCCGTTTGCGCAACGTGGTCGCGCTTTCCAGCGAATTGCCTTCCCCTGGTTCGGCCTACCAGCCCGGCCCCGGGATGGGCGTCTCTCAACCCGCCCCCTTCGGCCCATACGGCGGGGATGGCGTTGTGCCTGCCTCGGCCGTGACAGTTCCCCTGGGGGAGGTTATGCGCTTGGTTGCAGCCGGCGGCCCGCCGGTTGCGTCCCCCGTCGATACGTTCCGCACCGCCCTGCGGTCGTCATCGTCCTTCTAGACTGCCGGAGGCACCATGCCCCTCATCTGCTTCGCTTCCCCCAAGGGCGGGGTCGGCAAGACCACCCTGGCTGCAAACGTAGCAGACGCGATGCGTCGCCAGGGGCGACGTGTCCTCTGCATGGATTTCGATCCGCAGAACACGTTGCGCCTGCATTTCGGCGTTCCGTTGTCCGATACGTCGGGCTTCATGACGGAATTGCCGAAGCGGCCGGACTGGCGCGAGCTGGTGCGCCAGACCTCGTCGGGCGTGATGCTGTTGCCGCACGGCTCGATCGACATCCGCGGCGCGCTCGGCCTGTTCCATTCGCTCGAGCGGGATCCCGAACTCCTGGCCGCCCCCATGCGCGCCATCCTGGCCGACCCGAGCCTGCTGGTGATCGCCGATACGCCCCCCGGCGCCTCGCACTCCCTGGCCATCCTGGCCCCGATGTCGTCCATGGTCTGCGCCGTGCTGCTGGCGGACGCCACCAGCGCGGCGCTGGTGCCGGATATCGACAACGGCCGCTTCCTCGGCGCCGGCACCATGGCCGCGCTCTTCGCCGGCCGGCTGCGGGTCGTGCTGAACGGCGTGGACCCCAATGCCCGCCTCTCCCGTGCCGCGGCCGAGACGGTGGCCCGGCATCTGGGGCCACGCCTGCTCGGCGCGATCTGCCGCGAGGAGATCGTCGCCGAAGCATTGGCTGCCCAGCGCCTGTTGCTCGACATCGCGCCCAACAGCCAGGCGGCCGAGGATCTGCGCGAGATTTCACGTGGGATCGAGGCAGCCTTGCCTTCGGTTCCTGAACCATTCAGTGCAAATTGGGGCGCTCGATGACTGAGATTGCGGCTCGGCGGGAACGCCTGGCCAGGCTTCCTTTCATGCGGAACAAGTGGTTCGGCTGGCTGGTCACCATCATCGGCCTCACGGCCGGCGCGGTCGTCATCACCGTTCCAATGCAGCCCGAGCAGCAGGTCATCTTCGCGATCGGCGGGTTCGTCTTATTTTTTGTGTTCAATCGTTTCGAAGGGCGCACGATCACGCTGCTCCTCGCGCTGATGTCCTCGATCATCTCGCTCCGCTACATCTTCTGGCGCGTGACCGAGACGCTGGATTTCAGCACCTTCCTCCAGACCTTTCTGGGCACCGGCCTGCTGCTGGCCGAGATCTACGCCATCATCGCGCTCATGCTAGCCTATTTCCAGACGCTCTGGCCGCTCGACCGCAAGCCGGCGCCGATGCCGTCCAACTCCGACGACTGGCCCGTCGTGGACGTGTTCATCCCCTCCTACAACGAGCCGCTGGACATCGTGCGCCCAACGGTCTTCGCGGCACTGGCGCTCGACTGGCCGGTGGAGAAGCTGAACGTCTTCCTGCTGGATGACGGCCGGCGCGAGGACTTTCGCCGTTTCGCGGCCGAGGTGGGCTGCGGCTACATCATCCGCCCCGACAACAAGGGCGCCAAGGCCGGCAACATCAACCACGCGCTGAGCCAGACCACCGGCGAATACGTCGTCATCTTCGACTGCGATCACGTGACCACGCGCGGATTCCTGCAGCTCACCCTCGGCTGGATGCTGCGCGACCGCGGCCTCGCCATGGTGCAGACGCCGCACTACTTCTACTCGCCCGATCCCTTCGAGCGGAACCTCGTCGCCGGCCAGCGCGTGCCGAACGAGGGGCTGCTCTTCTACGGCCTGATCCAGCAGGGCAACGACTTCTGGGGCGCGACCTTCTTCTGCGGCTCCTGCGCGGTCATGCGGCGCACGGCGCTGGAAGCCGTGGGCGGCGTGCCGACCGAGACGGTGACCGAAGACTGCCACTGCTCGCTGCGCATGCAGAAGCTCGGCTGGCGCACCGCCTACTTGCGCGTGCCGCTGGCCGCCGGCCTCGCGACGGAGCGGCTGATGCTGCATATCGGCCAGCGGATGCGCTGGGCGCGCGGCATGATCCAGATCATGCGCATCGAGAATCCGCTGACGTCGCGCGGGCTCAATCTGCCGCAGCGGCTTTGCTACTTCATGGCGATGTTCCACTTCCTCTTCCCGCTGCCGCGCTTCGTGTTCCTCACGGCGCCGCTGGCCTTCCTGGTCTTCGGCGAAAGCATCATCGCGGCGAGCCCGCTGGCCATCGTCGCCTATGCCGGCCCGCATATCGTGCACTCGATCATCACCAATTCGCGCATCCAGAAGCGCGTGCGCCACTCCTTCTGGTCCGAGATCTACGAGACGGTGCTGACGGTGTACCTGCTGCCGGTGACGCTCGCGACGCTGCTCGATCCCAAGCGCGGCCGCTTCAACGTGACGGATAAGGGCGGCACGCTGGAGGAAGGCTTCTTCGATCTTCGCGCCGTGGGTCCGAACATGTTCCTCGCCGGCGCGCTGATCTTCGGGCTCCTGCTGGGCGTCTACGGACTCGCGGCCAACCCGCCGGCGAGCCTGGAATTCCAGGCCTACGCGCTGAACGTGATCTGGGCGACCTTCTGCCTGGTCACCGTGCTGGCCGGCCTCGCCGTCGGCCGCGAACGCCGCCAGGTGCGTGAGCGTGCCCGCGTCAGCGCCGAAGTCGCATCGGCGGTGATCTTCGGCGACGGACGCCGGATCGAAGGCATGTCCGAGGATCTCTCGCTCGGCGGCGCCGCGCTGCGCATGGCCGCGCCGGAAGAGCTCGGCGAGGATGCGCTGGTGATGGTGGAGCTCGATGCCGGCTCTCAGCTGGTGACCGTCCCCGCCGAGGTGCTGCGCTGGCAGGGCGACCGCGTGAACCTGCGCTTCCTACCGCAGGATATTCATGACGAAGGCAATATCGTGATCGCTACCCTGGGCCGCGCCGACGCCTGGGTCGACTGGGACAGTATTCGCGCTGATCGTCCGCTGCGCTCGCTGAAGGAAGTTCTTGTGTCTATTGGTGGTCTATTCTCCGGCGGTTCCCAGTTCAGCTTCCGCAAGCGTCCGCAAAGGGGCCGGGCCGCCGAGCCCGACACCATGCCGGACCTCGCGCCGGCCACCCCGGCCCAGAGCGCGGCCCATCGCGCCGCCATGGCTCGCACGGCGGTTCCGGTCGCGGTCAGTGCGATGCTGATGCTGGTCCTCTCCGGTGCGGCCATGGGACAGACGCGCGTTCCCGGCTCGTCCCTGGGTTCGCCGTCCGGCGCGCCGCCTTCCGCCCCCGTTCTTTCGCCGCCGCCCAGCCTGTCGCCCCCGGGCCTTTCACCTCCGGGCCTGTCGCCCTCGCCGAGCCTGCCGCCGATCCTCGCGCCGGCTCCGGTGCTCTCGCCCCCGCTATCTCCGGCCCCGCTATCGCCAGCGCCCGGCGGCTCCGCGGCTGCGCCAGGCAATCCGCTGATGCAGGCCGATGGCCAGGACGCGCCGGGCACGCGGACCGAGACCCGCACCCTGCGCCAGCTCGGCCTGCGCGGTCCGATGCAGATGCGCGGCGTGTCCGATCTCCAGGGCATTCTCTTCGGCGTGCGCGGCGACGAGGTCGTCACCTCGGCGCGGCTGATCCTGCAGGGCGCCACCTCGCCCGCGCTCATCCCCGAGCTGAGCCAGATCGCCTTCACGCTGAACGAGCAGTTCATCGGCACCGTGCAGCCGGATCGCGCGCGGCCCGCTTTCGGTCCGCTGGAATTCCCGATCAACCCCTTCTTCTTCGCCGACGTGAACCGGCTGAACTTCCGCTTCACCGGCCGCTACGCGATCGAGTGCAACGATCCGCTCTCCGGCCTGCTCTGGAGCACGATCTCGGACAACTCCACGGTCTCGCTGCGGCTGGAGCGCCTGCCGGTCACGCGCGACCTCGCCCGTCTGCCCGAGCCCTTCTTCGACCCTCGCCTGCTGCGTGAGCCGCTGGTGCTGCCGATGATCATGCCGGAAACGCCCAGCAACGACGCGCTGCGGGCAGCGGCCATCGTCTCCTCCTGGTTCGCGGTGCAGGCGGATTACCGCGGCGCCTCCTTCCCGGTGGCCACGATCATCCCCCCGCGCGGCAATGCGGTGGTCGTCACCACGGCCGTCGACTCGATCCCTGGCCTGATCTTGCCGCGGCTGGAAGGGCCGACGCTCGCCGTCGTTCCCAATCCGAGCGATCCGCTCGGCCTGCTCCTCGTCATCGCCGGCCGCAATGGACCCGAGGCCGTCGCCGCCGCCACCGCGCTCGGCGTCGGGCGCGAGGCGCTGACCGGCGAGCTCGCGACCATCCAGTCGCAGACCATCCCGGCGCGCGTCGCCTATGACGCCCCGCGCTGGGTACGGACCGACCGTCCGCTCCGTTTCGGCGAGATCATGGATCCGTCCGAGCTGCAGGCCTTCGGATACGTGCCGGGCCCGATCGCCGTGCCCTTCCGCACCGCGCCCGACCTCTACACGGCGCGCGAGCGGTCGATGTCCTCGCTGGTGCGCTTCCGCGCCCCGCCGGGCCCGATCATGGACGTGGCGGTCTCGCGCCTCGACGTCGCGATCAACGACATCTACCTGCGCTCGGTTCCCCTCCGCGCGGCCGATCCCGGCTGGCCGTTCAGCTGGCTCCAGCGCCAGTTCGTGACGAGCGAAGTGGATGAGGCGCAGGTCGCGCTGCCGAGCTACATGCTCTACGGCCAGAACGAGCTGCAGCTGCGCTTCGACATGCGCCCGCTGCACCGTGGCGACTGCATCGCGGTGCCGGGCGACATCCGCGCCTCGGTGGATCCCGATAGCACGATCGACCTGACCGGCGCCTATCGCTTCACGACGCTGCCGAACTTGGCCTTCTTCGTGAGCTCGGGCTTCCCCTTCACCAAGTTCGCCGATCTCTCGGAGACGGCGGTGGTGCTGCCGGAGCGGCCGAGCCAGCAGGAGCTGGAAGCCTTCCTGACCCTGATGGGCCGGATCGCGGCGCTGGTTGGCTATCCCCCGGTCAATATGCAGGTGATCCGCCCCAATGCCCTGCAGGAGAATGCCGACAAGGACCTGATCGTGATCGGCACGCTCGGCCGCCAGCCCGCGCTGCAGACGCTGCTGCGCGACGCAGGTCCGGTGCGGGTCGAGGGGAACCGGCTGACGGTCGCCCTGAACGACGGCATGGGCGACTTCCGCAACCTCTTCGGCGGCGAGCGCCGGAATCAGCTGGAGCGCGTCTCGGCGCAGCTGGCAGCCCCCGGCGAAGCCCTGGGTGCGTTGATCGGCTTCGAGAGCCCGCTGAAATCCGGCCGTTCGGTTGTGGCCCTGACGGGCTCCACCCCGGCCGGGTTGGAATCGATGGTCATCGCGCTGCGCGATCCCGAGCAGGTGCCGCGCGTGCAGGGCGATCTCGCGCTGCTCTCCGGCGGCCGGGTGCAGGCTTTCCGCGTGACCTCGACCTACCAGGTCGGGCAGCTGCCGCCCTGGCTCTGGCCGGAATTCTACCTGGGCAACAACCCCTGGTACCTGCTCGGCATCCTGCTGGTCGTGGTCCTGCTGGTGCCGGCACCGCTCTACTGGATCCTGCGTCGCCGTGCCGCGCAGCGCCTGCGGGAACGCTCGGCCTGATCCGGATTTGACTGCAAGCCGGCGGGCCCGTGGCCTGGCCGGAGAAGACCGAAGCCAAGAGGGACTAGATGACCATGCGTTTTGATCTTGTCTCGCGCCGTGCCCTGCTGGCGGCTCCGGCCGCCATCGCGGCGGCGCAGCCGGCTTTGGCGCAGCAGTCGGCGCTGGTGGAGGCCGGCAGTCAGGGATGGCTTTTCCCGATCTGGGACAAGATCGACCGGGTCGATGCGACGTCGCTGCGGGAAAACGTGCAGCTCATTGCCGGCGCCATCACCGCGCTGCGTGGCGGCCGCATGGATGCCGTCCTGTGCCTGATCCCGTCGCGCAAGCGGCTGATGCGCCAGTTCCTGCCGGCGAGTTCCCGCTATTCGCCGGATGCGGAGCGCCGCTACAGCCTGACCATGGCGGAGGTGCGCCGCGCCGGGGGCCTCGTCCCCGACCTCGATGCCCGCTTCCGTGAGGTCCTGACGCGCGAGCCGAACCGGCCGCTCTTCTGGAAGACCGACACGCATTGGACGCCCGTCGGCGCCGAGACGGCCGCGATCGAGATTGCCAAGCAGATGCGCGAGCAGCTCGGCATGCCGGCCAGCCAGCGCCCCGGCACGCGCCTCGGCGACCTGCGGCCGATGACGCTGGCCGCAGGCGATCTGACGCATTACGTGCCCGCCGCGCAGCGCCCCAGCTACGGCGCGGAGGACTCCATGATCCGCCAGATTCTGCCGGCGGAAGGCGTCGCGTCGCTGCTGGAGGATGACGTCTCGGACGTTGTGATCGTCGGCACCAGCAACGTGCAGCCGCGCTTCGGCTTCCAGCCCGTCCTGTCCAACCAGGTTCTGCGCCCGGTGGGACTCTCCTGGCGGCCCAACAATGTCGGGCCTTATTTCACGCTGCTGGAATACCTGAAGAGCGACGGTTTCCGCCGTCAGCGCCCGCGCGCCCTGATCTGGAACCTGCTCGAGCCGGATGTCCCGACGTCACCCAACAATTCCGCCTGGGGCCAGATGGCGATGCCTCCCGCGACCTTCCTGTCCGAAATCCGCAGGCTGGTGGCCCAATGATGCGCGTCCTTATCCGCACCGTCATCGCTTTGGCCGCCATATGCGGCTCGGCTCCCGCCTGGGCGCAGGGGCAGGTCTATGATCCCGTGCCGCCGCGCGGCTCGGCCTATGTGCGTCTGGTCAATGCCCTCGAAGGCGAGGTGACGGCACGTCCGGATTTCCTGCCCCAGCAGCGCCTCGGCACCGCCCCGGCACAGCGCGCCATGGCCTATACCGTGGTCGAGAACGTGGCGACCCGGCAGCTCCATGTCGAATTCCAGGAAGGTCAGCGGCGTGGCCAAGCCACTTTCCGGGCCGAGGCCGGTAGCTTCGTGACGCTGCTGCTGCACCGGACGGCCGACGGGATCGGCGCCACCGCCATCACCGACACGGCCGATTTCAACCGCGCCCGCGCCCGCCTCGCCTTCTACAACGCCATCCCGGATTGCCCGGCGGCGACGTTGGGTTTGCAGCCTTCCGGCCCGGTGATCTTCGAGGGCGTAGCCGCCTTCGCCACCCGTACGCGCAGCGTGAATCCGGTGGTCGCCCAGGTCGGCGCCAGCTGCGGTTCGCGCGTGGCCGCCCCGTTCTCCCTGGAGGGGATCGAGGCCGGCGGCATGTACAGTATCTGGCTGATCGGCGGGGGCACCTCGGTGACCGCCTTCCTGACGCGCGACACGACGGCCCGGTACCGGCCATGACCAAGGAACAAGGGCCCATGCGGCATCGGAAGTTCCGGCGCGGCGGCAATGGCGCGGCCTCCGCCACGCTCGCGGCCCTGCTCGTCGCGGCCCTGCCAGCCAGCGCGCAGCTTTCGCCGGACGTACGGGCATCGGGCGGTGCGGCGACGACGAACCTGCTGGAGCAGGCGCAGTTCTGGCAGCAGCAGGGGCAGCCCGAGCGGGCGCTGCAGTCGCTGGAACGCCTACTGGCGGTCGAGCCCAACAACGTCGATGCGCTGGCGAACGCGGTGGAAATGGCGGCCGTCAGCAACCAGACGGCGGCCGCGCAGCGTTATCTGGAGCTGTTCCGGCGCACGTCGCCACAGGATCCGCGGCTGGTACGGGTGACCGAACTGGTGCGCTTGCTGAACGAGGATTCCGAGGTGCTGACCTCCGCGCGCGGTCTGGCGGCAGCTGGGCGTGGAGCTGAGGCGGTGGCTCGGTACCGCCAGCTTTTCCGCAACGGCAACGTGCCATCGGTGCTTGCACCCGAATACTTCCAGGTCCTGGCGGGCTCGTCCGAGACCGGCTACCGCGAGGCGGCGCAGCAATTGCAGCAGCGCATCGCGGCGGCGCCGAACGACACGCGGATGGCGCTGACCTACGCTCAGATCCTGACCTATCGCGAGGATACGCGGGCGGAAGGCGTGGACCGCCTGCAGGAGCTCGCTCGCCGTCCCGGCACGCGTGAGCCCGCGCGGCTTGCCTGGCGCCAGGCGCTGCTCTGGCTCGGCGACGATCCCGAGACGGCGGTGCGCATCGAGGCCTATCTTGCCGCCAACCCGGGCGACCGGGAGCTCGAGACGAAGCTGCGGGGGGCGCAGGGCGGCATTTCGCCGGGCGCTTCAGCGCGCATCGTCGGCTGGTCGGCGGTCGAGGCTCGGCGGTATGGCGAGGCCGAAGCCCAGTTCATGGCGGCCATCGCGTTGGACGAGAACGATGCGGAGTCCGTGCTGGGTCTCGCCGTCCTCCGGAAGATTCAGAATCGCATGCCGGAGGCGCAGCGCCTGCTGGCGCGTGCCGTCGCGCTCTCGCCCGATCGTGCGGAAGAATTCACCCGCTCGGTCGGTAGCCTGGCACCCAATGCCGGTGGCGGCGGCCGTGGTGTTGGAGGCGCGGGCGGCGGCGGCTCTGCGGCTGGCCCCACGGTGCAGGCCTGGCGTGCCTTGCAGCGCGGCGACCTGGATGGCGCGGATCGCCTTGCACGCCGTGCGTTGAGTTCACCCGGCGCGGCGCGTTTGGACGGCGAGATGATCCTCGGCCAGGTGGCGTTGCAGCGTCGCGACTTCGTGGCGGCGGAGATGCGCTTCCGCAATGCGTTGAGCCTGCGCCCGCGCCAGCAGGATGCGCAGACGGGTCTGTACTTCGCGCTGGTGGGTCAGGAGCGGATCGCCGAGGCGGATGCGCTGCAGCGCGAGGCGGGTCTGACGGTGCCGGCGGGCTCGGGTGCGGCGCGGGCGATCGCCATGCGCGACCGCGCGCTTCTGCTGGACAATCCCGACGAGGCGATCGCGCTGCTGCGCCGTGGGCTGGAGACGGATCCCGGCAATGCCTGGGTCAAGCTGGATCTGGCGCGGCGGCTGACGGCAGCCGACCGCCCCGAGGAGGCGGCCGCGGTGCAGGCAAGCCTGGAGCAGGATACCAGCGCGGAATCCTCGATGGCGGCAGCACTGCTGGCGATGGACGGCGAGCGCTACGGCGAGGTGGTGGCGCTGCTGGACCGGGTTCCGGTGCGCCTGCGCAACACCGACACCGACCGGCTGCTGGCCAATGCCCGGCGGGAATATGAAATTCGCCAGGTC
>JAQGHY010000291.1 GCA_028291455.1 Rubritepida sp. | reverse complement strand
TATGGGGCCGGAGCCGCGCAGGACGTCGGATACGGCGTGCAGGGGCGCATCGACATGACCTACGCGCAGTGCATGACCTCCTACGGCAACACCGTGCAGCCGATGCAGGCGCAGGCGCCGAACATGCCCTATTACGCGGGGGCCTATTACCCGGGCCCGTTCTATCCCTACCCCTACTACTACGGCGCGCCGGCAGTGCGGTTCGGCTTTGGCTACGGCGGCTACGGCTATGGCGGCTATCGTTACGGCGGCGGATACCGGGGGGGCTGGGGCCGGCACCGATAGTACCGGCCGTCAGTCCCGGATGAGGCGCATGGCGAAGAAGCCGTCCATGCCGCCCTGATCCGCCCAGAGATCAGGACGGGTCCGCAGCGTCCCGGCTTCGGTGGCGCCGATGCCCGGCACCTCCTCGTCGCGGATCGGATCGAGGCGGAGACCCTCCGGCAGATGGGCCAAATGCGCCTCGCCCTCCTCGGCCTGGAGCGAGCAGGTCGCGAAGACCATCCGCCCGCCCGGCCGCAGGAGCTTGGCCGCCGCCGCGAGCAGGTTGCGCTGCTGCGCCGCCAGCACCGCCACGTCCTTCTGCCGCTTGAGATGCGGCACGTCGGGATGGCGGCGGATGGTGCCGGTGGCGGTGCAGGGGGCGTCCAGCAGGATGGCGTCGAACAGGCCCTCCGGCTTCCAGCCGATCACATCGGCATTCACCAGTTCGGCCGTGAGTTTCAGCCGGACCATGTTCTCGCGCAGCCGGACCATGCGGGTGCCCTCGCGCTCCACCGCCACGACATTCGCGCCCATCGAGGCGAGCTGCGCGGTCTTGCCGCCGGGGGCCGCGCAGAGATCGGCGACGCGCTCGCCGGGCTGGACGTTCAGCAGCATCGCGGGGATCGCGGCGGCGGCGTCCTGCGCCCAAAAATCGCCCTCGGAAAAGCCGGGCAGTTCGGTGATGCGCGTACCAGCGGGCAGCCGCGCCGTGCCGGTCGGCAGCATCACCGCGCCCTCGGGGGCACTCGCGCCGGGGCGTAGCGTCAGGTCCAGCGGCGCCTCGATCCGGTGCGCGGCGGCGATGGCGCGCACGGCTGATCCATGCGCCGCATGCCAGGCGGTCCAGAGCCACGCGGGCGTGTCCAGCCGCTCGCCATCGACCTCGGCCAGCGTCGTGGCACCCGTCTCGGAGACGCGGCGCAGCACGGCATTCACTAGCCCGGCCAAGGGCTTGGGCGCCAGCGAGACGGCCGAGGCCACGGCGGCATGGGCGGGCGTTCCGAGCAGCAGCAGCTCCGCCGCGCCGATCCGCAGCGCGCGCAAGGCCGGCGGCGGCGGGGCACGGCGCAGATAGGGCTCCATCACCGCATCGAGGCTGCCGAGCCGGCGCAGAACCGCGGCGGCGATGCGATGGCCGGCCGCCTTGTCCCGAGCTTCGACGGCCGAGGGCGTGGCGTCCAGCGCCTCTTCGAGCGCGCGATGCTGTTCCAGGACGGCTTCGAGCAGCAGAGAGGCCACGCGGCGGGCGGGGGAGATGGACATTGCGCTTTATGGCCGTGCGCGCCCTTGCGTGCTAGAGCGGCGACCCGATGACGGATCACCGCTTCATTACGGTACAGGAGGGCTCCGCCCCCTCGTGCTCTCACGCCAGGAAACGCGGTTTCCTCGACCTTCATCTATTCGCCACCCACGCATGACGCTCGACCGCTGTATCCACATCGCCAGCGAGCGTGCGCAGCGTTGGCCGCGTTCGGCACTCGCCCTGCTGTGCCTCGCGCTGTTCCTGCCCGGCTTCTTCAGCATCCCCGCCACCGACCGCGACGAAAGCCGCTTCGCCCAGGCGAGCCGCCAGATGGTCGAGACCGGCGACTACGTCCACATCCGCGTGGGCGAGGAGGAGCGGAACAAGAAGCCCGTCGGCATCCACTGGGCGCAATCGGCCAGCGTGCATCTGCTGGAGATGACCGGCCTCGCCGACCGCAGCGACATCTGGGCCTATCGCATTCCCTCGCTGCTCGGCGCGCTGCTCGCGGTACTCGCCACCTTCAGCTTCGGGCGCATGCTGGTGGGGCGGCGCACGGCGATGCTGGCCGCCGCCATGCTGGCCGGCTGCATGGTGGTGATGGTCGAGGCGCATATCGCCAAGACCGACGCCGCGTTGCTGGCCAGCGTCACCGCCGCCATGGGCCTCTTCGGCGCGGCCTATCTGCGGCCGGACTCCTTCGGCCCCCGCAAGGCCGCGCTGTTCTGGATCTTCCTCGGCATCGGCGTGCTGCTGAAGGGGCCCATCGCGCCCATGGTGCCGCTGCTGGCCGGCCTCACCCTCGCCGTCGTTGACCGCCACGCGAGCCCGCGCGGATGGCTGCACGCACCCTGGCTCCCCGCCTTGCGCTGGCAGTGGGGCGTGCCGCTGATGCTGGCGATCGTGCTGCCCTGGATGATCGCGATCGGCATCGCCACCGAAGGGCGCTTCTTCAGCCAGGCCATCGGTGGCGACATGCTGGGCAAGGTCGGCGCCGGCGACGAGAAGCATTGGGGCCCGCCCGGCTTCTACATCCTCACTTTGCTGATCTCGGCCTTCCCGGCCGGTTTCCTGGTGATCCTGGCGGCACGGCGCAGCTGGGTGGAGCGCCGCATGCCCGCGACGCGCTTCCTCCTCGCCTGGGTGGTGCCGACCTGGCTCGTCTTCGAGGCGGTGGCGACCAAGCTGCCGCACTACACCATGCCGACCTACCCCGCGCTGATGCTGCTGGGCGCGATCTGGGCGCTCGACCCGCTGCGGGGCGAGCCGCCGGTCTGGCTGCGCTGGTTCGCCAAGCTGGCCGTCGCCGGCGTCGCCTTCGGGCTTGGGATCGCTGCGCTCGCGGTGCCGTGGTTCGTCACGGGGCATGAGGCGATGGGTGCGCTGCTCGCCCTGCCGGCAGCCGCGTTGCTGGTCTGGCTGACGTGGCGCGAGATGAGCCGCGCGAACTGGGCGCGTGCCGCCGCCGTCAGCGTCGTGGCGGCGATCCCGCTCTATTTCAGCGTCATGCAGCTCACCTTTCCCCAGATCGAGGCGCTATGGATCGGCCCCCGTCTCGAGGCGGTGCTGGCGCGCGAGGCGCCCGGGCTGCCCTCTGAGAATTTCGGCATCACCGGCCATGCCGAGCCCTCGACACTCTTCTACATCGGCGGCGGCCTGCAGTTGCTGCGCCGCGGCCAGGATGCGGCGGCCTTCCTCGCCGCCGAGCCGGGGCGCGTGGTGGCCGTGGGCGACCGCGCCGAGGCGGATTTCCGCCGCGAGTCCACCGAGCTCGGCCTGCGGTTGCAGGAGATCGGCGCCGTGGATGGTTTCAACTACACGCGCGGGCGTCACCTGACGCTGCGCCTTTTCCGGAGCCCGACGACCCCATGATGGACCTGATCACGAGCTGGGTCGCGGCGGCGGGATATCTCGGCGTCGCCGGGCTGATGTTCCTGGAGAACCTGTTCCCGCCCATCCCCTCCGAGCTCATCATGCCCTTCGCCGGCTTCGCGGCCGCGCGGGGCGAGATGTCGGTGACGCTGGTGATCCTGGCCGGCATCTTCGGCACCATCATCGG
>JAQGHY010000277.1 GCA_028291455.1 Rubritepida sp. | reverse complement strand
GCGATGCACCTCGACGATCTCGCGCCGCGTGGTGACGCGCAGCGCGGCGTCGAGGTTGGAGAGCGGCTCGTCCATCAGGAACGCGGCCGGCTCGCGAATCACGGCGCGCGCGAGCGCCACGCGCTGGCGCTGGCCGCCGGAGAGCTGGCCTGGCTTGCGGTCCAGCAGATGCGACAGGCCGAGCGGCCCGGCCGTGCGGGCGACATCCTCCTGGATGGCGCTGCGGGCCGACCGGCTGCCGGGCATCATGCCGCCCAGCAGAGGCATGCGCTGCCATCCGTTGAGCCGCGCCATGGTCAGGGGCACGGCGATGTTCTGGGCCACCGTCAGGTGCGGGTAGAGCGCGTAGGACTGGAAGACCATTGCGACGTTTCGCTTGGCCGGGTGGGCGGCCGTCACATCGCGGCCTGCGATCCGGACTTGGCCGGTATCCGCCGACTGGATACCGGCGATCACCCGCATGAGCGTGGTCTTGCCGCAGCCGGAGGGGCCGAGCAGGGCGACGAACTCGCCCCGGGCGACATGGAGCGAGACGTCGCGCAGGATGGGCTGGCCGCCGAGGGAGAGCGAAGCGCGCTCTACCGAGAGGCCGCCGGAATCGTTGGCTGCATTCATGGGGCGCGACGTAGGCCGCTGCTGTTGCAGTGATGCGCCATCTTTATGAAGCTTCGGTGTCAGCCCGCGGTAGAATGTTCTGCCGATTGTCGTGGATCAGTGGCGGGCGGATTTCATTTCCAAGCTCGGTGCGGATTTCCTGCGAAGGCCCCCTCACGCGGATGCCCTTCTGCGTCTCGGCGCCGGGCGTTTGTCTGCGCGATCGGCTGGACCAGACGCTGGACTGATGCGAAGTCCACTCTCGCGGCGCCGGGCATTCGCGGCTTGACGGATCATGCCCAGGCGTTCAATCCCAAAGCGGTTCGGAGGATAATCCCCTGTCCGGAAATGACATTTCGATGACGACGCGATCCGCAAACGGGAATAGCCGCTTGAAGCTGGGTGGGCTCGTGGGCCTGTTGATGCTGGTGCAGGCCGGGGCGGGGCTCTTCGCACTCTGGTACAGCCATGCCGAGGACGCCGAGAGCCGCGCGCGCCTCGGCACCATCGCGGCCTCCCTCGATGCGGTGCGGACCGCCCAGGCAAGCTTCGGCGTGCAGGTACAGGAGTGGAAGAACATCCTCCTGCGCGACCGCGTTCCCGCGCTGTCCGCGCGGCACCGCATCGGCTTCCAGACGGCGGCGGATCAGGTACAGACCCGGCTCGGGCGGGCCGCTCTGGAGGACGGCCTCGCTGCCGAGCGAGCCCCCGCGATCCGCAGCGCGCATGCCGCGCTGCTGCAGCGCTACGGGCAGGCGCTGCAGACGGCCGACTTTACAACGCTCGAGGGGCAGGGTGCCGCCGATGCGTCCATTCGCGGCGCCGACCGTGAGCTCCAGATCCGGCTCGACGAGTTGGCCGATGCCCTGGCGGAGGCGCATCGCGCCGAGGCGATGCAGGCGGCCGCGGCGGCCGACACTCGATATGGCCAGCTGCGCCTCATCCTCTTCGTCTGCGCGGGCCTCGGCTTGGCGGCAACCTTCTTCCTCCTCGTGCTCGCGTTGCGGCGTCCCTGATGGAAATGCTGGCCGGGCTGTTCGGGGGGCTCGGCCTGTTCTTCCTGGGTGTGAAGGGACTGTCGGGCCAGCTTGCCGCCATGGCCGGCGGGCGGATGCGCGCGGCGATGGCCAGGGGCACCAGCGGGCCCGTCCAGGCCGCGGCCCTGGGCCTGCTCCTCGGCGCCGTGACCCAGAGCAGCAATGCGGTCACCTTCATCGCCGCCTCCATGCGATCGGCCGGGATGATCGCACCGCGCCGGGTCCTGCCGCTGCTCGCCTGGGCCAATGTCGGAACCGCCGGCCTCGTGCTGGTGGCAACGCTGGATCTGCGGATCGCGGCTTTCTGGCTGCTGGGGATCGTCGGCTTCGCCAGCTACTTCGCGACGGATCGCGGGGGGCGCTGGCGCCCGCTGCTGGCGGCCCTCGCCGGGCTCGGTTTCATGTTGCTGGGCCTTGGGCTGATCAAGGCCGGGGCCGCACCGTTGCGCGACGTGCAGATCGTCCGCGCGGTGCTCGCCTTCGGCGGCGACGCCTGGCTGCCGCCCTTCCTGGTCGGCGCGTTGATTACGCTGGTGGCGCAGTCCTCCTCCACCGTCTCGATCCTCGCGATCACGCTGAAGGCGGCGGGACTGCTGAGCTTCGACCAGGCGGTCGCGACGATCTACGGCGCCTCGCTGGGCTCGGGCCTCGCCGTGCTGCTGCTGGCCGGCGGGCTCGAGGGCACGGCGCGGCAACCGGTGCTCTGGCAGGCGACGCTGCGGGCGGCGGGCTCGGCGCTCTTCCTGCTGATGCTGGAGCTGGAGCGCGGTTTCGACATTCCCCTGGTGCTGTGGGTCGTGGAGCAGCTGGCCCATGAACTCGACACGCAACTCGCCCTCGTCTTCCTGTTGTTGCAGGGGGTGACGGCCTTGCTGGTCGCTCCCTTCCACCGGTCGCTGGAGCGGCTGCTGGAGCGATGGGCACCGGCGAGCGAAACCGAAACGCAGTCCCGCCCGCGCTACCTCTATCCGCAGGCGCTGGAGGATGCCCCCTCCGCTCTGGGACTGGTGATCGCCGAGCAGCGCCGGCTCGCCGAGCGGCTGCCTCATATGCTCGATCCGGTGCGCGAGGATGTGGAGGAGGGCGCGGCGATCAGCTCCGTCGCCATGGCCGCGCTGGAAGCGGAGATCGCGCGGTTCATCACTGCGCTGCTGGCGCGCGAGATGCCGCCGGAGACGTTGCACGAAGCCGTCCGGCTGCAGGCGCGGCTCGGCCTGCTGACGGCTCTGCGGGAGACGCTGAGCGAATACGTCGCGACCGCGCAGGGTCTGCTGGAGGACGGCACGGTGCGGCCGGTCTCGGCCATGGCGGAGGCGCTGCACCTGCTGCTGGCGGAGCTGCCCGAGATCAGCGACGACGCGGCCGCCACTTGGCTCGCCGATCTCGCCTCGGACCGTGGGGAGATGATGCAGCGGCTGCGCCGGCAGGTGGTGGGCGCCACGCAGGAGCGGTTCTTCGCGCTGACCGGGCTATTCGAGCGCGCAGTCTGGCTGATCCGCCGGTTGGCCCTGCTCGAAACCGGCGACGTTTGACGCTGCAGTGCAGGAGGAAGTCGCGGCCTAGGAGGCTGCACCGGCACGAATTACGGGGGCATCGAACGCCCCTCCGATGGCTTTAGCCTAGTCGCAGTCGCAACCCGGCGTCGGAGCGTGGCTCTCGCGCATCACGTGATGATCGACCCATTCGGCCACAAGCCGCCGCGCCTCGGCGACCGACGACTCAGGGTGATGGACGCGGTACAGCGTTGTGCAGGCCTGAAACGCAGCCATGTCGGTGGTGCCGACGTCGCGGAGTTCGCGATAGGCGGTGACGACGGCGCGCTCGCAGCGACGGGCGATATGGCTGAAGTCTCGACCCATGAACCCCTCCAATTGCGAATCAGTCGCAATGTCAGTGTACGATAACCACATCTGAACAGCTGTTCAAGTGAGAGACAGCTATCCTGTCGGATGTCGTGCCAGGGTGTGCCCGCCGCGTCACTATGCGGCGGGCAGGGTCCGGTTCAAGAGGCGGCGACGGCTTCCGCAATGGCCTTGCCGACATCCAGCGTGCCGGCCTGGCCGCCGAGGTCCCGCGTGCGCGGGCCGCCTTCGCCCAGTAGCTTCTCGATGGCCGTGGTGATGGCCTTTGCCGCTTCGGACTCGCCCAGATGGTCCAGCATCATCGCGCCCGACCAGATTTGGCCGATGGGATTGGCGATGAAGCGCCCGGCGATATCCGGCGCCGAGCCATGCACCGGTTCGAACATCGAGGGAAAGAGCTTCTCGGGGTTGATGTTGGCGCTGGCGGCCACGCCGATGGAGCCGGCCACGGCCGGGCCCAGGTCGGAGAGGATGTCGCCGAAAAGGTTGGAGCCGACCACCACGTCGAACCAGTCCGGATGCTGCACGAAATGCGCGCAGAGGATGTCGATGTGGAACTGGTCGGTCGTCACCTCGGGATAGTTCTTGCCCATCTGGGCAAAGCGCTCGTCCCAATAGGGCATGGTGAAGGTGATGCCGTTGGACTTGGTGGCTGATGTCACCTTCTTGCGCGGCCGCTTCATGGCGAGCTCGAAGGCATATTTGATGATCCGGTCGGTGCCGGTGCGGGTCAGGACGCTCTGCTGGGAGACGAACTCACGGTCCGTGCCAGGGAACATAGTGCCGCCGATGCTGGAATATTCGCCCTCGGTGTTCTCGCGGACGACGTAGAAGTCGATCTCGGCGGGGGTGCGGTTGGCGAGCGGGGTGGAGACGCCCGGCAGCAGCTTGCAGGGTCGCAGCGAGACATACTGGTCGAAACCGCGGCGGATCGGGATCAGCAGGCCCCAAAGCGAGGTGTGATCGGGCACGCCGGGCCAGCCGACGGCGCCCAGGAACACGCTGTCGCTGTCCTTCAGCTGGTCGAGGCCGTCCTCGGGCATCATGCGGCCGGTCTTGGTGTAGGTCTCGCAGGACCAGTCGTAATGGGTGAGCTTCAGGTCGAAACCGAAGCGGCGGGCGGCGGCGTCCAGCACGCGCAGCCCCTCGGGGGTCGTTTCCTTGCCGATGCCATCGCCGGGAATGACGGCGATGCGGTGCGTGCGAGCCATGGTGTTTCCCATCTTCTACACCCGCCGAGTTACGCCCCGCGCAGCCGACCGGCAAGACGGCGCAGCGCTGCCAGGACGACGAAGCCGGCGGCGATCATGCCTGACAGCACGGCCGGGCGCGGTCCGAAGGCGAGGTCTAGATTGGCCGCGGCGATACGTGAGGCGGGCAGGTTGGTCGCCAGCGCATACCATGCGAATTCGATCCCGACGGCACCGAGCAGAGCAGCCACGCTCAGCAGCGCCAGGGCGGGAATGCTCGTCTGCCAGCGCGCGGGCAGGGCGCGCCAGGCCAGCAGCCAGACCAGCAACCCCGCCAGTATCACCGCCTGAGAGACATCGGCCTTGGACTGGATGAAGGCATGCAGCAGCGCCAGCAGCGCGATCGGAAAGATGATCCGGTGCAGCCGCTTCCAGCCCCGCCCGAGATGCTTCATCCAGCCGTCGGTGGAGGTCCAGCCCAGCACCACGAGGCCGCTCAGCGCGACGAAGCCGATGATGAGGTAGATGCGGCTACCGATCTCGATGGCGACGCGCCAGAGGATCCAGTTCTGATCGCCGACATACAGAAGAAAGTGCAGCAGCACCCAGGCCAGCGCGCCGAGGCCGATCATGCGGCGCAGCTGGAACAGCCGCGGCCAGCCCAGAACGCGGCCGATAGGCGTGACGGCGAGACTGCCGACCAGCAGGCGGATGGCCCAGCGGCCGGTCTCGTGGGTGGCGGCTTCATAGGCCTCGGGGCCGAGATTGTCGGTGGCCCAGTCGAAGATCAGGAGGACCAGGGGCAGGATCATCGCAGCCAGGGTCAGGATGCGCAGCGGGGAGAGGCGGCCGCCTCGGTCGCGCCAGGGCATCGCCCAGCCCTTAGGGGCGACGGCGGGCACGCCGCGGCTTGCCCGCCGCGCGGCGCGCTTTTCGGCTTCGGTATCCGCGCTCATCAGGCCCAGCCGCGTGCGTGGATTTCGGCGGCGACGCGCCCGGTCTCGTCCAACGAGCCCCGCAGCGGCGGCAGGGCGCCGCCCAGCGGCGCGGCGAGGCCGGCATCGATCAGGCTCCGCGCCACGGCCCGGTGCCGGGGACCTAGGCCGCCGGGATCGGCGATCAGCAGGGGCGTCGTTGTCATCAGGGCCTCGGACAGCATGGAGATCGAATCCCCGGTGACGATGAGCGTATCCGCCAGCGCCAGCATGGCGGTGAAGGGGTTGGGCCCCTCCGCCCCCCAGCGGTGGAGGTGGTGGGGCTTGCCATGCAACACCTTCGCCACGGCATCGGCCGCGGTTACGCCCGTCCGGCGCGACGTGGTGACCATGACGCTGCCGCCTAGCCCCGCCGCCTGCGCCGCGATATCGGCCGCCACGGCCGGCTCCATGTTCTCCGCCCGCACGGGTCCGCCCAACAGCAGCGCCACGATGGGCCGGGGCAGGGCGGCGAGGCCGGGAAAGGCCCCAGCCGCCTCAGCCAGAGCTGCCGCGGTCAGCCGGTGCGCCGCGCCCTGGATGACCATCACATTCGGCGCGGGCTTGGGTGCGTCATGGGCGCCGATCACCAGCAGGTCGAAATCCGCCGCGGCTAGGCCCGGCCGCATGGCATGCACCGTCCGCGCCCCGCGCGCTCGCAGCCAGCGCGAGACCGGTGCCGAGCGGCGGCCGGCCGAAATCACCAGGCTGGGCCAGGGCGGAACGAAGGCGCTTCGGTCCGCGAGGCCGGCGAGGCTCGGCCAGGGCAGGGGCAGCGCGGCCAGCCGGCCGAAGCGCAGCGGCACCCGCCGGAAGGGCACGCCTAGCCGTTCGGCGATCCCCAACGCTTGGGCCGCCGTGCCCGCGCGCGGATCCTCGAGTACCCACATCATGGCACCCACATCATGGACGGGGCGTGCACGGGGCGTTACGAGACCCCATCGGAGCCGGAGCAGAAAAATGAGTGGCCATCACGCCTCAGACTGGGACCGGGACGCGGCCCTGACCACGGCGCGCATCCTCCTGGAGATCAAGGCGGTCAATTTCCGCCCGGAGGAACCCTATACCCTGACCTCCGGCTGGAAGAGCCCCGTCTATATCGACTGCCGCAAGATCATTTCCTATCCGCGGGCGCGGACCCGGATCTGCGACCTTGGAGTGGAGAAGATCAACCGCGCCATTGGCTTCGAGACGATCGAGAGCATCGCCGGCGGCGAGACGGCGGGCATCCCCTTCGCCGCCTGGATCGCCGACCGCATGAACCTGCCGATGGCCTATGTCCGCAAGAAGCCCAAGGGCTTCGGCCGCAACGCGCTGATCGAGGGCGACGTGCCGGTGGACCGCCAGACCCTCCTCGTCGAGGACCTCACCACCGACGGCGCCAGCAAGATCCGCTTCGCCGAGGCGCTGCGTGAGGCCGGGGCGAAATGCGCGCATACCTTCGTGGTCTTCTACTACGGCGTCTTTCCCGGCAGCTTCGAGCAGATGAAGGCGATGGACCTCACCCTGCACCATCTGGCGACCTGGTGGGACGTGCTGGAGGTCTGCCGCGAGCGGGACTACTTCCCGGAAGCCTCGCTAGCTGGCGTGCGGAAGTTCCTCGAAGACCCCGTGAGCTGGAGCCGCTCGCATGGCGGCGTCGGCAGCCTGGAGGAAGCGCTCGCCCATAAGAACAAGGTCGCCTGACGGGCTTTTTCGCCACTACCGCGCGGGCCCGGAGCAGGCCACCATGCGCGGCTTCGGCATGGAGTCCGCGGATGGCTGCCCGCTTCCTGGTTGTTCTTCTTCTGTTGGCGCTTCCCGCCGCGGCGCAGACCCGCGACACGCTCAGCATCGGCATCACGCAGTATCCGAGCACGCTGCATCCCAACATCGATAACATGGTGGCGAAGTCCTACGTGCTAGGCTTCGTCCGCCGCCCCGTCACCGCCTACGACGCCAGCTGGAACCTCGTCTGCCTGCTCTGCGAGAGCATCCCAACGCTGGAGAACGGCCTCGCCGTCCGCGAGACGACGCCCGACGGCAAGCCTGGCCTGCGCGTCACCTGGCGCCTGCGCGAGGGGCTGCGTTGGGGCGACGGCACGCCCATCACCACCGCGGACATGGCCTTCGCCTATGAGGCCGGGCGCGACGGCGCGACCGGCATAGGCCCCGCCGAATTCTATCGCTCGGCCTATGAGTTCATCGCCGGCGATGACCGCAGCTTCACCCTGCGCTTCGACCGCGTGACCTTCGAATTCGCCAGCCTCGGCGATTTCGCGCCACTCCCCGCGCATCTCGAACGCGAGCGCTGGGCGAGCGAGCCGCGCACCTACCGCACCCGCACCCTCTACGACACGCAGCCGACCAATCCCGGCCTCTGGAACGGCCCCTACCGCGTTGTGCAGGTGCAGGCCGGCGCGGCGATCACGCTAGAGCGCAACCCGCAATGGGACGGACCCGCACCTGCCTTCCGCCGCATCGTCGTCCGTACGGTGGAGAGCACGCCGGCGCTGGAGGCGCAGCTTCTGGCGGGCCAGGTGGACATGATCGCGGGCGAGCTCGGCCTGCCCGTCGAGCAGGCGGGCGCGCTGATCCGCCGCACCGGCACCCGCTTCCGCGCCGAATACCGGCCCGGCCTTTCCTACGAGCATCTGGACCTGAACCTGGACCTGCCCGTCTTCGCCGACCGCCGCGTGCGGCAGGCGCTGCTGCTGGGGCTGGATCGCGCGCAGATCGTGGCGCGGCTCTTCGAGGGACGGCAGACGGTGGCGAACACCAACGTGAACCCGCTAGATTGGCCACACGACCCGGACGTGCGGCAATACCCCTACGATCCCGCGCGCGCTGCCGCGCTGCTGACCGAGGCCGGCTGGACGCCCGGCCCCGACGGCATCCGCCGCGATGCGGCCGGTCAGCGGCTATCCTTCGAACTGCTGACCACCGCCGGCAACCGCTCGCGCGAGGCGACGCAGCAGGTCATTCAGGCGCAGTGGCGGCAGCTCGGCGTCGAGGCACGCATTCGCAACGAGCCGCCGCGCGTGCTCTTCGGCGAGACGCTTTCGCGTCGGCGGTTCCAGGGCGCGGCCCTGTTCGCTTGGGTCTCCGCGCCCGAGAGCGTGCCGCGCAGCAACCTGCATTCCGACGAGATCCCCAGCGCCGCGCGCAACTGGTCGGGTCAGAACTATACCGGCTTCCGCAATGCCGAGATGGACGCGCTGCTCGAGGCCCTGCCGCAGGAGTTGGACCGCGAAAAGCGGCGGGTGCTGTGGCAGCGGCTGCAGGCGATCTACGCGGAGGAACTGCCCTCGCTGCCGCTGTGGTTCCGCCAGGATGCGCATATCTGGCCGGTCTGGCTGCATGGCGTGCGGCCCACGGGGCACCTCAACTTCTCGAGCCTCTGGGCCGAGGAGTGGAGGGTGCGCTGATGCTGGACCACGTCTCCATCACGGTAAACGCTCTGGAGCCCGCCCAGCGATTCTACGACGCCGTGATGGCGGCGCTGGGCGTCCCCCGGGTCTGGATCAGCGATACCGGCATCGGCTACGGCCTCCGCAACACGGAGCAGGAGGACGGGCACAGCTTCCTCGCGATCTATGTGCGCCCCAGCGTCGTGGCGGATCGCCGGCACTGGGCATTTCGCGCGCCGGATCGTGCGGCGGTGCGCGCCTTCCACGCGGCGGGGCTCGCGCATGGCGGCCGGGACGACGGCGCGCCGGGTCTGCGGGTGCAATACCACCCCGCCTACTACGGAGCCTTCCTGCTGGACCCGGACGGCAACCGCGTCGAGGCGGTCTGCAACCGCCCGGAGGCATGATCCGCCTCATCCTCTGGCGTCTCGTGCAGATCGCCGTGACGGCCGCGATTCTCTCCTTCTGCGCCTTCATGCTGATCGCGCTGATGCCGGGAGATCCCATCGACCTCGCCATTGCGGGCGACCCGCGGCTGACTTCGGAGGACGCCGCGCGGCTGCGTGCATTGCACGGGCTCGATCAGCCGGTGACGGCGCGCTACCTCGCCTGGGCCTGGGCCGTGCTGCACGGCAATTTCGGTCATTCGCGCCTCTTCGCGCAGCCGGTGGCGACGCTGCTGGGACCGGCGCTGTTAAGTTCGCTAGCACTGCTCGGGCTTGCGTTGGTGCTGGCGGTCGTGTCCGGCGTCGGGCTGGGCGCGCTGGCGGCGCTGCGGCCGCGCGCGGCGCCGCTGGTTCAGGGGCTCGCGCTGCTGGCGCAGGCGGTGCCGTCCTTCTGGCTGGGTATCCTGCTTATCATCTTGTTTGCCGTGCAACTCGGCTGGCTGCCGGCGGGCGGGGAGGGCGGCTGGCGCTTCCTGGTGTTGCCCGTGGCGACGCTCGCCTTCGCACATCTCGCGAGCTATGCGCGCCATGCCGCTTCGGCGCTGTCCGTGGCAATGGCCGAACCGCATATCCGCACGGCGCGCGCCCAGGGCGCCGGTGAGGGCCGCATCGTCTGGCGCCACGCGCTGCCCAATGCCGGCGTGCCACTGTTGACCATCGCGGCGCTGGATGCGGGGTCGCTGGTCTCCGGCGCGCTGATCACCGAGACGATCTTCGCGCGGCCGGGCATGGGCAAGCTGATCTACGACGCCGTGATGGGTAACGACTTCAACTTGGCGCTGCTGGCGCTGCTGGTGGTCGCGGTGGTGACGATGCTGGCGACGCTGGCCGCCGATTTGGCGCAGCGCTGGCTCGATCCGAGGATTGTCTAGTGGCCGGCCGATTCACGCCTGCGGGCTGCGCCCTCCAGCGATCGGACGGGACGTGAGGTACGGCATAGCCCTGCTCGCGGCCCTGGCCTTCGCGGCCCTGGCGGCGCCCCTAGCAGCGAGCTGGCTGGGCCACGACCCTTTCCTGCCCGACCTCTTCAACCGCTTCGAGGCACCCTCCGCCACGCATCCTCTCGGCACCGACGAGCTGGGGCGTGACCTCTTCCTGCGGCTGCTGGAGGGCGCACGCGTCTCGCTCGCCGTGGGCATGATGGCGGCGCTGGCCTCGACCGTGATCGGCACGCTGGTCGGCCTGGTCGCGGCATGGCGAGGCGGGGTGGCCGATGCTCTGCTGATGCGCCTTGCGGACGGGCTGCTCGCGCTGCCCTC
>JAQGHY010000238.1 GCA_028291455.1 Rubritepida sp. | reverse complement strand
GCGGACATGAACAACATGCACCTGCTGGATGCGGCGAGCGGGCGGGTGCTGTAGCGCCGCGAAAGGCGCCGCCTATGGGCGGCATAGCCAGGGGCAGGATGGACGCGCGCCTGCCGCCGTGACCTCTCTGTCATGCCGGATTGCGGCGGGGCAGGAACGCCTCATGCGTCACATCATCGCCGTCGCCCTGTTTGTTACTGCCGCGTTGCCCGCCGCGGCGCAGTCGACCACATGGAGCGGCTCCAGCCTCGCCTTCACGCCGATGTCCGGCTCGGTGTGCCGGCTGGCGCTGGATCGCGCCTATCTCAGCGGCAGCGGCCCGACGGCCTCGATCCATGTCGTGTTCCGCAATCGCGGGACCACTCCGGTCTCCGTGGCGGCCCATATCGAGCTGCAGGGCAACAACCAGAGGAAGTCCGGCTCGCATGGCCCCTTCCACATCGGCGCCAGCGATGTCTCCGACCGGCAGACGCTCTATCCCTTCGGCGGATCGCTGGCCGGCACGACGGTCCGCGTGACTATCACGGCCTGCACCCGGACTGTTTGAGCCTATCCGAGGCGGCGGCGGTACAGCGCGATCAGCCGCTCCCAATGCCGCTCCGCCGCGGGCTTGTCGTAGCACCAGCGTTGCGGGAAGGCGAAGCCGTGATGCACGCCGGGGCTGATCTCCAGCTCGCCCGCCGCGCCGGATTTACCGAACAGGTCCTGCAACTCCGCCACCATCGGCAGCGGCGCCAGCTCGTCATGCTCGGCGCAGGAGATGTAGAGCTCGGCATTGCCCTGGCGGAGCGTCAGGTGCGGGCTTTCCACGGCATCGCTGACCAGCCAGGTCCCGTAGAACGACGCGGCGGCCGCGATCCGGCCGGGAAAGCGCGCGGCGGCGGCCAGCGAGTAGGGTCCGCTCATGCAATAGCCGTGGGTCCCCACGGGGCCGGGCTTCACCTCGGCCTGGGTGTCTAGGAAGGCGAGCATCGTCGCGACATCCTGCATGACCGGGGGGATGGTCATGTGCACGCGGATGGCGCGCATGCGGTCGCGCTCAGGATCCTCCTTTTGCAGCACGCCCGGGCCGAACTTGCTGTCGCGCCCGGCGCGATAATAGAGGTTGGGGAGCACCACGTAATAGCCGACGCTCGCCAGCCGGCGCGCCATGTCGTGCAGCTCTTCGCGGATGCCCGGCGCATCCATCAGCATCAGCACCGCCGGATGCGGGCCGCCGCGTTCGGGACGGCAGATGAAGGTCTCCATCGCCCCGTCCTGGGTGATGATGTCGAGCGTCGTTTCCAGCATGGCGAGTTCTCCCTTGCGGGAAACGCTAGCAGTGCTTTCAGCCGCTGAACATGCGGCGGCCGGTAAGGTTCAGACCACCTGTTCCAGCGTCGGCGCCACATCCGACAGTGTCACGCGCCGCATGTCGCGCTTGTAGCGCTTGTCGTCGTAGGCACGGCCGCGATGCATGGTGCAGCGGTTGTCCCACATCACGAGATCGCCGACCTCCCAGCGATGCGAATAGACGAAGCGCGGCTGCGTCGCATGCTCCATGAGGTCGCGGATCAGCATCAGCGCCTCGGGCTTCGGCATGCCATGGATTTCACCGATATGCGCCGAGAGGAAGATGGACAGCCGGCCGGACCCGGCATGCCGGCGCACCAGGCGCTGCGGCACCGGCGCGAATTGCCGCTTCTCGGCGTCGGTGAATTCCCCGAAGCCAAGTTGCGCGCGGGAATAGATCAGCGAGTGGTCGCAGACGAGCTCGCGAAGCTGCGCCTGCATCGTCGCCGGCAGCGCATCCCAGGCGGCGCGCATATCGGCAAATTCGGTCTCGCCGCCATCGGGCGGGATGCTGCGCGCATGCAGCAGCGAGTACTTGGACGGCGTGGCCTTGAAGCTCGAATCCGAGTGCCACAGCCGGTTGCCCAGCGAGAAGAAGCGGCGCCGGTCGTCGGCGGCAAGGATCTCGCCCTTCTCGTCCAGGTTGGAAATGTCGTTCATCGCGGAATGCTTGAGGCGATGCTTCTGCGCATCCACCGTGGCCCGCGTGGTTTCGATCGGGCCGAAGCGCACCCCGAAATCCATCTGCTGCTCGTCGTCGATGTGCTGGCCCGGGAAGACCAGCACGCCGTAACGATCCATGGCGGATTCGATATCGGCGGCCTGTGCGTCGTTCAGCGGGCTGCGCAGGTTTGCGCCCTCGACGCGGGCGGCGAAGGTCGTTTGGATAGGCGTGAAGCTCAGCATGGTGGTTCCTCCTGATTTCATTGCGCGCGGACATCGCCCGCGCGGATCACGTCGCGCCATTTGGCGCGGTCGGTTGCGAGGCGCGTGGCAAAGGCTTCCGGACCTTCGTAGAAGGGCGTGAAGCCCGCCTCCTCCAGCCGGCGGCGCAGGGCGGGCTCGGCCATCGCGGTGCGGACGGCGTCGTCCCACCGGGTGATGACCGCGATGGGCGTGCCGCGGGCCAGGCAGATGCCGAACCAGCCCGTCACATCGAAGCCGGGGATCGTGTCGGCGATGCGCGCCAGGTTCGGATAGAGCGGGAAGCGCGAGGGGTCGGCCTGGGCGACGAAGCGCAGCGCGCCGTCCTGCACCTGGCGGGACACATCGCCGAGATTGGTGATCATGAAGTCCACTCGGCCGGCCATGATGTCCACCGCCGCGGGCGCCGCGCCGCGATAGGGGATGTGCTGCATGTTGACGCCGGCCAGGCGCTTCATCAGCTCGCCAGATAGATGCTGCGCCGACCCGGGTCCGGGGCTCGCGAAGGTGACCTCGCCGGGCCGCGCGCGGGCGGCAGCCAGCACGTCGGCGACGGTGCGGAACGGGCTCTCGATGGCCACGACGAGACCGTAGGAGGAGAGCGCGACGTTGGAGACGGGCAGCAGCTCCAACCCCGGATCGAGCGGCAGGTTCGCGCCCTGGAGCTGCGGCGTAATGGCGAGCGTGCTCATCGGGCATTGGAAGGCGACATAGCCGTCGGCCGGGCTGCGGGCCACGACTTCGGCGCCGATCGCGCCGTTCACGCCCGTGCGGTTCTCCACGGAGACGCGCTGGCCGAGCGCCGGTGAGATCGCCTCGGCGAGAATGCGGGCCAGCACATCCGAACCGCCCCCGGCGGCGAAGCCGCTCACGATGCGCGGCGGGCGCTCGGGGAACTGGGCGAGCGCGGGCGATACGGGCGCAAATACGGCCATCAGCGCCAGGATTCGGCGCGCAAAGTTCTTCATCGGATCTCCTCCCCGGAGATTTTGACCAGAGTCGCGATTGCTGCGCTGCACTGTCAAGCTTCGCGTGCGGGTCTTCGCCTCGTCGATCTTTTTTCGGGCGAGGCGAATAAACCGCCGCCGCCGCCGGTCTCCTCCATGCAACCGATGGACAGGCCGATGACCCAACCCCTCCCCCACGACGATGCCAAGCATGACGGCTCCAAGCGGCACAGCCTGGAATGCATGCTCTGGGCCGGGACCGGCCTGCTCTGGACCGTGGTCGGCGGCGTGCCGCGCTCGGCCCTGATCGGCAGCGCGCAAGCCCAGACGCCCGGCGGCGGCTTCAGCTTCGCGCAGGTCAGCGACAGCCATCTCGGCTTCAGCACGCCGCTCTACAGCGACGTCGCGGCCACCACCGCCGAGGCCATCGCACAGCTGAAATCGGGCCCGGCACCGTCGCTGGTGCTGCACACCGGCGACGTCACCCACCTGTCGCGACCGGCCGAGTTCGATGCCGCGCAGCAGATCTTCGGCACCTCCGGCCTCGAAATCCATTACGTGCCCGGCGAGCACGATGTCATCGACGATGACGGCAAGGGCTTCTACGAGCGCTTCGGGCGCGGCGCCGGCCCCGCCGGGTGGTACAGCTTCGATGCCGGCGGCGTGCACTTCATCGGGCTGAACAATGTGATGAACCTGCGGGCAGGCGGGCTGGGCCAGCTCGGCGCCGAGCAGCTCCGCTTCCTGGAGCAGGACCTGCGCGACAGGTCCGCGAGCCTGCCGATCGTCCTCTTCGCCCATATCCCGCTCTGGACCGTGCACGCGCCCTGGGGCTGGGGCACCCAGGATGCCGAGCAGGCGCTGGGGCTGCTGGCGCGGTTCGGCTCGGTGACCATCCTGAACGGCCATATCCACCAGATCATCCAGAAGGTGGAGGGCCAGATCGCCTTCCATACCGCCCGCTCCACCGCGTTTCCGCAACCCGCGCCGGGCAGCACGCCCTCGCCCGGGCCGGTGCGCGACCTCCCGGCGGGACGGCTGCACAGCGTGCTCGGCGTTACCCGGATCAGCCGGGTCGAGGGCCGCGCGCCGCTGGCGATCATCGACACGCCGCTGGGCGCATGACCGCGAAGCCATGGTGCCGGCGATCCCTGATCGCCGGCTGGGGAATAGTGCTCGCCTTCTCCGCCAAGCGGACAGAAGCCGCGACGGCGACGATCGTCATCGACGACTATCTCTTCATGCCGGCCGAACTCCGCGTGTCCATAGGCACCACGGTGGTGTGGGAGAACCGCGACAGCAGCCCGCACAACGTGCTGAGCGTGGCCGATCCGCGCGTCTTCCGCTCGCGCGCGATGGCGACCGGCGAAAGGTTCGAGTTCACCTTCGCCGCGCCCGGCACCTATGGCTACTTCTGCGGCCTGCATCCGCACATGCAGGGCTTCGTGGTGGTGGAGTGAGCGTCTACCCGCCCCTGGCCCGCGCCCTGCACTGGGCCAGCCTCGCCTTGCTGATCGTTATTTTGCTGGCCGTCTGGCTGCCGGAGGATGCGGACTCCGAGACGGCCTATGCCTGGCGGATCATGCTGCATCGCTCGGCGGGCCTGCTGCTGTTCGGCATCACCGTCGTGCGTCTCGCCGCCAGGTTCCTGCTCGGCGCGCCGCCTTTGCCGCCGGAGCTTCCACGGCTTCAGCGCCTCGCCGCCCGTGCGAATGTGGCGGCGCTCTACGCGCTGCTGCTGGCGCAGCCGGGGCTGGGCCTGCTGCACAGCCAGGCGGCTGGGGATACCGTGCGGTTCCTCGGCCTCTTCACCATCCCGGCTTTGGTGGGCCGCGACCGCGGCCTTGCCCGGACGACCTTGGAATGGCACGAAACCTCCGCCATCCTGCTGCTCGTGCTGGTCGGAATGCATGCGCTCGCGGCATTGTATCGTCATCATGTGCGGCGCGATGGCGTGCTGACGGCTATGCTGCCGGGCCTGCGCCACAACCCGCCGGGCTGAGGAGGTCCTTATTGCCGCAGGACGGACCGCTTCCGCCGGGCCTCGAGCAGGCGCTGCTCGGCAACCTGAACGCCGCGCACAACCTGGCGCGCTGGCTGGTGCGGGACCCCGCCGCCGCGGAAGACGTGGTGCAGGAAGCGATGCTCCGCGCGATCCGCTATGCCGCCAGCTGGCGCGGCGGCGATGGCCGGGCCTGGCTGCTGGAGATCGTGCGCAACACCGCCCACGGCTGGCTCGCCGCCCGGCGCCACCGCCAGGAGGTTCCGATGGACGAGACCCCGGGCGCCGAGGCGCCGGATCCCGCCCCCGATCCCGAGGCCGCCCTGTCCGGCCGGCAGGAACGGCTGGGCCTCGCCGCCGCGGTCGCCGCCCTGCCGGTCGAGCTCCGCGAGTGCCTGGTTCTGCGGGAGTTCGAGGAGCTCTCATACCGCGACATCGCGCGCGTGACGGGTGTGCCCATCGGCACCGTCATGTCGCGGCTATGGCGCGCGCGCCGGGCCTTACTCGGCACGCGCGCCGAAAGGATCGAAGCATGACCGACGACTGCGACCACAACCGGCTGCTGCTGCAGGCCGAGCATGACGGCGAGCTGAATCCGGCGAATGCGGCTGAACTCGCCGCCCATCTCGCGGCCTGCCCCGCATGCGCGGCGACCCGCCTGGAAATGGCGGAGCTGTCGCGCCGCCTGCGGGCGGAGGTTCCCTACCACCACGCGCCGGGGGCGCTGCATGCACGGATCGCCGCGCAGCTTGCCGCGACGAACCGCGCGCCGACCACGCCCCGGATGCCGCTACACCGGCAGCTGCCGGGCTTCGCCGCCGGCCTCGCGATGGCTGCTGCCGTCGCCCTGGCCATCCTGCCGATGCGCGGGGCCGATATCGGCGACCAGGTGGTCGGCAGCCACATCCGGGCGCTTCAGGCCGCGCATCTGGTGGATGTCGCCTCCTCGGACCAGCATCAGGTGAAGCCCTGGTTCGATGGCCGGCTGGACTATGCCCCGCCCGTGCGAGACCTCGCCGCGCAGGGCTTCCCCCTCGAAGGCGGCCGGCTTGACTATCTCGATGGCCGCCCCGTCTCGGCCCTCGTTTACCGCCGGGCGCGGCATGCCATCGACCTCTTCATCTGGCCCGCGGCCAGCCATCGCGAACGCGCCCCGGCCGGCCGCGTCACGAGCGGCTACAATCTGGTCCGCTGGAGTGAGGGCGACATGGTGTTCTGGGCTGTCTCCGACCTCGCTCAGCAGGAGCTGGACGAGTTCGTGCGGCTCTGGCGCAGCGCGCGCTAGGCGCTTTTACAGGACGCGGACCGGCTTGCCTTCGAGCCATGCCAGCACGTCCTCCAGGCTGTCGCGGTAGCGCGCCAGAAAGTTGTCCCGCGTGCGGCCGCCGACATGGGAGGTCAGAAGTGTGCCCGGCATGCTCCGCAGCGGGTGGTCTGCCGGCAGCGGCTCTTTCTCGAACACGTCCAGCCCCACCCGGATGGCGCCGCGCTGGAGCGCCTCGATCATAGCGGCCTCATCCACGATGGGGCCGCGCGAGGTGTTGATGAGGATCGCCCCCGGCCGCATAGCCGCGATCTCCGCCCGGCCGACCAGCCCCCGCGTCCGCGGGGAAAAGCGCGTGTGGATGCTGACGATATCGGATTGCGCGAACAACGCCTCGCGCGTGGCGAACTGCACGCCGATCTCCGCGCAGCGCGCCTCGGTCAGGTTCTCGCTCCAGGCGGCGACCTCCATGCCGAAGGCCTGCCCCACCCGGGCCATTCCGGCCCCGAGCTTGCCGAGGCCGAGCAGCCCCAGCCGCCGCCCGGTCAGCCCGCCGCCCAGCGCCGCGCCCCAGCCGCCCTCGCGGATGGCGCCGTCCTCGGCCGGGATGTGCTTCACTAGGCCGAGGATGAGGCCCCAGGCGAGCTCCACCGTCGCCATCTCCAGCCCCAGGCTGGTGCCGCAGACGGTGACGCCGCGCGCCGCCAGCGCGGGCAGATCGAGCGCGGCATTGCTGGTGCCATGCGTCACCAGCAGCTTCAGCTTCGGGAGATGAACCAGCAGCGCCGCGTCGAAGCGCGTCTCCTCGCGGGCGGTCAGCACCACGTCGCAACCGGCGAGAAGCGCGGGCGCCTCCGCATCGCTCACGCGGCCATGGATCTCCAGCGCGCAATTGGCCGGCAGGCGCGACCAGTCGGCGGCCTCCCGCGCGAGGCCGTGATAATCGTTGATGATCGCGATGCGCATCAGGAAGGCTTCAACCCCGCGAGATCGGCCGCGCGCCGGGCATTGGCGAGTTCGACGCGGAGGAACTCGGCGAAACCCTCGGGCGTGCGCTGGGCTTCGGTACCGGGAATGGCGCCCACCTCCGCGATCTTGGACAGCACCGCCGCCTCCGCCAGCGTCGACGCGAGGGCGGTGTGCAGGGTGGCCAGGATCGCCGGCGGCGTACCCGTCGGCGCCAGCAACCCGCCGTAGCTGCCGGCGGTAAAGCCGGGAAAGCCCGCCTCGATGAAGGTCTGCACGCCCGGCAGCAGGGGAAAGGGCTCGGGCGTGGCGATGGCGACGATCCGCGCCTGGTTGTCGCGATGCAGCGGCAGCGCCGAGGGCAGCTCGACAAAGCACGCATCCACCGTGCCGCTGATGAGGTCGGGGATCATCGCGCTACCGCCGCGATAGGGCACATGCGAGGCGCGCGTGCCGGAGCCCGCCATCACCAGCTCCAGCGCCAGATGCGCGGCGCTGCCGTTGCCTGGCGTCGCCACCGTCACCTCGCCCGGCCGGGCCCGCATCAGGGCGATGAACTCGGTCAGGTTCCGGGCCGGAAGGCGGTTGCTGACCTGGCAGACCATCGGCAGGATGCCGACCATGCCGATGGGGATGAAGTCTCGCTCCACGTCATAGGGAATGCGCGCCTGGAGCACGGGATTCGCCGTCAGCGGCCCCCCGGCGCCGAAGAGCAGCGTGTACCCATCCGGCGTGGCGCGCGCGACCAGCTCGGCGCCGACGCTGCCGCCAGCCCCCGCCCGGTTCTCGATCACCATGGCGCTGCCGATGCGCTCGCTCATCCGGGTCGTCAGGATGCGGGCGAGGATGTCGGTATTGCCGCCGGCCGCGAAGGGAACGATGACGCGCATGGGGTGATCGGGGTAGGCGGCCTGGGCCTCACGCGGCCAGGCGACGGCGAGGAAAGGCGCGGCAAGGGCACCTTGCAGGAGCAGTCGGCGCTTCGGCATCGGATGTTTCTCCCACTCGGCATCTGCGGCCGTTGTGTCGGTCATGATGGCGCGCGGATCGTTTCGCTAGCAAGCCGCTTGCGGCTCCGGATGGCATGCCTCAGCATCCGGCAGTTTCTTGGGATGGTATACGCGATGGAACAGCGGCGATTGGGGCGGACCGGACTTTCGGTTTCAGTGCTCGGCTACGGATGCGGCGCGATCGGCGGCCTCATGGTGAAGGGGACGGCGGCCGAGCAGGATCATGCGATCGGGCGCGCCATCGATCAGGGCATCACCTATTTCGACACCGCGAGCGCCTATGGCGACGGCCTCTCCGAGCAGAATCTCGGCCGTGCGCTGAAGGCGCTGAAGGCCGATGTCACGGTCGGCACCAAGGTGCGCATCTACGGCAAGCAGCGCGGCGACATCGCGGGCACGATCGTGATCTCGCTGGAGGAAAGCCTCGGCCGGCTCGGGCGCGACAGCGTGGACCTCTTCCAGCTGCACAATCCCATCACCGCGGCGGGCGAGGAGCCGGCCTTCACGGTCGACCAGATCCTCGACGAGGCGGTCCCCATTCTCGAAAAGGCCCGCGACGCCGGTAAGATCCGCTTCTTCGGCATCACCGGCCTCGGCGATCCGCCGGAGCTGCGCCGGATCATCGACGAGGGCGGCTTCTCCACCGCGCAGATGCCCTACAACCTGCTGAATCCCAGCGGCGTGACCCCGCTGCCCCCTCGCTCCTCGGCGCCCGACCTCGGCCGGGTGATCGCCTATGCGGCTTCCGAGGATGTCGGCGTCATCGCCATCCGCGTGCTGGCGGGCGGCGCGCTCAGCGGCTCGGAGGCACGCAGCGCTTATGGCGTGCCCAAGGTGGAGCCCATCGCCTCCGGTGCCAGCTATGCGGCCGATGTGGCGGAGGCCCAGCGCCTCCAGCCGCTGGTGGATGCCGGCTATGCGGCCGACCTGGTGGAGCTGGCGCTGCGCTTCGCCATCGGTCCGTCGGAGATCAGCCTGATCCTGGTCGGCACCTCCAGCGTGGAGGAGCTCGACCATGCGGTCGCCGCCGTGAACAAGGGGCGGCTGCCCGATGCGGCCTATTCCATGCTGGCGACGCTGCGGACGGCGTGAAGCCCGGCGTAGCCTGAAGCCCGGGGGGCAGCCCGCATGAAAACCTACGTGAAGCAGGACTTCCCGCTGGCCGAGGTCCGCCGCCATCTGGAGCCGGGGCCGATCGTGCTGGTCAGCTCCGCCTGGAAGGGCAAGACCAACATCATGACCATGGGCTGGCACATGGTGATGGGTTTTACCCCCTCGCTCATCGGCTGCTACATCTGGGACAACAACCACAGCTTCGAGATGGTCCGCAAAAGTCGCGAATGCGTGATCAACGTCCCGACCTTCGATCTGCTGGATACGGCCATCGGCATCGGCAATTGCTCCGGCGCCGAGGTCGACAAGTTCGACAAATTCGGGCTCACGGCCGGCGAGGCGGAGATGGTCGGCGCGCCCTTGATCAAGGAATGCTACGCCAACTTCGAGCGCCGGCTGGCGGATGCCAAGCTGATCCGCAACTACAGCCTCTTCGTCTGGGAGGTGGTGAAGGCGCATGTCGCCAAGTCGCCGAAGAACCCGGAAACGGTACATTACCGCGGCAACGGCGAATTCATGGTCGCCGGGCGCTCGGTCAGCCGGCGGCGGCTGTTCAAGGCCCCCAATCTTTAGATATCGGTACCTCTAGGTTTCGGCGATTTCCCGGTCCGTGCGCGGTGCCGCGTTCAGCTCGAACCAGTCGAGCTCCTCCTGCAGGACCTGGAAGGCGTCCTCGGCAATGGCGCCGGTCCGGTGCATCTCGTTGAGGGTCTGCCGCTCGGCGGCGACCACGACCATGCGCAGGTCTTCGGCCTCATCGTCCTCCCCGGCGGTTTTGCGACGGGTCTGGGCCAAAGTCGCCTCCAGCTTTGCGCGCAGCGGCGCGGCATCCGGTTCGGTCCGGCCGGACAGCGCGGCGATGGCCGCCTTGGCGAGCTTGGCGCGGCCGGCGCGGAGCTCGGTGTCCAGGCTGCTATCGGGCGGAATGCCGAGCAAGCGGATCACGAACGCGATCGTCGCGCCCTGGACGATCAGCGTTCCCAGCACGACCATGAAGGCGCTGAGCACGATCACGTTCCGGCCCGGGAACTCCGTCGGCAGGGAGAAGGCGGTGGCGAGCGTCAGGATGCCGCGCATCCCGCACCAGGAGACCAGCAGGCGAAGGCGGCGGTTGCCGCCATCCGCCGCCGGAAGGGCCATGGCGGTGAAGAGCGGGCCCAGGAGTTCGCGATAGGTCATTACCCAGACGAGCCGCACCGCCACGACGATGACGAAGACGATCCCGGCAAAGGCCAGCGCGTCCAGCAATTCGCGCCGCTCCAGCGATTGCAGGATCTCCCGCGCCTGCATTCCCATCAGCAGGAAGGCCAGAACGTTGAGGATGAAGATGGTGGCCGCCCAGACCGAATAGGAATGGACGCGGTCGCGCGCGGTCTGGCGGTCCGGACCCTTCTGCGCAATCAGAATCGCATAGGCGACGATGGCGAGGACCGGCGAGACGGCCAGCCGCTCGGCGATGAGCCAGACGGCGAAGGTCGCGGCGAATTCCAGGATGGTGGAGCTCATGGTCCCGGACCAGATCGGCCAAAGCCGCACGAAGACATAGCCGGCGGCGAGGCCGAGCAGGATGCCCCCGGGTGCGGCGAGGAGCAGTTGCGGAACCAGCGTCGGCAGGTCCACCGGCCCCCGCTCGGACACGGCCACGGCCACGCCGAAGAGCAACAGCGCGATGGCGTCGTTGAGCAGGCTCTCGCCTTGCAGCACCGTCATCGTCCGGCGCGGCAGGCCGAGATTGGTGAGCACGGCGCTGGCGGCGGCGGCATCGGGCGGGGCCACGATGGCGCCCAGCGCTATGGCGGCCGCCAGCGGCAGGCCGGCGTAAGCCCATCCCGCCCAGGCAACGGCGGCGGTGGTGAGCACTACGGCGAAGAGCGCCAATGCCGTCAGCGGAAACCAGTCCCGGCGGAGTTCGTGTGGCGACGTGTCGTAGGCCGCATTGAACAGCGCCGGCGAGACGAAGAGCACGAGCGCCAGATGCGGATCGAGACTCATCTGCGGCGCCAAGGAGAAGGCGGCCACGCAGGCGCCGGCGAGCGCCAGCATGGTGGGATAGGGGGCGCGGATGCGCCGGGAGAGCTGGAGGAGGAGGGCCGCTACGAGCAGCAAGCCTATAAGGGTCTCGAAAACTGCCATGGCTGGGTAAACTCCTCACCAGAGCGATTGTCGCGGTAACAGGCCGGTTTTCGGCTCGATACGGCATTGCGCGGCGGCTCTTCCAAGCCCGACTCGGTCCATGCGCAAACACGTAGTTGACGCCGGCACCAAGCTTGGGCTTGGCTCCCCCCTTCGCCGAGCGCGGCAGACAAGGAAATTTCCGATATCCTGGCATGTCAGCCTGACGCGCTTTGCGAGCGCACATCTCGTCAAGCAGCAGGATCAGGTGAATTCCTGCGGCATCGCGTGCATCCTGATGGTCAACTTCAAGATCAAGAAGGGCCTGATGGCCGCGGGGATTTCCGCCGGCAGCTCGGTTTCGGCCGTTCCCATACCCGGGGCTTCCTATGTCGGTGCCACCCTCTCCAAGGCCGCCGTCGGCTGGGCGGTGAAGAGCGAGCCGGAAGTCTACAAGATCTACGGCCAGGTGGTCGGCACGATCTATGACGGCACCTCCTACACCGATTGCCAGAACCACCCGGCAGTCCTGGTGCGCCTCGGCCTCGGCAACTGGGAATGCGTCTATGTCGGCCAGGCGGGCATGGCCTCCGCCGTGAAGGCGGCGGTGAGCGCGGGGGCGCCCTGCATCGCGCATGTGACGTGGAAGGCCGGCGGCGCGCATTTCGTCTGCATCGACGACGTCTACAGCCCGCTCGGCACCGCCTATGCCTGCGTCAACGATCCCGGCGACGGCGAGGTGGTGGTGACGGAATTGCCCGGCAGCGGTTCAGTGCCCTACCGGGACAATAGCGGCGTCTTCTCCGGCTGGATCGTCCGCCGGACCTGATCAGCCCTTCGCCTTGGGCTGGAAGCAATGCTCGGGCCCCGGAAAGGTCCGCGCCTTCACGTCCCGCGCATAGGCCTCCGCCGCCGCCGAGATCTGACTGCCGAGGTCGGCGTAGCGCTTGACGAAACGAGGCGTGAAATCGCTGAACAGGCCGAAGACATCCTCGGAGACCAGGATCTGCCCGTCGCAGGCGGGCGACGCGCCGATGCCGATGGTCGGGATCGGCAGGGCCGCCGTGATGGCCGCGGCCACCGGCTCCAGCGTGCCTTCCAGCACCACGGCGAAGGCTCCGGCCTCTGCCACGGCCTCGGCATCGCGCGTGACCAGCAGCGCTTCCTCGGCCGATCGTCCGGTGGCCTTGAAGCCGCCCGCGACGTTCACCGCCTGCGGCATCAGGCCGACATGGCCGCAGACCGGGATGCCGCGCTGCGTCAGGAAATGGATGGTCGCGGCCATCTCGGTACCGCCCTCGAGCTTCACGCCGCTGGCGCCCGTCTCCGCCATGACGCGCGCGGCGCTGCGGAAGGCCTGCTCGGGACTTTCCTGATAGCTGCCGAAGGGCAGGTCGACGATCACGCAGGCCCGCTCCGCGCCGCGCATGACGGCGCCGCCGTGGGCGATCATCATGTCGAGCGTCACCGGCAGGGTGCTGTCGAAGCCGTAGAGCACCATGCCCAGGGAGTCGCCGACCAGGAGCAGGTCCACATGCGAGTCGAGCTGCCGCGCCATCTGCGTGGTGTAGGCGGTCAGGCAGACGATGGGCTCGGCGCCCTTGCGGCCGCGTATTTGCGGAGTGCTGATGCGCTTGATGCGGCTGACGACGCTCACGATTTCCCCTTTTTGGCCCTTGGCGGGCGCCCATGCCTGTCAGCCCAGGGCCTCGGCTGTCAAGGGCCGGTCCGAGCCGGCTGCCGCGCGGATCGCGGATGCCAAGGGCGAGAAAATCTGGTTCACTTGCCGGATAACCTCCGCGCGGCCCGTCCCCAGCGGGGGGCAACCGAGAGGAACCTGTCATGGCCAAGATGATCTTCATCAACTTGCCGGTCGCCGATCTGCCGCGCTCGACCGGCTTCTACGAGGCCGTCGGCGCCACGAAGAACGTGCAATTCAGCGACGATACCGCCTCCTGCATGGTCCTCTCCGAAACCATCCACGTGATGCTCCTCACGCACGACAAGTACCGGCAGTTCACCTCCAAGACGATCGCCGACGCGAAGACCGTCAGCGAGGTGCTGATCTGCATCTCCGCCGAGAACCGGGCCGCCGTGGATCTGATGATGGCGCAGGCCGAGGCGGCCGGCGGCGGCATCGATCCGTGCCCCAAGCAGGATCACGGCTTCATGTACGGCCGCAGCTTCGAGGATCCGGACGGCCACATCTGGGAGGTGATGTGGATGGATCTCCCGGCCCTGACGGGTTGATTTCCATGTCCAGAATTTCTCCCTGCCTCTGGTTCGCTCGACGGCGCCAGGGCACTGGTCCAGCCTTGGCGCATCAACTTCGGAGAGCCTCATGACCTGGCCCGTGCAACAGGGCGTCCTCACGCTCGGCGACCTTCCGCTGCTCTCGGGCGAGGTGATGCGCGGCGCCAAGCTGAGCTGGAAGACCCATGGCACGCTCTCGCCGGCGCGCGACAACGTCATCGTCTATCCCACCAGCTATTCGGCGCAGCACATGGAGCTGGAATGGCTG
This sequence comes from Rubritepida sp., assembly GCA_028291455.1. Classification (GTDB taxonomy): domain Bacteria; phylum Pseudomonadota; class Alphaproteobacteria; order Acetobacterales; family Acetobacteraceae; genus Roseococcus. Next base: position 6,658 of record JAQGHY010000238.1, on the reverse strand, counting down.
ATCGGACCCGAAGGCATCCTCGACCCCACGCGCTGGTTCATCGTGCAGCCCGACATGTTCGGCAACGGCCTCTCCTCCAGCCCTTCGAACGACCCGAATTTTCCCGCGCTGGTGACCTCCTGGGACAATGTGCAGGCGCAGCGCCGGCTGCTCACCGAGACCTTCGGGGTGGAGCGGGTGGCTTGCGTCTACGGCTGGTCGATGGGCGCGCAGCAGGCCTATCACTGGGCCGCCGCCTTCCCGGATTCGGTGGAGCGCATCGTCGCCATCTGCGGTAGCGCGCGCACAGCCGTGCACAACCAGGTCTTCCTGCGCAGCCTCATGGCGGTATTGGAGGCGGCGCCGGAGCATATCGGCGGCGGCCGCTTCACCGCCGAGCCGGTCGCCAACATCCGCGCCTTCGCCCGCATCTATGCGAGCTGGGCACTCAGCCAGGACTTTTACCGCGCGGGGCTGTATCTCGCCTCCGAGCCGGATCTCGAGAGCTTTCTTCGCAATCAATGGGAGGCACGCTGGGCGCTGCGCAGCGCCGGCAACCTCTATGCCCAGGCCGTGACCTGGGATGCGGGCGATATCAGCGCCAACTCGCTCTATGGCGGCGATCTCCCCTTGGCGCTCGGCTCGATCCAGGCGCGCGTGCTGCTGATGCCGGGCGAGACCGACCTCTACTTCCGCGTCGCGGATAACGAGGCGGAGATGCCCCATCTGCGGAACGCGGCGCTGCGGCCCATTCCCGGCATCAACGGCCACCGCGCCGGCAATCCCGCGGGCAATGCGGAAGATGCCGCCTTCCTGCGCGCCCAGGTACGGGACTGGCTGGACGCTTAGGCTACGACCCGCTCCGCCCCCTGGCTCCAGGCGGCGCCCGGCACGGCGGCGAACAAGGCCCGGGTGTATTCGTGCTTGGGTGCCGCGAAGATATCCGCCGTGTCGCCCAGTTCCACGATGGAGCCGTGCCGCATCACCGCGATTCGATCGCAGATTTGCAGGGCCACGCGCAGGTCATGCGTCACGAAAAGCATGGAGAGGTGCAGCTTCGCCTTGATATCCGCCAGCAGGTCCAGCACCTGCGCCTGCACCGAGACGTCGAGCGCGGAGACGGGCTCGTCGGCCACCAGAATGTCGGGCTCGACCGCCAGCGCCCGTGCGATGCCCACGCGCTGCCGCTGCCCGCCCGAGAATTCATGCGGATACCGCTCGGCGGCCGAGGGATCGAGGCCGACGAGGCCGAGCAGCTTTCGCGCCCGCGCATGGGCCTCGGCCAGCGGCACACCGTGGATGATCGGGCCTTCCGAGATCACGTCGATGATCCTCTGGCGAGGATCGAGCGAGGCGTAGGGGTCCTGAAAGATCATCTGGATCTTCTGGCGGTGCGGCCGCATCGCCCTGGTCGTCAGCTGCGAGATATCCTCGCCATTGAGGATGATGTCGCCGGAATCGATGCTCAGCAGCCGTGTCATCGCCCGCGCCAGGGTGGATTTCCCCGAGCCGGACTCGCCCACCAGCCCCAGCGTCTCGCCCCGGTACAGTTGGATATCCACGCCATCCAGCGCGACCGTTCCGCGCCCGCGGGCAAACAGCCCCGGCGCCTGGTAGGCTTTCCGCGCCTTGCTGCTTTCCAGCACGACCGTCCCGGCCTCGGCGCGCACGCGGTTCGGCATGACGAGGCGCGGCACGGCGGCGAGCAGCGCCTGGGTGTAGGGATGTTGGGGGTTGTTCAGCACCGCATCGCGCGTGCCGGACTCCACGACGATCCCCTTCTGCAAAACCGCCACCTGATCCGCGATATCGGCCACGACGCCGAAGTCGTGGGTGATGAACAGCACCGCCGTCCCGTGCTCGCGCTGCAATTCGGAGATCAGGTGCAGGATCTGCGCCTGCGTCGTGACGTCCAGCGCCGTGGTCGGCTCGTCCGCGATCAGCAGCTTGGGCTCCAGCGCCAGCGCCATGGCGATCATCGCCCGCTGCCGCTGCCCGCCGGAGAGCTGGTGCGGATAGGAGGAGGCGATCTTCGCGGGATCTGGCAGATGCACATCGGCCAGCAGCTTCACCACGCGCGACCGGCGCTCGGCCGCGCCGAAGTCGGTGTGGATGCGAAACACCTCCTCGATCTGGCGGCCGATGGTGTGCAGCGGGTTCAACGCCGTCATCGGCTCCTGGAAGATCATGCCGATGCGGGCGCCGCGGATCTTCGCGAGATCCTGCGGCGAAAGCTTCGTCATGTCCTGCCCGCCGAAGGTGATGCTGCCCGCCGTCACCCTCACGCGCGGCGCCGGCAGCAGGCCCAGGACGGCCCGCGCCGCCAGCGATTTGCCTGAGCCGGATTCGCCGATCAGGCAGGTCACCTCGCCGGCCCGCAGCTTCAGGTCCATGGACTGCACGGCGGCTTCACGGTCGGCGCCCTTGGGCAGGCCGATGGTGAGGCCGGCGATGTCGAGGATGATGTCGCTCATCGTTCGCGCAGCCTCGGGTTCAACGCCTCGTTCAGCCCGTCGCCGATCAGGTTGATCGAGAGCACGGTCAGCAGGATCGCGAGGCCGGGGAAGGTGCAGACCCACCAGGCCGAGCGCAGCGTGACGCGCCCCGCGCTGATCTGAAGCCCCCAGCTCATCACGTTCGGGTCCCCGAGGCCGAGGAAGGCGAGGCCGGTCTCCAGCAGGATGGCGGTCGCCACCAGCAGCGAACCGACCGTGATGATCGCGGAGAGGCAATTGGGCAGCAGGTGCCGGAAGATGATGCGCGGCCCGCTGGCCCCGAGCCCCGCGCTCGCCAGGATGAACTCCCGCCCGCCCAGGGCCACGAACTCGCCCCGCACCAGCCGCGCGATGCCGGGCCAGGAGACAGCGGTGATGGCGATGATGACGCTGACGACGGAGGGCGAGAGGATCACCACCAGCAGCATCGCCAGCAGGAACGCCGGGATGGTCTGGAAGAACTCGGTGATGCGCATCAGGACGATGTCCGTGGCGCCACGATAATAGCCCGCGATGCCCCCGATCACCGCCCCAAGCACTACGGCCGAGAGCGCGCCCGAGATGCCGATCAGCAGCGAGGTCCGTGCGCCTTCCACGACACCTGCCGCCACGTCGCGCCCCAGCGCGTCGGTGCCGAGCAGGAAGCGCCAGCCCGGCGGCTGCAGCGGCGGCCCGGCGAGGCTGAAGGCGCCGGCCGGGTAAAGGAAGGGCGCCGCCACCGTGAGGAAGCAGACGCAGAGGATGACGAGTGCGCCGAGCAGCGCCATCCGGTTGCGCGCGAACCGCCGGATGCCACTAAGCATCAGGTCTGGATCCTGGGATCGAGCGAGACATAAAGCAGCTCCACGATCAGGTTGATCACCACCACCAGGCAGGCCGAGATGAAGAAGATGCCGAGCAGCAGGTTGAGGTCGCGCGATTGCAGCGCGTTGAAGGCCAGAGTACCGATGCCCGGCCAGCCGAAGACCGTCTCCACCACCACCGATCCGCCGATGAGATTGCCCGCCTGCACGCCCGCCATGGTCAGCACCGGCAGGAAGGCATTGCGCAGCATATGGCCGAACATGATCCGGCCCTCGCTCTGGCCCTTGGCGCGCGCGGTGACGACGTAGTCCATGCCGGTCTGTTCCAGCATCGAGGCACGCATCACCCGCGTATAGAGCGCGAGGTAGAAGAGCCCGAGCGCCGAGGCCGGCATGACCATGTGGCGGCCGATATCGACCACGCGCTCCCACCCCTCATAGCCCTGGCCGATATCCTCGAAGCCACTGGTCGGCAGCCAGTTGAGGTTGACCGCGAAGACGACGATCAGCATCAGCCCCAGCCAGAAGGCCGGCGTCGCGTAGCAGATCAGCGTCATCACCGAGATGACAGCATCGCGCCACGTATTGCGCGCCACGGCCGCCAGCAGGCCCAGCAGCGTGCCGATGGCCAGCGCGGAGCCGAAGGCGGTGAGCATCAGCAGCAGGGTCGGCCCCAGACGCGCCAGGATCAGCTCGAAGACCGGCGCGTCGTTGCGAAAGGAATAGCCGAGGTCGAAGCGCAGCGCATTGCCGATGTAGCTGAAGAACTGCACCGCCAGCGGCTGGTCCAGCCCGAATTTCTCGCGCAGCAGCGCCGTGTATTCCGGCGAGGCCGCGCCGCTCTCGCCCGCCAGGACGGAAGCGGCGTCGCCCGGCGCCAGCCGGATGAGGAAGAAGTTCAGCACGAGGATGCCGAAGACCACCGGCAGCGCGAAGAGCAGCCGGTAGCCGAAATAACGCCAGCGACGCATGGTTCAGCGTTCCAGCCAGGCCCGCTCGAAGGCCTGATAGGCGCCCAGCGGACCGATGGTGTGGTCATGCAGCTTCTTGTTGAAGATGCTGACGTACTGCACCTCACAGAGCCACGCGCCCGGGCAGTCCTCGACCATGACCTGCTGCGCCTGATGATACAGCGCTGCACGCGCCGCCGGCACCAGCTCGCGCGTCGCCGCATCCATCAGTTGGTCGACCACGGGGCTCCGATAGTCCTTGTTGTTCACGAAGGTCGTGCCGCGCCGGATCGCCGAGGAGACGTAGTGCCGGTGCACGCCCACCACCGGGTCGGCGCCGGCGGAATAGAAGGGCTCGTTGATATCGAAGTCGTAATCCGTGTAGCAGCGGCGCAGCCAGGTGGCCGTGTCCTCGCTGCGCAGCGTGAGGTTGATGCCGATCTGCGCGAGCGCCTGCTTCAGATATTCGCCCTGGCGCAGCCATTGCTCGCCGAAGGAATTGATCTCGAGGAAGAGCGACATGCGCACGCCGTTCGGCCCGCGCGGGAAGCCCGCCTCGTCCATCAGGCGATTGGCGATGTCCAGCCGGTCCGGCACGTCGAAGCGGCGCACCTGGTCGGTGAAGAAGCCCTGGCCGGCGAAGACCGAGCTGAGCGGCCCCACGGCCGGCTTGGCGAAGCCGTAGAGGATGTTGTCGACGATAAACTGCCGGTCGATCGCGTAGCAGATCGCCTGCCGCACTTCCTTCTTCGCCAGATTCGGCCGGCGCATGTTGAATTCCAGCACGCTCGTCGCCGCCGTCATCGCATAGCCCTGGGTGGTGCTGTCGAGAATGGGGTTGGCCTGCATGCGGCGTATGTCGGCGGCGTTGACGGCGCTATAGGCGGCGAAATGCGCCTCGCCGGTTTCCAGCGCGGCCGAGCGCGTCGCGGCATCGGGGATGAAGCGGGCGATGATGCGGTTCAGCAGCGGGAAACCCGGTTTCCAGTAGCGCTCGTTGCGGTCGAGCCGGATGTACTGGCCGCGGTTCCACTCACCGAACTTGAAGGGGCCGGTGCCGATCGGGCGGTTGGCCGTCGGGTTGTTCAGCGGCGCCGTGCCCTCGAACACCGACTTGCAGATCACCGGGATGTTGTTCGCCGAAAGCGTCATCATCAGGTAGGGCGCGGGATTGGCTAACTTGAACACCGCCGTCATCGGGTCCGGCGTCTCGACGGCCTCCAGCTCGGCCAGGATCACCGGGCCGTTCGGGTTCACCTTCTTGGCGACCTCCATGAAGGAGTACTGCACGTCGGCGCTGGTAAAGGCTTGGCCGTTGTGGAAGGTCACCCCCTCCTGCAGATGGAAGGTGATGGTCTTGGCGTCCTCGCTGATCTCCCAGGACTTTGCGAGGGCGGGGGCGGGCTTCAGGTCCCAGTCGTAGGTCAGCAGGCCCTCGTAGATCTGCGTCGTGACGGGCGGGATATTGCCGGCGGAGACGGCGTAGGTGGCGAGCGTCGAAGGCTCGGGATTGACGATCATGACCATGGTGCCGCCGCGGACCGGGGTGCGGGCGGGGGTTTGGGCCTCGGCATTGGCCGCGGCGGCCGCGAAGGCGCTTGCAAGCAGGACGCTGCGCCGGCTGGGACGGATGGATGCGGTATCGGCCACGAAAATGCTCCTGGGGTGCGCGGGGAGGACGGGCGCCGCGCAACGCCGACATCGACGATCCAATAATCATGCCATCGGGGCCGCTGAGGCCTGCCGTCCGCTTTCCGGAGCAGAAGCCGTTCAATCCCGCACTGTCCCGGCGCTTCTGCCCAAAATCCCGGCAACCGGCGCCGGATCGACAAGCCCGGCATTGGCCGTCATCGTCGCGGCTACCACCAGGGAGTGAACAAGATGATCCATGAGCTTCGCATCTACCACTGCATCTCCGGCCGGCTGCCGAATCTGCTGCGCCGTTTCGACACCATCACGCTGGGGATCTGGAAGAAGCACGGCATCCGCCAGGCCGGCTTCTGGACCGTCGCCATCGGTGATTCCAACCAGGACCTCTACTACCTGCTGGAGTGGGAATCCCTCGCCGAACGCGACACCAAGTGGGGCGCCTTCCAGGCCGATCCCGAATGGATCGCCAAGCGCGCCGAGACCGAGGCCGATGGTCCCATCGTCTCCACGATCAGCAACCTGATCCTGCAGCCGACCGCCTTTTCTTCCGTGAAGTAGAGCAGCCTGGGGGGAGAATTCCTTCTCCCCCCGGGGGCCTACTGGCGCGGTGCCACGTCCAGCCGCACAACAATGCCTTCCAGCGCCGGGCTTGCCGCCGGATAGCGCTGCATCACCAGCGGATCGTGGCCGGGGATGATGTGCTCCGGGCTGTCCGCCACGGCGCGCAGCCGATCGAAGCCTTCCAGCATCTCGCCGATATGGAAGGCCGTGGTGAAGGGCC
>JAQGHY010000167.1 GCA_028291455.1 Rubritepida sp. | reverse complement strand
CATATTAACGATCCGGTGAGTCGTGGCACTTTCACGTGCCGTTCCACCGCGTGGTGGTGATGGAGGCTAGCCCGTCGCCGACGATGTCTGCCTCGCATCCATCCGGCGCTCTCCCGGGCACAGACCGGCCGTAATCTGGACCCGCAACTCCTCGAGCCAAATCTGCCATGCATGTTCTCGCGCAAGCTTGCGCCGGCTCAAAGACAAACGAGAAGGCGGCATGGCGGAGCCTACGCCATCGTGGCGCCAAGCCGGCTCAATCAGCTACCTCTGCCAGAGCCGCTGCCATATGCGCAGCGAACAGATCCACCAACGCCAACGTCTCGGCACGCAGACCTTCGCCATGCCGCCGCACTAGGCAAATCTGCCGTTCCAGCGCCGGCTCGATGACCGTATTTACCTGCAACTGCGCGAGCGCGCCCCGCACCGCGCCGATCGGCAGCAGCGTCGCCCAGCCGCCCGATTTCACCAGCCGGATCGTGGTAGCCAGGCTGTCGATTTCGGCGGCCGGCACGATGTCCAGCCCAGCCTGCGCAGCGCCGCGATCGAGGATCCAGCGCAACCCGTGATGCCGCCCCGGCAGCGCAAGACGCAGGCTCGCCGCTGTCCGCAGTGTCACCGGCCCGGGCGGCAGCAGCCCCGCCCCGGCCGCCGTCACCACGACCAGCTTCTCGCGTGTGATCGGCCGCACGACGAGGCCGGGCTGCACGGCGTCGTTGTCCACAAAGGCGCACTCGATGCTGGAATTCAGCACCATCCGCCGCAGCTCCTGACTCAGCCCTTCCACAAGATGCAGCTGGCGGTGGGGAAAGCGCTGGTTCCAGTCGGCGGCGCTGCGTGCAACGACATCGGCCAGCAAGCTCATCTCGTCCAGGGCGGGTACGCAACCCGCACGAACCTGCTCGCGCGGGCGGGTCAAGCTGGGCCCGAGGCGCGCGAGGTCGTGCAGCAAGGCTGTGGCCGCCGGTGCCAGAGACTGGCCCATAGCGGTGGGTGTGAGGCCGTGCGGATGCCGATGGAACAGCCGCTGCCCGAGTTCCGTTTCCAAATGGCGGAGGCGCAGCGTGGCTGCCGGCTGGGCGACGCCGAGCTCGCGGGCCGCGCGCGTCAGGCTTGCATGGCGCCAAGCTGCCTCGAAGGTGTCGAGATGCTCGCGCTCTACGGCCATATACGCTGGTTCCGGCGCCCGCGGGCGCAGCGCGGCTGCGCCGATGTTGCCGCGAAAAGCTTCAGTCAGCGCAGCCATCAGAATGTCGTCCTGGGCGCTGGTAAGAAGGCGCCAGCCAGGACCTCCCGCCAGCGGCGGCAGAAGCGTGAGCTCGGCCTTACTCTCACGCAGCCATCCGGGCAGCAGCAGCGATGGCAGCAGCACGGGCCGGCGCCAGGGCCGCGGCAGGTCGTCCAGCCGGTCGGGAGTGACACCCAGCGGGACGGGTGCGAGGCCGCAGACCTGCGCCTGGGCCAACGCCCCTTGAACGAAAGAGGGCGGCAGTTCCGGAATGCCGACGCCGTCAGCGCCATTTGCCGGCCCGGCAAGCACCCATTGCTCGATAAGATCTTCCGGCGCCTCGCTCGCCTCCAGCATGAAACCAGATTGTGCCGCCCAGGCGCCTTGGCCGGGTGAGAAGGCGCGCAGTTGTAGCCAGGGCCTCGACAGCGCGAGCTTTGCCGCGGCCTCCGTCACCGCATCGCGTGCGGAACTGCCAGGCCCGGCCAGTCGTAAGCCTACGGCAACGACCTCCAGCGGCGCCGCGACCGGATCGCGGATGCGTCGCAGTGCGACCCCCAGCTCGCTGAGAATCTGGCGCGCGATCGGCTCGAACTGCCGCCCCGCCGCGGTGGGGACCAGCCCGCCGACGTATCTGCCGAAAAGCTTCGCGCCAAGCACCGATTCCAGCGTCGAGATTTGCACACTGAGTGTGGCGGGCGCCCGTCGCAGCCGCCGCGAGGTGGCCGACAGGCTCCCCGTCTCGAAGGCGGCAAGGGCGCAGCGCAACTGACGGAGCGTCGGCAGTGCCATTATAAGCCTTCGTTCAATCTTATGGCCTTCGTCACAAAGCCATATTGGACGATTGCGGTCCCGCTGCAACAGGCTTCCTACATTCAGACGGACGAGGACGGTGATGGCACGCAACATCAAGGCCCAGCGCGGCAATCTCCTGCGCTGCAAGGGTTGGCGGCAGGAGAGCATCCTCCGGATGCTCGAGAACAACCTCGAGAATGGCGAGGACCCCGAAAACCTCATCATCTACACCGGCGCCCGGGCCGCCCGCACTTGGGAGGATTACGACCGCATCGTTGGCGCGCTGATGGAACTGGAGGCGGACGAGACGCTGGTCTGCCAGTCCGGCCGCGCCGTCGCCAAGTTCCGCTCGCACGACCGTGCTCCACGCGTGGTGATGGCCAACGGCAACGTGCTGGGCCGCTGGGGCAATCCTGACCAGTTCTTCGAGCTCGAGCAGAAGGGCCTGACCGTTACCCCCGGCATGACCGCCGCCGCGTGGCAGTACATCGGCAGCCAGGGGATCCTCCAGGGCACCTACCAGTCCTTCGTCGGCGCCGGGCAGCAGTTCTTCGGCGGCGACCTGCGGGGGCGCATGATCCTCACCGCCGGCTGCGGCGGCATGGGTGGTGCGCAACCGCTGGCCGGCAAGCTCGCTGGCGCCGCGACACTGGTGGTCGAGCCATCGCGCGCGAAGATCGAGCGGCGGATCGCCAGCGGCTACTGCGACCGCATCACCGAAAGCCTCGATGAGGCGCTGAACTGGATCCTGGACGCCAAGGCGAACCGCGTTGCCATGTCGGTCGGTCTGGTTGGCAATGCGGCGGAGGTCCATCCGGCGCTGCTGGCTCGCGACATCATCCCCGACGTCGTGACCGACCAGGTGAACACCGATCCCTATCGCGGCTACATCCCTGCGGGCATGACCCCGGAGCAGGCGGCGAATCTGGCCGAGACCGACCAGCCCGAGCGTAAGCGCCGCGCCGAGGAGAGCCTCCTGGTCCACTCCCGCGCAATGCTGGAGTTCCGTCGCCGCGGCGCCATCGTCTTTGAATACGGGAACGGGTTGCGCCTGCGCGCTGCCGATCTCGGCGAGAAGGACATGCTCACGATGGAGAGCTTCGTGACCATGTTCATCCGTCCGCTCTTCTGCGACGGCTACGGGCCGTTCCGCTGGCTCGCCGTCTCCGGCGATCCGCAGGACATCGCGACGGTGGATGGGATCATCGAGGAGACGTTTTCCCACAACCACTCGATCAACCAGTGGATCGCTCTGGCGCGTGAACACGTGCGCTTCACCGGCCTGCCGGCGCGTATCGGCTGGCTCGGCCATGGCGAGCGCAGCCTGCTCGCCACCAAGGTGAACGAGGCCGTGGCTGACGGGCGCACCAAGGGCCCCATTGCCTTCACGCGGGACCATCTCGACGCGGGCTCGGTGGCAAACCCGTTCCGTGAGAGCGAGAAGATGCAGGACGGCTCGGAGGCGATTTCAGACTGGCCGATCCTCAATGCGTTGCTGGCCTGCGCCAATGGCGCGGACCTGGTGGCCGTGCATTCACGCGGTGGCTATTCCAACCAATCCGCCGGGCAGACCACGGTGGCCGACGGCAGCCCGCTCTCGGCCGACAGGCTGCGCGCGGTGCTGGACGGCGACACCGGCATCGGGATCATGCGCCACGCCGAGGCGGGCTATGAGCGAGCCCTGAAGAACAAGGCCCATTACGGGCTGGGCTTTGCCTGATGTACGTCCTTCACGACAGCAAACTTTCCGGCAATGCGTGGAAGGTGCGCATCCTCCTCACCCAGCTCGGCCTGCCCTTCCGCCGCGTCACCTACGTGCTGCCGGAGGGGAAGACCCGCCTGCCCGAATACCTGGCCAAGAATCCCGTGGGAAAGGTGCCGGTGCTGGAGCTACCCTCCGGCGAGGCATTGTTCGAGAGCAACGCCATGCTCTTCCACCTCGCGGAGAACACGCCCTACCTGCCCGACGGCCTCGACCGCGCCCGCGTCCTGCAATGGATGTTCTTCGATCAGTCGGAGGCGCTGAAAGCGCTGTCCGGAGCCCGCTTCTGGATCGGCGTTGCGAAGCAACCCGAGAAGAAGGAGCGCGAGATTCCCGAATGGCATGCAGCCGGCCACAAGGCGCTGGGCATCCTCGACGGCCACCTCGCCGCCCGCGATTTCCTGGCGGCAGACCGCTACACGATCGCCGATCTTGCTAACTTTCCGTACGTGTCCATGGCGCATATGGGAAATTTCGAAATGCCCCGCTTCCCCAACGTGCTTGCATGGATCGAGCGCGTGAAGGCTCAGCCCGGCTTCGTGCCCCTCGTCCAGGACGAACCCAGCAAGACGGAAGCCGCGTAATGCCCGTAAAGATGGACCTAGAGGCGCTGGAAGGCGCCATCCTCGGCGGCCTCGTGCTTTCGGCCGGCGGCAGCGGAATGAAGCGCGCCGAGCGGAATCGCCGCATCGGCGAGCAGGCGCTGGATTACGGCCCTCTCTCCATGGTGACGCTGGACGAGCTGCCGGACGATGCCGGTATCATCGTCGCCACTGGCGTGGGCGCGCCGGGCTATGCCAAGGCGATCACCTCCATGCGTGACTCTGTGAAGTCCGCCCAGATGCTGATCGCGGCGACCGGCGGCAAGCTGCCCGCCGGCGTTATGCCAGGCCACGTGCCGGGTCTGATGGCCTGGATGCAGGCCGCCGTCCTCGGCATCCCGCTGGTGGATGCGGCAACCAACGGACGCGGCCATCCTACGGTGAAGATGGGCGGCATGGGCCTCGCCTCCATGCCCGACGTTCAGGTGACGCAGGCTGGCTGCGGCGGCGCGCCGGACGATCGGGTGGAGATCGTCGTTACGGGCAACATGGCCAAGACATCGACCATCATGCGCGCGGCCTCGGTGCAGAATGGCGGCAGCATCTATGCGACGCGGGGGCCCTTCACCGCAGGCTTCGTGCGCAAGGGCGGCGCGCCGGGGGCGATGAGCTTCGCGACTGGCCTTGGCCACGCCATGCTCGATAAGCCGGCCGGCTTCGCCCGCGTAGAGGCCGCCGCCGCCTTCCTCTCGGGCGAGGTTCTGGTCACCGGTCGGGTCGAGCTCAACGACGTGCATTACGAGGGCGGCTTCGATGTCGGCCGCGTCGTGATCAAAGGCGATGGCGGCACCATCACGCTCCACATCTACAACGAGTACATGGCCGCCGACCGCGACGGCGTACGCGTGCGCACCTTCCCCGACATGATGGGCTCCTTCGATCCCGCGACGGGCGCGCCGATCGCCATCAACGAGATGCCGGTCGGCCGGGACGTCGCGATCGTCTCCGGCCCGAACGCCGCCTACCCCGTGGGCGCCGGTGCGCGCGACCCCGCAGTATTTCCGGAGGTTGAGGAAAGATTGGGCGTGAAGCTCGCGCCCTGAAGGCTTGGGAGGAAACGGGCCGCAGACCCGAGAGGAGTGATGACGATGCAGACACCAGACCAGATCCAGCGTGCCGGGAAGGCGCGATGCTGTCGCACCGTCGTGCCCTCTTCACCTCTGATCCATTCCGGAGAATCTCGATGAACCGCCGCCAGTTCCTTGCCGGCACAGCCGCCGCGCCTCTGCTTTCCGCCCCTGCTTTTGCTCAAGGCAATGCGAAGATCCTTCGCGTCATTCCGGCCGCGAACCTCACCAGCCTCGATCCAATCTGGACGACGGCACCAGCCACCAAGAACCACGCCTATCTGATCTACGACCAGATCACCGCGGTCGATGCCCAGTTCGTCCCGCGACCGCAGATGGCTGAGGGCTGGGAGGTCGCCGACGACGGCCGGAGCTGGGTCTTCACCTTGCGCCAGCCGCTCCGCTTCCATGACGGCGAGCCGGTGCGCAGCGTCGACTGCGTGGCCTCGATCAAGCGGTGGTGGGTGCGCGACGTGTTCGGCCAAGTGTTGGCCCAGCATACCGACGAGCTGGAGGTGATGGACGACCGGCGCTTCCGCTTCAAATTGAAGAGGCCCTTTCCGCTGGTCGCGGCGGCGCTCGGGAAATCCAACTCCTCGCAATGCTTCATCATGCCGGAGCGCGTGGCGCAGACGGATCCCGGCCGGCAGATTACCGACACCACCGGCAGCGGCCCGTTCCGCTTCAACCGCGACGAATGGGTGGCGGGCGTGAAGTCCACCTATACGCGGCACGAAGGCTATGTGCCGCGTGGCGAGCCCGTCAGCAGTATCGCGGGCGGCCGCATCCCCAAGGTGGATCGCGTCGAGTGGACGGTGATCCCCGATCCCGCGACGGCCGCTGGTGCGATGCGCGCGGGCGAGCAGGATTACTGGGACCAGCCGATCCACGACCTGCTGCCGCTGCTTCGGCGCGACCGCAACATCGTCGTCGAGCCGCGCGACCGCTCGGGCACCTACGCTATGCTGCGCTTCAACCAGCTCCACCCGCCCTTCGACAATCCAGCGATCCGCCAGGCCGTGGCGATGGCGGTGGACCAGTCGCAATACATGCAGGCCGTCGCCGGCAACGAGCCGGGTGCCTGGGGCACCTGCGAGGGCTTTTTCGCCTGCTCCGGCCCCATGGCGAGCGACGCCGGCAATGCCGTGCTCAAGACGAAGTCCGTGGACCGTGCCAAGGCCGCGCTGCAGGCGGCGGGCTATAATGGCGAAAAGGTCGTTATCATCGTCGCGACCGACAACGCGCCGATCACCGCCGTCAGCGAAGTCACCGCCGACCTGCTGCGGCGAATGGGTATGAACATCGACTATGTCGCGACCGACTGGGGCTCCATGCTCCAGCGCCGCAATAGCCGCGAGCCGGTGGAGCGCGGCGGCTGGAGCATCTTCCACACGCTGTGGAATGGCGCCGACATCCTCAGCCCGGCGGTGAACACCATGGTGCGTGCGAATGGTAACCAGGCCTGGTTCGGCTGGCCTACCGATCCCGCGCTCGAGGAGTTGCGTACCGCTTGGTTTGAAGCCTCGGACCCCTCGCGACAGCAGGCGATCGCCGCGCAGCTGCAGGATCGGGCCTTTCACTCGTTGCCTTATGTACCGCTGGGCTTTTACGTGCAGTCGGCGGCATGGCGGCGGAACATCACGGGGGTCTTCCCTGTGCCGACCACCGTCTACTGGAACATCGACAAAACGGGCTAAGTGTTTTGTTGCCGCAGTTATTGATCAAGGCGTGCTGCGGCGGGCACCAAACATCAGAGGCCGGCCAGCCATACCTGCCGTAACCGTGAACAGCCGCGGCATCACGGCGCTACTCAGGCCAGGAGCTATCGGGCTTGCGGGTCTTGCGGACGTTGTGCAGGCCCATGTGGATTCTGCTATTCGATGCGGATCCCGAGTTCCGGTATCGTGCGCGCCCAAAAGGTGTTTTCGTCGCGCACCTGCGCCGCAAAGGCCTCCTGGCTGACCGGCGCGGTCAGGGGCTCGAGCCCATCCCGCCCAAGCTTTTCGTGAAACGCCGGCAGCGCGGCGATTTCCGCCCCTGCCGCGCGCAGCGCCGCGACCGGTCCGGCCGGGGTGCCTGGTGGGTAGAACAGCCCGTGCCAGCCCATTACCGAATAGCCGAGAAGCCCCTGTTCGGCGACCGTCGGAACGTCGGGGAAGGTTGGGGAGCGCTGCGCCCCGGTCACCGCGATGGCCCGCAACTGGCCCTCGCGCACCATTGGGATGGCCGGCGGCGGCGAGGAAATGTTGAACTGCACGGTGCCCGACACGGCATCCATCAGCGCGGGGGCGGTGCCGCGGTAGGCGACATCTGACAGCTCGATACCGGCCATCCGTGCCAGCAGCTTGCCGGCCAGGTGGTTGTTCCCGCCGTTGCCTGAATGGCTGAAGGTGATTTCCCCCGGCTTCCGCCGTGCCAGCGCGATCAGTTCTTGTATGTTGGTCACCGGCCAACGGGGATCGCCCACCAGGATGTATTGGTAGTTCGCGAGAAGGCCAACCGGAAGTAGCACGCGCGCCGGGTCCACCGCAGCCTCGGTGCGGTAGACGTGCGGATTAATGACGATATTGGATGACACGGCATAGAGGAAGGTAAGGCCGTCCGCCCGCGACCGCACCGCCTGCAGGGTGCCGATGCTGCCGCCGGCGCCGCCTCGGTTCTCCACGACTACAGGCTGGCCGAGCTTTTGCGAGAGAATCTGCGCGAACTCGCGCCCGACGATGTCCGTCCCGCCGCCTGCGGCATAGGGGACAATCATTGTCATGGGTCGGTTCGGCAACCACGGGTATGTCCCCTGCGCCAGCGCGAGGGACGGCACGCCGAGGGACGGGGCTAGAAGGAGGCTGCGGCGCTTCATGAGCGTTTCCCCGGTATTTCGTTTCCTAACCCCCGCTTAACACATGCCGAGGAGCGGCGCGAAGCGGGCGTGGCTGGAAAATCGGCCGCGTCGGCTTGCGCGTTATGCCGCTCGAAGGGTCCCAGGCAAAACCCTTCTCGCGCTTCGAAGGTAGCCGCAGCACGCCAGACGGTAATCCGCAGCATGCTCAAGAACCTATTGCTAGAGGAAGTGCCGGCGCCTGCTGAGCACCGCGACTTCGGCTGGCGACAAGACGAGGAGGGCGCCAGGGTCGCGCTACGCATCACCAACCACGGCCTGCGGGCCATCGGGATCGAACCCGAGACTTCCAGCGACATCGGCGCCCAACTCCGCGAGCTGACTGACGCGGAAGAAGCCAAGGAGTTCGCGCTGCAGCAGGACGCGCTCAACGCCGAGAATGCGGCGGCTCAGGTGCTCGGTGATATTGCCCCGCTACCAGCGCCTACGAAGGCTCGCACGGGCCTGCGAGAGGCGGCCTTGGCAACGGTACGGCTTGGGAGGCGCAGGACGACCTGGAGGCGGCTCTGGCAGCGCTCAAGACGGCACTGGGCAGCCGAGCCACCGCTCGCCCCCCTGGCGCTCTCCCCAAGCCCCGCGAGGGCACGAAGCAGGAAGCGGTGCTGAATCTGCTGCGCCGAGACGGGGGCGCCACCATCGCCCATGTCATCGAGGCAACCGGATGGGCCCAGCACACAGTCCGCGGCTTCTTCGCCGGGCTAAAAAAGAAGGGCCATACGGTCGAAGTGCTGGAGCGGGTAAAGCAGGTGAGTGCCGGCAAGCAGGGTGCCAAGGGCAGCTACAGCATCTACCGCGTGATCAGCCCGGTCGCGGTCTGATGCGGGCACAAGCAACACGCTACGCGGTCGGGCTCTACCGGGTCTCTACCGTGGAGCAAGGGCAGAGCGGGCTGGGTCTGGAAGCCCAGCAGGCGAGCGTCAGGGCCTTCGTGGCCAGCCAGGGCTGGACGCTGGTGTCGGAGCACAGCGACATCGCCAGCGGCAAGGACGACTGGCGGCCAGGATTTCAGGCGGCGCTAGTGAGGTGCCGGCAGCTCGGCGCGGTGCTGGTAGCAGCGCGTCTAGATCGCATCACCCGGCGTGCGCACACGCTGTCGCAGCTTTTGGAGGATGGCGTGTCGATCCGGGCCACGGACATGCCGGGTGCGGACGACCTGATGATGCGGATCTACGCGGCGATGGCGCAGAAGGAGCGCGAACTAATCAGGAGGCGCACAAAGGCAGCACTGGCGGCAGCGAAGGCGCGTGGGACGGTGCTCGGAGGTGATCGGGGCCACCGGCCGTTGCGAGGTCCTGACGCCGCCGCTGCGTCGCGGGCGCGGCGCCTGGAGGCCGAGCGGGCGGCGCATCGGCCGGCACTGGAAGTTATCCGGCTCCGTGACGATGGTGTTGAGAGGCTGGGCGCCATCGCGCGGGCCCTAAACGTCTGGCAAATTGGCACCCCGGGCGGCAGGAGGATTTGGACACATACGACGGTCTGCCGTGCGTTGGCGCGAGCAGCACCTCGTTAGCTGGCGTTGGACAACGTGCAGCTCCGGTCCGGGTGACGGTTCGACCGAGCCAGCGGCGCCCGGATCGATCGAACGCAGCCGGGCTGTCGGCAGAGCGCCAAACAGCTTAGGCAAAGAGCCGGCCGTATCCTGGCCGCGAATGTCGGACGCCAGCCACTTGAAGCGCATGCCACATCATAGCCGAAGCGGCCGAAATGACCGGCTTGCCCAGATCGTCCTCGAGCGTCTGTAGCACGTCGATAGTCGGCATGCCGGTGCCACTCAGGAACACGGCATCTGCATCGGGGTGGTCTACGGTACGGGCAATGGCATAGGCGCGGGCCTCATTCTCCTCATAGATGTTGCGGACGTTAGGCAAGGCGCCGTGGCTGATCACCGCGATGCCATGCGCTTCCAGGTGCCGCTTGCCCTGTAACGTCGTCGCCTCCGAGTAAGGCGTGCCATAGGCAATGCGCGTGCAGCCGAGTGCGGCGAGGGCCGCCAAAGTGCTGCTAAAGGCCGTGATGAAGCGCGTGCCCGACAGGGCCTCCATCTCCGCTACCAACGCCGCCTCGCGCGCCTGACCCAACGTGTAGCTTGTGGCCGTATGCGCCAGCACAATCACTGCGGGCGAGACCATCGCCAGCAGTTCTACCGCCGCCGGCACGCTTGCCACCTGGCTGAGGTTCCGCTCGTCCTGCCCGGCATGGGTTCCGGCAGGTCCCGATGCGCTGAGGCGAGTGAAATGCAGCGACGCCCCCGGAGGACAGAGCAACTGCATTTCCGGCTCAACGGTGGGATTGCCGGGCGGCACCAAAAACCCGATCCGTGCGCGCCAACCCTTCATCACGATATCCTCATTCTACGCGGACCCATACAGGCGCGGCCGAGGAATGGTCCACGCGCGCTATCGGACTCGTCAACCTCTATCACGCCGGCAGCCATGATGCGGATCTACGCGGCGATGGCGCAGAAGGAGCGGGAGCTGATCAGCGATCGCACCAAGGCTGCTCTGGCCGCGGCTGAGGCGAGTGGGACGGTGCTGGGTTGAGCTAGGGGTGGCGTCCGGCCAGGTCATTGCATAAGCAGGGCTAGCGTCCTGCGCTGGCGCAAGCCAAGATTGCGCGAACGCTGACCGTGAGCGGCGCATGCCGGCTTTGATCGACAAGGCGCAGCGGCCTGTCTGGGCGAGACCGCATGGTTGACCACGAGAGCGGCGGCGCCACGTGATCGGATTTGGCGAGCGGCACATAGGATCGTCATGGCGAAGGCCCGCAAGCTGAAGGTCTTCCAGGCGCACTTCGGCTTCTACGACACCATCGTGGCAGCGCCGAGTCAGGCCGCGGCGCTGCAGGCCTGGGGCGTCCACCGGAACGTCTTCGCCGACGGCCATGCAAAGCTCACGACCGATGAGGCAGCCGTGGCGGCGGCGACCGCCCACCCGGAGATCGTTCTAAAACGGCCGGTCGGCTCCGATGGGCCTTTCGAGGTCGAGCCGACGTTGCTTCCCGAGCTACCTGACGTGCCGTCGAAGAAGGCGACGCGGAAGGCTGCGAACTCGGCAGCGAACCAGGCGACGCGGAACGCTGCGAAACCAGCAGCGAACAAGGCGCCGCCTCCGCCGCCACCTGACCGGTCGTTCCTAAGCAAAGCTGAGGCAGCACTGCGTGCTGTCGATGAGCGGCGGAAGGCCGAGGAGGCTGCGTTCCGTGAACGCCAAGCGGCCCTCGATGCGGAGAAGGTTGCCGCCCAGGCTAGCTACGTCGAGGCGCATCGAGCCGCGACGGCGCAGGTAGCAAAGGCGCTGGAGGCCTACCGCAAGGCAGGCGGTCGAGACTAAGAACAGCTGGATGGACTCCAGCCGGATGCGCGCGGGCCCTTTGATCGAGGCGGCCGTTGTTACCGTCTGGTGCAACGTGCTTTGTAAATGCGGCAATGTCGGCGTGATGGCGCCTCCGGCATGGCGCCACATGTCGCTGGGCGCGGCCATACGCCGCCGTCGCGTACCTACGGACACTCCTACACTGCGCCGAGGTATGGCCGCTACACCCTCCCACAGTGTGGCTACCAATACGGCCGGCACTGAGGGCTCTGTCGCTGCCCCTAAGGATGTTCACCACCGATCAACGGTCGTTGGTCGGTGCTGAACATCCAGCCTTTGTCTGGATGCGGCGATGGCGAGATGGCCTTTCGCGACGGTGCTGCGTGACGTGGGATGGTCAGTAGTTTGCCAGCCGGTAGGTCAGCGTCAACCCTCTGCCTATCCGCGTTCCACCGCGTACCTCATCGTGCATAGCGCGCCCTTGTTCGTGCTGACACTCTTCATGATGGCAGTGATGCTCGGTCGTGTCCGCCGGATGCTCATTTCCGACCCTTTCAAATTGTCGTGGTGGGCAACCAGCTTCCCGCTCGCGGCTGCGGCGATTGCTGCCGTCCGCCTTGCCAATGCCGTGCCCAGCCCGTTTTCAGATATTACGGCCTTGATCCTATCGGGTATTGCGACATTGGCGATTCTTATCTTGCTTGGACGAACGCTGTGGGGAATTGCTAGTCGTAACATCTGGACGATGAGCATTTGATGATGCCCCTGCCGGAGCGGCAGCGGTCCGCACCGGTGGAGTTCGAGATGGATGATCGAGCCGCACGCGCGGCACTTGCGCATCACTGGGCTGCATCGAACGCCAATGCGTTCGAAGCGGAGCACAAAATCTACAGTGAGGATGCCGTGCTGGATTACCCGCAATCGGGCGAGCGCATTCGGGGCCGACGAGCGATACAGGAAAGCCGCCAGGTCCAACCCAACGAGAAGCACTTCGCGGTCCAGCGCATCGTCGGCAGCGGCGATTTATGGGTGACCGAATTCGTCCTTACCTATGATGGCAAGCCATCGTACGTCGTCAGCATCATGGAATTTCGGAACGACCTAGTCGTCCATGAGACGCAATATTTTGCTGACCCGTTTATGCCTGGCCCGTCGCGCGCGCACTTAGTCGAGCCGATACACAAATGAGCCTCGTTACGGATGCAGCAAATGCCTGGCGAGAGAGCGTCGATCTGGCGCCGGATGTCGTCGCGCAGGATGTCCTCGCGGCGTGTCCGGACAACAATACAAAACCCCTGCCCGATCCGAAGAGCCTCTCCAGCCGGACCGAGTTCTTCATTGGTCGGCAAAACGCTTCCGCTGGCATCGAGGCGCGCTGCGCAAGTTTCGAGGACACCGAGGAAGCTGGCTGGCTGAAATGGGCCGAACGCCAGGTCTGGATCCTTGGAAATGCGATCCAGCCGCGCCGTCATTTCGCGCTGCAAATCTGCTGCGCCTGGAATGCTGAGATCCAGAAACGCGCGAAGCGCGGGCGTAGGGGGCACGCCACGGGCAAGGATCGAGAGGTTGCCGCTGGTTTCGTCCAACGCGAACTCAGCCCGCTGCTCGATCAGCGGCAGATTGATGCGTTGCCGGCCATGCTGCCAGCGCGCCAGTCCGATGCCGACCACTAACTCTAAGCCGCCTTCACCACCAGCGGCGGCGATCTGGGCATGCGCCTTATAGAGCGCGCTGTAGAGTTCGATCGCCTTTCGCCGCGGCGCCTCTTCCTCTGCCCAGGCGCGCCATGGTCCGGCAACATGACGCTCCAGCGCCTCTACAACCGACGGAAGCTCAGCTGGCCGCAGCGGCACCGACCAGCGTTCCGGCTCACCCGAGTTGGTCGCGATCTGTCCGACGGCGTCCTCGTGGGTGAAGGAAGCCTCGATCAAGTCGGTGGCTTCATCGGCCGTAACGGAGAGAATTCTTTCGGACAGCAGTCCGGGTGGCTTAGCGGGCGTCGGGCGCGCGTCGGATCGAAGCCACGGCTCAAGATTTTCTGGCGGCTTCGGCGGCAGTCGCTCCCGCATCCGGGCAAAGGTCAGCCACACATCCTCGGAAGGTCCAAAACCAACACCCGGCAGAGGGGATCCCGCAGCATCCGTGAGGTCGCGCTCCGTCAGACGAATCGGATACTCAGCGATGTCGAAGACGGTCTTCTCTCTCGTAGCTAGCATTTGCTCAGTGAACCGGAGAAGATTTTTAAGATCTTCGCGAACCTGTTGGTCATCGCCGGCAAGGCTATCATCGCGCATGTCGAGTATTGACCTAGCTCTCTCTGGGGGGCCGCCAGCGCGTGTGTAATGTCTCAGTAGCATTTAGTTTAGCTCGAGAGATTGCACTTTACGTGATTCAGCGCACCAGCACTCGAGTAAATCTAATGCGCTGACGTGCTGGTTATCGCTAGTGTCACTCAATGGATGCGCGACAGTTTTGGCAAAGCTGATCGCCAAGCGATCTCAGCCCAGAGCAAAGCCCTCGGGTGGCCAGAAATTCGCAACGAATCAGCGGTTAAAGCTTGAGGGTAAAATCGCCTAACCCTCAAGGTTCGGAGAGTCTCCACGGATCGGAGAGCAAATTCACCCTAATTCCGAAAGCGAACCATCAAGGTCATGCCGAGGTTCACGCATAACCTAGATGGTTCGCTTTCGGAATTAGGGCGGATTAGGTCTCTGGAGCGCGGAGAGTCTCTGAACCTCGAGGGTTGGACAATTTCACCCTCAAGCTTTAACCGCTGATTTCATTGCGAAGTTTTGCGGCCCGATGATTTTGCTTAGGGCTGAGATCGCCTACCGATCAACCGGGAAAACTAGGTCGCGTGGACAAAGCCGATCCACTGTTTGATCTGGCCAGATTGGCGAAGCGGAGACCGTTCAGCGTTGACGCTGTTCCCTTCACCCGGTGCGCGATGCCGGCTACCGTTCCCCATGGACAAGCTTGCAATGTCAGGGTTTGCCGCCTGCCTCCTGGTGCTTTGTGCTTGGCATCTGCGGCGGCTTTCGCGATGGACTTACACCGATGCCGTGTCGATGGCCGAAGGGGATTGGATGTGGGCCCACACAGGCCAGAAGTTTCCGGTGGCTTACAAACTCCCGGACGGAACGGACGTCACAAGTTTCCTGCGGCACACCGGAAAATCAGGAATTCCCGAGCGCGGTTCTACCGTTCCCATCCTCTATGATCCCCTGTTTCCGACGACCATATCCCGAGCTTCGACTCGGTTGCTGCTGATCGTGGCCATGGCAGCCTTGGCATTCGTCGCCGTGGCACCTTGGTTGCGCTAGTTCGCGTAGGCAGCACCGCGTAAGGGAATCCCTCTCGCGCGCTTTATCCACGCGGCCTACTACGAATCGCGCGAGTTACACCAGCGGCCGACCAACGTCGTCAGACGCTCCGACTTCTAGAACACGCAAGGAACTTTAGGACGACATAGATCATGTCTTCGCCCGCTTTCACGACGATCACGCTGCACAGCCTCAACGAGAGCTGCTGAGCATTCCGCGTCGTGGGGGCGTCTAGCGGCAGCCGAACCGTCGAAGTTGTGCACGTCCGATCGGGAAGCTCTCCCAAAAGCCAGGATCAGCGTCCACGGGAATCGGGGCTCCGCGCTGCCACCTGGGCAGAATGCTTCCCAACTAAAACTGCACCGGTTCGATCGCCCGTTGAGCTGTCCGCTTCCATCGAGCCGCCGCACCCCGCCGTACACGTCATGCCGATGTGGGATCCGGCTTCAGCAGAGATGCCGGCATTCGGAACGATCCCTCAACCGCACATCGAGCCAAGGCGTCGCGGCCGGCCTCGCAAAATTGCGGGTGAGCTAGTGCCAATCGCTGCGGACCACTTCGATCCGAACGACGACGGCACAAACAGCCTGCGTTGCGGATCTTTAGTTGAGCCGGCACGCGAGAAGAGTGGGATGATGACGTGCACGAACTGCGGGTAACCTCGCCTCGCTAGGCCGTCTAAGTCTGGCTGATACTCGTCAGGCAGGTTCCAGGCGGTGCCGATGGGTTGGCTGCCTGCCGTCCGCTCAGGCCTGCTTCCGCAATGTCTGGGGTCTCGGCAATCCCCAATCCAGTTCAATGTAGGTCTAATGTGGCCTAACTGATGTCACCTGCCGTGTGGAGAATACGAATGCTAAATGCTTTAGGCAGCCCATCGTCGGTTGGAACTGGGCTTCGGGCCTTGGCTGGATTGAGCCGGCGCTGCATGGCGGTCCTGGGGCTGGGCGTGCTCGCGAGCATCAGCCTTCCTGCAGGCCATGGTGCCCATGCGCAGGGGTCGCCGACCCTGGCAGCGATCCGCGCCCGCGGCAGCGTGATCTGCGGCGTGCAGTCGAACAATCCCCCCTTCTCGCTGCCAGACAGCCGCGGGGTCTGGCGCGGAATGGACGTCGATTCCTGCCGCGCGCTGGCAGCAGCCGTGCTCGGGGATCCCGAGAAGGCCACTATCCGCCCAATCACGGGGCTGACCCGGTTCCCCGCAGTCCAGGGCGGCGACATCGATGTGCTGTTCGGCAGTACCACTTGGACCACTACGCGTGAGACACAACTCGGCTTGGTGTTCGCCGCCGCGAACTACTTCAGTGGACAAGGCTTCCTGGTGCGGCGTTCGCTCGGCGTCTCACATCTGACCGAGTTGGACGGTGCGACCGTCTGCGTTCCGCCGGGATCGACCACCGAGGTCATTCTGCAGGAATGGTTCCGCGCCCACCGGCTAACCTTCCAGCCCATCCTCATCGACGATCC